>JBMYQA010000203.1:0-11293 GCA_049600855.1 Flammeovirgaceae bacterium | reverse complement strand
GAACTGTAGTCGGTTCCTAAAAGTCCATTTCGTGTCTTTTTATAATATGCGAGCTTTTGAGTCTCAAAGAAATAAGATTCTAAGCGCGCTAAAGCTTCATTTTCTCCGCCTTTAAATGGGAAAGCAGTTCGACGATCTACTTGAAATTCCTGAAAACCCAAGTCTGGTAAGGTAGGCAGAGTAGTTGGATTTGAAATGGGCTTTTGCTCAATTTGAGGAAGTGATTCGATGGATTTTACACTCGCATATTTTTCACATTTCTTCCTGAAATTGGTGAAGACGTTTGGAAGTTTCTGCACTTCGAAAGGAACATCAGCAGGATGATAAAGGAATTGATCGTAGACTTCATGAAACAGAATTTTAGGAGGCACTGCTGCTTTCACGTTTTGGTAAACCGTTTCTTCTTCACTTGTCCATTCCTTTTGAGAAAACACCTGCTTAATGTGGTATTGCCCAACTAATCGCGGAATTACGTTTTCAGGCTGTGCAACATAAACTAATAATGGAATTCCTAATTGTTCCAGGTTTTGTTTCAGTCCAGCTACCGTTTCTAGTAAAAACTTGGCTCGAAACTTTTCCGTTTTGCGAAACCCAAAGCTTGTTTCCGCAAAGTGGCGAGGATCAAAGCAATACAATCCAATGACCTGATGAGGACTTTTAATCGCGTGGAGCAATGAATGATTATCGGCTATACGCAGGTCATTTCTAAACCAAACGAGTGATGTGTGAGATGGAGACATGGCTAATAAATAAAAACAGTGCTTATCGTTTTGGAATTCGATGAGTGGTAATAATCCGTTGTGCGTTCGATTTGAAACGCAATACGTCTTTATCGCGAAGCTTACGGTGTTTTGTTTTACGTCCTTGCACACGCGCACGCCACTTTTTCCAGTTCTTCAATGTCATTTCATGTTTCATTAAAGAAATGACTTCTGCTTCTTTTAATCCAAATTGTGCTTGAATAGCTTCAAAAGGGGTACGATCTTCCCAAGCCATGTTCACAACTCGATCAATATCGGTTGCAGATAGCTGATACTTTTCGATGACTTTCATGCTCCAACAACTTTTTGTGGCACGAAAAGTTTGGGTTATTGATTGAAAAGTACCTTGAAATAAGCAGGAGTATGTAGCAATCGGCTTCCATACCAAGAAAACAATTCTCCATCGACCAACTGAATGTTGGCTTTGGGAAAAATCTCTTGAAGTTCTTCGAGGTGTTTCTTTTTGAAGGGATAGGGTTCTGAGGATAATAAAACGGTATCTGGCTGTAATGCTTGTAATGCCTCGATTTCCAAAGCGGGGTAACGCTCACCTTGAATGACATTTTCCAAATTAGCCATTTCCATTAAGGTATGGATAAATGTTCCTCGGCCAGCGAGCATGTATGGCTTTCGCCAGATGAAGTAGAGCGCTTTTTGTTTGGGAAATTTCGGAAGTTGTTGAAAGTTTTGCCGAATTTGGTCAACCAGTGCTTGTGCTTGACCAGTAGTATGCGTCATTTCCCCAATAGCCAACATCATCTGAAAAGCATCTTCCAGACTCACAATATCGCTCATCCAAACGGGGTATTTTTGAGCTAGCTGTTCAATGCCTTCCTGATAGTTTTCCTCCTTATTTCCAATGATCAAATCAGGCTGCAAAGCATCAATTGCCTCAAAGCGGAATTTTTTGGTCCCGCCAATAATTTGCTTCTTCTTTGTTAAACCTGCTGGATGAATGCAAAACTTCGTGATGCCAATCAATTGATCTTCCAATCCTAAATCGATGAGCAACTCGGTTTGAGAAGGCACCAAAGAAATGATGCGTTGCGGCGTGTTGGGAACTTGGATTTCCCGATTCATTTGGTCGATAAGGGTTATTGGCATAACATTACATTTTAGGACTAAAGTATAAATATTTGCGATGACTCACCTCATACATCCAATGATCTTCTAGTTCCTTTTTCCAAATAAGCTTTTCTGTTTTATCATAAAACATTGAACGGTTAATCTGTTCTCTAGCAAAAATAAGTCGATGAAACTCATAAGTATCTGCCATTGAATACTCATCTAGTGTTCTTCTATCAAAATAATCAACTTCAATAATAATTAAGTCGCTGTTGATATATCGAATCCCCCTTAAATCGTGATGATGACCTAGCAGTTTATTACAATTTTTTATCCAATTTTTAGGAAGGGTTCGCTGAAACTCTGATAATTCTATGAATCTATATTTCCGATCAATAGCATATACATCTGTCGGCCCTTTTAGTCTTGAATCTCGAATTTCAATTAATTGCTTTTGAAGGGTAGGATTATCTTTGATACATGTAATAAGTAGTTGATAACAGGGAAGTTTTTCCAATGTTGTTTCCACTTGGTATTTATTAGGAGAATAAGGATTACAACCAACACCTAAATAGATCATGAAAAGCAGCATAAGTTGTGTCGCTCTCATCATAAGGAAGTGATAGTTCTTAAAAGGAAAAATTCAAGCCTTAAACTTAAATAGTTTTGAAGCTTGAATTTGATTGATATTAACGAACTATTTTATTGCGAAATAGGAATTCTTACGCCTAATTGTAGTGTCGTAGAAGTTGGAATCTCAAATGCTATGGCTTGCCCATTTTGTTCATTAGCTGGTAATGCTACTCTCCCTTCCCCAAAAACGGCGAAAGATTCAAAGTTCTTTTCTAAACCAATGCCTAAATTGATCGTGAAGTTTTGTAAGGTTTCATTACCTAATTCCTCATCCAATGTGTAAGTAGAACGATCAAAGTCGCCATAGGAAAGTTTAGAAGGAGCTAGCATCAAACCTAATCCGAAGAGTCCGTAAAACCCTACATTTGATTCATAATTGCCTGCAATGTAATACTTGGCACCAATACTTGCGTGTAAAAATGATAAGTTATGCGTTACAGGAACTTCAATTTGATCGGTTGAACTTCTAGCTGTAAAAGATAAGTTTTCTTCTGTACCAAAGTAATAGTTTATACTAGCAGTAAACGCTGCTTTTTCTGTAATACCGTATTCGCCCCTAATACCGAGGCCTGGGCTAGTAATCGATTCTGATCCCATGCTAAAATAAGAGGCTTGTGCTCCAATATTAATTTGAGCAAAAGCCCCAGAACAGAAAAATGTAACCATGAATAGTGTAAAAATGTGCTTAATGAATTTCATTGTTCTCTTTAAATAAATGTGTAAAAATGTATAGAAGCGTTTTGTGTAGCTACATCACATCGCGTATACATAATGTCAAAACCGGCAAAAGGTAAACATGATCACTCATTTTTTTTGTAAAAGAGTAAATCCACCTAAAAAATCGCTTTTCGAAATATTCAAAATCGAGAAGACGTTAGTACCTTTGAGAAACAGGCTTAATTTTAAAAAATAGAATGATGTCTAAGTGATTATTTTTCATTACTTATTACAATCTACTAGCAAATACCTAAACTCATCATCCATGAACAAACATATCTGTATCCTTTTACTTGCAATCCTTTTCGCCTGTTCTCCCAACACCGATTCTTCCAAACCGAAAAAGTCTGTGCCTACTCCAGCTGCTGACGATCCATTTTTAATTCGTGTGGAAAATGAAGATACGGGGCTGCAGGGCTATGTAAATAGCAAAGGCGATACGGTAATTGCCATGGGAAAATATGACTACTGCTTTACCGATACCTTTAAAACCTTTGCCATTGTAGCTAGTCAGGAAGGTTTAATTGGCATCAATCGGAAAGAAAAAAGGCTTTTTGAGGTATTTGTGTACGATAATGGCCCCGATTATGTGCAAGAAGGCTTATTTCGCATGGTGAAGGATGGGAAAATCGGTTTTGCCAATATGGATGGAAAAGTGGTAATTGACCCACAATATCCGTGTGCTTATGCTTTCCAAGATGGTAAGGCAAAAGTAGCATTGGAATGCACGTCTAAACAGGATGGGGAATATTCTTTTTGGGAGAGCGAAACTTGGTTTTTTATTGATAAACAAGGGGAAAAAGTAGAGTAAAGAAAGCTTTAGATTCATCACTAAAAAGAAAAACTCCTGTTGTTTTGTGAGCACAACAGGAGTTTGGAAAAAATTACTGCTGCTTAATAAATTCCAGCTTCAAGGTGATGTCAACTTCTTCTCCTACAGTTAATCCACCGTTTTCGGTTTTTGCATTCCAAGCAACGCCAAAATCTTTACGATTAATTTGTGTGGTGGCCTTAAAACCGGCGCGCACATTTCCGTAACCATCTTTGGCAATGCCTCCATGACTCACGTTAAACTTCACTTTTTTACTGACACCACGAATCGTCAAGTTTCCTTCCAATACGTACTTACTGCCCTTCTTGCTAAACTTGGTGCTCTCAAATGTTAATTTGGGATGAGCCGAGATGTGGAAAAAATCCTCCGATTTTAAGTGCTTGTCTCGCATTTCACTATCGGTGTCAATGGAGTTGGCATCTACTGAAAAGGAAATTTTTGCCCCTGTAAAATCTTCATTTTTTGTCGAAATAGAGGCTTCGTAGGTTTTGAATTCTCCTTCTACTTCCGATATCACCAAATGGCTTACGGCAAATCCAACTTTGGAGTGCGATGGGTCAACTTTCCAAGTCGTTTGTGCTTGTACACTTAATGAAATGAAAAGTAACACTATAATTGAGAAAAATGATTTCGTATTCATATCAATTGAGTTTTTAAATTGAGTATTGTGATGCGTAACTGCTTAACTGTTGTAATAGAACTTCTCTGAAACAATCTGCCCTTCGTCATTCCAGCGTTGAACGGCTATTTGTGTGTAGTTGCGAACTCCCCAATCTTTATGCGTGAAGTCAAATTCCCATTCTACTACCGTAATCCCATCACTGATGATTACATTTTTCACATTCCCTTTTCGGAACTCTTGAATTCCATTCACAAAAGCCTCTTCGTGCAGTCTACAAGCGGCTTTACCCGTAGTAGGCTCATTTTCATTTTCCTGCATCACTACATCTTCTGCATAAAACTTTTCGAAGGCTTCCAATACTTGCCCTGATTGAATCATGCGATTTAATTCTTCCACCTGTGCTGTAAGATCAACTGTTTTTACGGTACTCATCGTCTGTATATTTTTTTGATTAATGAAGTGGTGATGGTAACTCCAACCCGTTCATCACCTTGAACAATACAAAGGTGCCTCAAAAGGATTTTCTTTCCTTTGAGCTATGGTAAGAAATGGACTTGATCTATGTTAACTCGATAAATTGATGTAGATCAAAAGCTAGATATAATCGCTTGTTAATCAATTAATTGCTTTCTGATTCGGCTTAAACTTTCGGGGGTGATTCCCAAAAAAGAGGCGATGTAAGTGAGGGGAATTCGTTGGATAAATTGGGGCTGTTTGGTCAATAGTTTTTTGTAACGAACTTCAGCAGGTTCTTGCATGGTTCCACTCAACCGTTGCCTAGTGGCAATGTAAGCTGTTTCAATCAATATTCTAAAATAGCGTTCCATGATGGGGACTTCATGGTATAATTGATCCAATTTTTCTTTGGAAATCAATAAGACCGATGAATCTTCAATGGCTTCTATGGTATATTGGCTAGGTTGCTGCGTTAAGAAGCTCATCAAATCACCAATCCAATAGCTTTCTAAGGCAAATTGGATCGTATGTTCTTTTCCTTTTAAATCGGTGGAAAAGGATCGAAAACATCCTTTCAATACAAAAGCAATGTGCCTGTGTGTTTCATCTGCGCGAAACAGGTCTTTTTTCTTTTTGATAAACTTAGGTTTGAAAAACGAGGAAATGCGTTCCCAATCTTCAGCCGTTAATAAAACCCGCTGTTCAATGTTCGAGCGCAATACGTGATAATCTTGATCCATCATTTTCAAATAAGTTCACTTTTGCTCCTTCACGATTTGCAAAGCCATCGTGAAGGAGTGAAAAACACCAATGCGTTGCTACATAAAGTATCAAACCGTTAAGAAAAGCTTTTCCCAAACGAAATATAATACACTGTAAACGAAGTTTTTTAATATTTTGCTATAAGCGTAAATCTGAAGATTTACTCGATTGCAGTTTGTAGAGGTGGGCCGCATTCGGACGTTTTACTAACTCTACAAACAACTTCAGAATGTTAAATAATTTAGTTTACACATTATATAAGCTGATGCACAAAAATAATTTGATAATCTTTCAGGTAGTAATCTAAAATAAAGGATTTCATACCAAAAGCTGCCATTTGCAGGGGAAAGCATGTATTTTAGACTGCCTCTTAGTATTCAATACCTCATCCATCAATCTTTACCAAAATGAACTCAAACAAACTTATCTTACTCATTTTAGGGTTACTGTTGTTAGGGGCTTGTTCCTCAAAAGACAGTCAAAAAGAACAGGCGGAAGCCTTAGCAGAAAAGGAGCGTCTTTTACTTGAGAAGGAAAAAGAATTAGCAGAGCGGGAAGGTGCATTGAAAAAAGGACAACAAGAAGAAGCGAATTTAGAGTTAACAGCCAAACTAGTCAGTCTATGGTTTAGCTCTACCACGCCTTATGCATTTGATGAAAATGCCGCACAACAAATCACGGTGAATGGGAAAAGTTATGGGATGTTTGGTATGGGCTTATTCACTGCGAAAGCGTATGGACTTACCAGCGCCATGGACAAGTACATGGGCAATGAGACCAATGAAGCAATTCCTTTAGCGAAATCACTTCAGAACCTTTCGGGAAAGTCACCTTATCTCACCTCTTTTCGATATGATTCGTATTTCAAGGGCATTAATCCTGCTTTTTTGGATTGGGCAGCTCAACTCGTTCCCAAACCTGAAGCTCGACTAATGGGGTATAAAGCTCAAGACTTTTATGAGCGTGTATTTAAACGCATGGCTCGCATTTATACCCTCACACGCTTATACCTCACGAAAAATATGGATTTTCAGTCTGAAGCGACTGCCTATGCCAATAACTTTTCTAACCGACCTGAGGATGACTTTTATGGCCCATCTTATTTGTATGATAAGTACGGAAATTTATTAAATCAATTCGATGTAGAATCTTATGAAGAGTTAGAAGCAGACCAAGCTTTTGGATTTTGGTTGAGACGAAAGTTAGATGGCTCTGACCTCGCTTGTTGGACGCATTTGGAGCGCATCATGCTGGATTATGACAACGAATGGTTTATGCAATATAATCGCATGGAGAAGATTGAACTCGAAGAGTTTAGTAAAGAAGATTTAGCAGAAATCTATGCATGCTTCTTTAAAAACCCATATGAATACATGTTTGAAGGGGCTTATGATGAAGATGACTCGGATGAATTAAAAGTTGGGAATACCTATTATGGACGATTCACAGCTGGCATTAATGGCATTTTATTCTATGGTAGGTTAGATGATTGTATGATGAATTTCATGATCAATAAGTATCCTGAAGCAGTAGAAGAAGGTGAAGAAGCAGATGGATTAATGACTGGGTATACCATAACTCATGGCGCTGCCATCTTAAAAACTAAAGAAGAAGCAGGCTTTAGGCATTTTAATCCTGATTTTATTACTTGGGCTGGGGCAACCATGGTTCCCGAGCCAACGGATCAGATTTTAGGGCACACGTATCAAGCACTTTATGATCGGATTTTCCAACGCTTTTTCCGCACCATGGCGGTTTCTTATCAATACATCCAAGAGGTTCGAGATTTCGAAGAAGAGTATTTGAATTATTCCCGAAATGCAGAAAATCCAGATTTCAGGGCGTTAACCTATTTGGATGAACGCTTTGGCGAAGCCCTTCCCGAATATACTATCGAAAGCGACAGTGATGCATGGACGCCACAAATGGCTATTGGTTTTTGGCTCAGAAGAGGCATTGATGGCACGGCTGATGAACTATGGACTGAACTACAGCGCGCACTAGAAAAATACGACAGCGAATGGCTTGCTAATGAAATGCATTAAAGCATGTGTAAATTTTTCGACAAATTGTGTAGTACTCAATAAACTTTGGAACGTTTGTAATGCATGCGTTCCAAACTTCGCTTTTGTAGGTGATTAAGCCTCAACCCGTAAACTTCCTAAAGTTCTACGCTGCAAGTTGAGCAGTATATGTAACTTCCCTTAAAGAATGATGCTTTTCTAGTAGTTTTTAGTTGCTTCAATTATTTTTGTTGAAACAAGTAGCCTGTGGAGAACCTAATCAAAAAAATAAGATCCTACACTGAAATTAGTGATGAAAACCTTGAGTACTTCTTAAAGCATTATGCCGTAAAAGAATTATCGAAAGGCGATACGTTAATTGAAGCAGGGCAATTAGTCAACAAATTCTATTACCTCGATAAAGGTTGTGTGTATTATTACCAACTCAAAGATGGAGACATTAACGTGATTGAGTTTTTCACAGAAGACATGTTTTTTACCGATCTCTATCCTTACGTAGAAGATCGAGTTTCAAACTCCTACTTGGTGGCTGCGGAGGATTGCCGCATCATATATGCCTCTAAAGCAGATATTGAACGTTCCTTTGCCTACTCGCATGAGTTGGAACGCTTTGGCCGCCTCTCCATGCAGGATGCTTTTTTAAAAACTTTCAGAAGTGCTGCTTATTTAACCAATCTGACCAAAGAAGAACGCTACCTCCGTTTAATCCAAAAACGTCCCTTCCTATTGCAGCGCGTTCCACAATACCTCATTGCCTCTTATCTTGGACTTACTCCTGTGGGATTATCGAAAATTCGTAAACGTTTAAGTCAAGTTTAAAGCCAAGTCAGCTCGAACGAAAACCCATCACAGCTATCCATTACGGAAGCTGTGATCGATTAACAAACCTTCCCTTTACTCATTTACAGGGGTGTGTTCCATCAAGTAATTGGTCATCAGGGTATACAAATGCCTTCGAGTATTCTGCCCTTCATAAATACCATGCGAACGGTTGGGGTATGCCATAAACTGAAACTGCTTGTTATGCTTAATCAGCTCATTCACAACGAGCTCTGCACTTTGATAATGTACATTATCATCAGCTGTACCGTGAATCAGCAGTAGGTTTCCTTGCAGATTTTTAGCGTAAGTTATCGGAGAGCCTTTGATGAAATCCTCTTTATTCTCTTGAGGTAAGCCCATGTAACGCTCTTGGTAAATATTATCGTAAATGAGTTGGTCCGACACGGGAGCGATTGAAATACCCGTTTGGTAAATTTCAGGATACCTGAACATCAGATTAAGCGTCATGGAACCCCCTCCACTCCAGCCCCACACCGCGGTGCGTGTTTCATCGAGGTAAGGTAACTTCAAAATTTCCTTCGCTGCACTGGCTTGATCATCCGCATTAATAAGGCCTACTTTGCGGTAAATGCTTTTACGCCACGCACTTCCTTTCAAACAAGGTGTGCCTCGATTGTCCATATCAATAATCACATAACCTTTTTGCGCCAACATCACATTCCAAAGAGAAATGGGCTCATCCAAAGCAACTTGTCCCCAAGGCTCTCCATATACATGGAATAGCACGGGATATTTTTTGTTTTCATCAAAATCAATCGGCAGTACCATTCGGGCATCGACTTCTAATCCATCCTCAATTTTTACCGATTGAAAACGAACTTCGGGCAAAGCCAAGGTTGCTAGCTTCTTTTTATAAGCTGTATTGGTAACTAAGCTTTTAATGATTTTATGATCAGGCAGTGAAATAAATCGAACGGTGGGTACTGTTTGCGTACTTCGGTGATTGTGAAAAGCAAATTGTCCATTTGGTGCCACATTGTAGGTGTTGATGCCTTCATAACTTTCAGGCGTTAGGCGCTTTACTTTGCCCTTTCCTTTCAAATCTACACTATACAAATAGCGTTGTGTGCTGTTAGTTGGCGAAGCAATAAAGTAAAGTAACTGCTTACTTGGGCCATACATCGAAGCTACATCGTAATCGCCTGGCGTAAGTAGCGTTTTCTGGCCGCTGGCAATATTTATTTTGTAGACATGTCTCCACCCATCGTTTTCGGTCATTCTGAGGAAATCTTCCTTGTTATTAATGAGCGGTAAATCATTATTCCCCCAACCACTCGCTGATACATCAGGATAAGCTAAATCGACCCAAGTATCTTCTTTTTCCACATAAACCTGCTTTAATGCGTTGTTTGAGGGTTTGTACGACCAAACGATCAACTGATTTTGCTTGCGATTCATCTGTTGAATCAGCAATAAATCGCTATTTACCCATTGCATGCCTGGAATGTAATTTTCCTTTTCTCCGCCAGGTAAAGGAATCCAAGTAATTTTTTTCGTCACCATATCTACCAAGCCTAATTTAGCCGCAGAAGGTGCTTGCCCAACCTTAGGGTATTGGATGGGAATGGGTTTTGAATAAATCGAATCGGTGTTGTTGATCATGTAGAAGGTGCCAATTTCCGAAGCATCTAACTGCCAAAAGGCAATGTGCGCTGCATCAGGACTCCAAGCAAAACCATCGCGCTTACCAAACTCTTCTTCATAAGCCCAATCAAACGTTCCATTAATAATGGTTCGACTTCCATCAAAAGTCAGCTGGGTAACTGTTCCCGACTGAAAATCTTCTTGATATAAATTGAATTTGTGTACATAAGCGACATATTGATTGTTGGCTGAAAACTTGGCAAACATGAGTGATGATGCCTCAAATTGTTGACCGAGTTGCTTGAGCTGATCGGAAGAAAAATCATATACCCAATAATCTCCTTGGGTATTGGAGCGCCATACGCGGCTAGAATTGGTAAAAATCAACACTTTAGTGGCATCAGGTGACAAGCTAAAGCTTTCAATCCTAAGCGCTTTTCCATTAGCCATTAACTTTTCCGCAGCCAAAAAAGTCGTTTTTTCCTGCGTTTTACTATCGTATCGAATCAGTTCATCTTTTGCCTCCTTTTGCTCAATGATGATGTAAGCATTCCCATCTTCAATCCATTGAATTGGGCGTTGCCATTCTTGTCGAAACTCTCCTGAATAGATGCGATCGAGCGTCAGTAGTTGTTGCGCTCCAACCTGCTGGGCATTTACAGTTGATAAGCTCCCTAAAAATAGGAGCAATAAAAGCGATGGTACAAGGTGTTTCATAGCATAAAAAAGTTGATAAGTGTTGTTGAGAGTGAAAAGCTACTACACATCTTGAATAATTTTAGGTTTTCATTGCATTTTCTCAAGAAATCCAAATAAAGGAAGCCTTTTTAACAAATGAATTAGCGAGAAAGCATGAGTTAAAATCTAAAAAACAAAAAGTAATCTTTAGTTTGGGAGTTGATGCGATGATTACCAAAGTATACATACACGATGGCAATGGAAAGCAGGAAACTTGGCATGAAGAAATGAAGAGTGTCATGACTTCAAGAGGTTT
>JBMYQA010000202.1:0-11315 GCA_049600855.1 Flammeovirgaceae bacterium | reverse complement strand
ACCCTGTTCAAGTTGACTACTCACCTGTATTGTTCCTCCATGTAATTGAATGATTTTTTTGGTGATTGCCAAACCTAAACCACTTCCTTTTGCTTTTTTGTCAGGCTGATTTTTTACTTGGTAAAACTTATCGAAAATATGCTGAATAGCATTTGGATCGATGCCGCAGCCATTATCAGTAAGTTTGATGTGTATTCCTGGGGCTTGATTGAATGAATGAATGGTGATTTTACCCGTTTGGGGTTCACAAAACTTTACCGCATTGGAAATTAAGTTAATAAAGACTTGGATAATGCGGTCGCGATCAATCAAAATCCGATCATGTTCAGTCAGATCAAGCTGCAATTGAATCTCTTTTTTGTTCAGCATCGTTTGGCAACTGCGGAGCGCTTCCTCAATCACGGTGTTCAACTGGTAAACCTGTTTGTCAAGCTTTTGCGTTCCTGAATCAAACTTTTCCAAATCCAGCACTTGCGTGATTAACCGAGTGAGGCGTTCGGCTTCGGTGACGATGGTACCCAAAAACTTCTCTAGCTCATCATGTTCCATTTCTGGATGATTATCATGCAAGATTTCAGCCATGGCACGAACCGAAGTAAGCGGAGTTCGAAGTTCATGCGTCACCGTGTATAGAAATTCATCTTTTAGCTGATCTTGGCGTTTTAACTCGTCATTGGCCTGTTGAAGCTGTTGTGTGACGGCTTTCAACTCATCAGAAGTTTGTTTGAGTTGATGGTTAAGTGCTAAGGTTTGTTGCGATTCCTTTAGGATATTCACCACTTTATCCATCTCGATTCGTTCTTCCTTAGATACCGAGCTGACTACAATTCTAGCAGAAGCCGTTCCAATGATACCCGCCAATAGGTTTTCTGCATAAGCAATCAGGCGTGGATGTACTTTTCCATCATATTGCCAAGTCGCTTGGTGGCGTTCCTCAAAAGCTTGAAGTGCTGCTTCAGTACGCTGTGTGCCTAAAAAATTGACTAATAAGGACTTGATATCAGGAATATAGGTATTCTCTTTCCAAGCTATTGTATTTTCAAAGGACTCTGAAAAGCGAAAGATATTGACAAAGATTTCTGCTTGTTGGCGTTCTCTGATACTCGCTTCTTTTGTGAGTGATAAGCCAACGAACAAGGAGATATTTACCAACATACTCCAAAACATGGCATGGGCAATGTAGCCCATTCCTTCCAGCCCAAGGAAGGCGAAAGGCTTTAACCAATAAACTCCCCAGGGCCCTTCGGTGAGTATGCTTTGCGGTAAAAAGCCCGCATCAATGATGGTTGGAAATACCAACGTATAAAACCAGATGATAAAACCGCCAATAATTCCCCAAAGTGCGCCCGATCGGTTCGCTGCTTTCCAGAATAATCCACCAATTACCGCTGGGGCAAATTGAGCCACTGCCGAAAAACTGACCAGTCCAATAGAAACCAAAGACAATTTGGAGGCAATACCGACACAATACGCATATGAAATGAATAAAATGAATACGATACTTCCCCAACGACTGTATTTCAAAACGGTTTTAAATGAACTAGACCAAGGAGTCGATTGATCGAAACGGAGAAACAAGGGAATAATCAGGTTATTACTTACCATAATGCTTAAAGCAATGCTCGAAACGATGATCATTCCTGTTGCTGCGGATAGTCCGCCAAGATATGCAATAATCGCCATCCAGTTTTGCCCTTTTGCCAATGGAATACTCAATAAAAACATATCGGGGTTGGCACCTTGGCCTTCAAAAATCACTTCCCCTCCAAAGGCAATGGGTAGTACAAATAGATTGATGGCTAAAAGGTATAATGGAAACAACCACGTCGCTTTTAAGATGTGTTTTTCACTGGTGTTTTCTACCACCCCAACTTGAAATTGACGAGGCAATAAAATGATGGCGCTCATGGAAATAAACATCATCCAGAACCATTCTTCACTACTCGTTTGTAAGGTGAACTGTTGTTTGAGATGCGTAAGGCTGCTCGCCTGCTGAAAGATATCACCCAATCCATTAAAGAAATAGAAGATGATGATGAGCGCGATGACAATGAACGCGATGAGTTTCCATAAGGATTCAAAAGCAATGGCAGCAACCATCCCTTCGTGCCGTTCGGTCACATCCATTTTACGTGCTCCAAATAGTATGGTGAATACCACAAGTCCAATGGTTAAGTAAAATGAACTATCGGACAAATAAGCGCCAGTGTCACTTACATCAGAAAGGGTAATGTCACCACTTACGAGTATGTTGAAACTCAGTGATATGGCCTTGATTTGTAGTGCGATATAGGGAACAATTCCTAGAATGCAGAATAGTGTTACCAGTATCCCTAATCGCGTACTTTTCCCATACCTTGAAGAGATAAAATCGGCAATGCTAGTGATGCGTTGAATTTTACAAATTCGAATAATCTTCCGAAGTACAATCCACCAAAGTGGAGCCATGAGCGTAGGCCCTAAGTAGATGAGTAAATAATCGGCTCCCGATTTTGCGGCACGTCCAACGCTGCCATAATAAGTCCATGCAGTACAGTAAACGGCTAAGGATAACGCGTAAATATTGGGCGAAATCACGCTTTTGCCTCTTGCGGATCTTCGCTCAGCGAAATAGGCAATGGCAAAAAGTATAGCCAAATAACTAAATGAATATGCGAGTACTGCAGCAACAGACATACAAATTCAAGATTCTTTTTTACGGTTTGAAATTACAAAAATGAGTAAGATGGTAATGGCCCAAATTCCAAAGATGTAACAATATAAAACTGGAATGCCAGCAATCAATGCCGATTTGTTGAAAATTCCTAAGATGGGGAAATTCATCAAAATTAGGAAACCAATGGCTACCAAGATTAATTGTTTGGTGTGAGATTTAAGCTTTGTCATTTTTGATGCGAATCAGTCTAATTTTTTGTTGAAAACCTACCACAGGCTCTAGTGGGCTTTAAACACTAAGCATTTGGGTAACCCAAGGATAAAATTGAGCGATCTCTGCGTTGGTAAAGTATCGTTTAACGCTGCTAGACTCAACTTTACCGCCTTGATCTAGCTCAATTTTAATCATGCTTTACCCGAAATTTTAGTAATTAAATCCCACAAGCCCAGAATTAGCAGAACCCATGATAGTAGTTGCTTCCAGATTCAAAGGGATTTTCCCTTGAAAGTCTTCCCACTTAGTGATCAATTGCTTCGCCCGCCCCCTTAGGATGACGAATGTCCTCCACTAAATCCATTACCTCTTGTGGAGGCGCAGGAGTAAAGTTGGAGACTACAATGGATACGACCAAGTTCACACACATGGCGATGGTTCCAAATCCTTCTGGAGAGATTCCAAACCACCAATCTTCAGCGGTAGTAGGTCCAAATAAGTTAAATTTATAAACGAGCATGTAAAGCATCATAGCTGCTAACCCTGCAATCATTCCTGTAATTGCCCCTTCTTTATTCATGCGTTTATAAAAAATACCAAGAATGATGGCTGGGAAGAATGAGGCAGCAGCCAATCCGAAGGCAAGTGCTACCACAGCTGCTACGAAGCCTGGAGGATTAATGCCAAAGTAACCAGCAACACATACTGCACACGCAGCGGCAATACGAGCGGCTAAAAGCTCTCCTTTTTCAGAAATATCTGGTTTAATCTGCTTTTTAAATAGATCGTGTGCTACAGATGTTGAAATGACCAGTAACAATCCTGCTGCGGTGGAAAGCGCTGCGGCTAAACCACCAGCTGCCACTAAGGCAATTACCCAATTGGGGAGGTTAGCAATTTCTGGATTTGCCAACACCATAATATCCCGATCAATATACAGTTCATTTTCAGAATCTTTATTGGCATTGGAGATGAGTCGTTGTCCATATTTACCTTTGCCTTCTTCAAAAATCGGTTTTTTCCCCGTTAAGGCATTCCCCGCCACATATTGAATTTTACCATCATCGTTTTTATCAATCCAACCTAATAGATCGGTATCTTCCCAATTGCTTACCCATGTTGGCATTTCTTGATAAGGCTTATTGTTTACCGTTTCAATTAAATTGGTACGTGCAAAAGCTGCAATAGCAGGTGCTGTTGTGTAAAGTATCGCAATGAGGATTAAGGCGTATCCCGCTGAAAGACGGGCATCTTTTACTTTAGGAACGGTAAAGAAACGCACAATTACATGAGGCAATCCGGCAGTTCCGACCATCAGGGCCAGTGTAATGGCAAAGACATCTATGGTACTTTTCGATCCATCTGTGTACGCACTAAATCCGAGTTCTTTGTGGAGGCCATCGAGCTTATCCAATAAATAGGTCTCTGAACCTGTTAGGGTACTGCCAAATCCAAGTTGTGGTAAAACCGTGTCCGTCATTTGGATGGAGATAAAGAAGGCAGGAACCATAAAGGCAAATATCAGTACACAATATTGTGCTACTTGCGTATAGGTAATCCCTTTCATTCCGCCTAAAACGGCATAAAAGAAAACAATCAGCATACCGATGACCACGCCTAAATCAATATCTACTCCAAGAAATCGAGAAAATACCACACCTACACCACGCATTTGTCCGGCAACATAGGTAAACGAAACAATGAGTGCGGCAATGACGGCTACTGTTCTAGCTGTTCCTGAATAATAGCGTTCGCCAATGAAATCGGGAACCGTAAATTTGCCAAATTTTCTGAGGTAAGGAGCAAGTAACAAGGCCAGTAATACATAGCCACCTGTCCAGCCCATTAAGTAAACGGCACCGTCGTAACCCATAAAGGAAATTAAACCTGCCATTGATATGAAAGAAGCGGCTGACATCCAGTCGGCTGCTGTAGCCATACCATTTGCCAACGGAGGAACGCCTCCACCTGCTACATAAAAGTCTTTAGTTGATGAGGCACGGGACCAAATAGCGATCCCGATGTAGAGCAAGAACGTAAGCCCTACGATAAGATAAGTCCAAGTTTGCACATCCATGCTTTCTGAATTTTAAAGTTTTGAAATTGTTGGGGAAATCGCTTAGAGCATGTTTGAATAAAATTTTTGAGTTTTTTAAGAGATTTATAAAATCGTCCAATGAGGCACTTTAGAGGCGAATAATCATAGACTATTTAACGATAAAGTAACGAAATTGGCGGTTTTAGAAAGCCTTAAAAAGCCAAAAAGGCTTATTCAAATATGCTCTTATTCTTCGTAAACATCGTACTCTTTGTCGAGCTTGTTCATGAGTCGTACATAAACGAAGATCAAGATGACGAAGACATAAATGGAACCTTGTTGTGCAAACCAGAAGCCTAGTTTAAAACCTCCTATTCGGATGGTATTTAGTTCGTCTACGAAAAATATTCCGAAAACATAGGAGACTAAAAACCAAATGCTGAGTAGAATGAGTACATAGGAAATGTTCTTTTTCCAATACTCTTTCATTTTTGTATCGTTGTTTTCCATTTTCATATAAAGTTTAAATTACAAGAAGATATGGGTTTGAAGAATCAATTCTCCTTTACTGCTGTCCCTTGTGCCATCCAAGTTATAAATGGGGCGGGTAGAATACTGTAAGGTAATTTTTGCGTGGTGTTTATTGATGTAATAGTTCATGCCTACATCAAATTGCGTAGAGCCATCTGCTAATGCTTCAAAGTTTTTTGCGGTAAATCCAAGTATGGGTTGGAGCTGACCATTGCTTGTGTTACCACCAAAATAGGGGAGTGAATAACCGAATTGTGCATGAAATATGGTTCCTGTGCCAATGGTAGGTTGTCGATTTCCTGCCCCTGAAAGGCTTGTTCCGCCTAAACCGTTTGGCATAATACCGATATGCCGAAGATGATTATCTCCAAAATCGTAATTGTAGAATACGCCATAGCCCGTAAATGCCGTTCCGTTGTCTTTATTGACGGGTAAATTTGCAAACACATCTATACCAAGCAAAAAGGTATTGTGGATTTGTTCGTTGCCTGCAGTATTTGTGCTCACCATAGATTCTGCATGACTGTAAAAACCTGCACCTAAGTTCAGGACTTTTTTAGCAGCCATGTAACTGCCTACGCGATAAGGTAACTTACGTCCTTCTTTTTCAAAGAGTTGGTACTCGAAATAGCCCGCAAATGAAGCATTTTCGTTGATCAAATACCCTGAGTTTACATTAGGGTTTCCTTCGATGCTTCCTTGAAATGCACCTACTTGAAAAGGCTTATTCACGGCTAATTGATAATTCAGTTTCCCCAAGGTTCCTTTTGCATAGATACCAAACTGCCGAGCAAATTGATCGGTAGCTTCAATGGTGGGCCAGTTAAAAATAGGCGCATCTACTAACATAAAGTTTAAGGTACTGGCATTGGTTAAGCGTGAAACCCCATGAAAGTAATGGAGACCTGCTCCAATGGATAACTTGTCCTTAACCACTTGGTATTCCGTCCAGGCATCGTGAATGTAGAGTTGCGGTTTTTTATTAGTCCCCGGCAAGCCTCCCCGATCAAATTGTTGGTTGTTTATACCAAAATGAGTTAATATGAGGAATTTAGGAGAAATTTGGGCAAAGGCTAAAACACGAGATCGCCTTAAGCCAAAATCGGTGTTAGAATCTTTGGAATCGCCATTAATGTCAACCGTACCGGGGTTATTAGAGGTGAATTTACCCCAGAATTGGTGCCACATGATAAAGCGCATGTACTTCTGACCATCCTCACTCAAATTCAATTTGAGGGGTTTATAGGTATGATCAATTGCCGCATTTTCTATTTGAGCGTGCATAGTTTTGGTAAAGACTAATAGGAAAGCTATTAGCCATAAATTTTTCATTTTCATAGTAGCAAAGTGATGGTAAGAGTCAATGATCACTCGGAAAGATGGCGCGCCACTTTGCTCCGAACTTGTATACGAATCTTGCTAAAAGGATTTTGAATATGAAATGCAGTATAGTTTTTTGCTAACTATATAGTTAATGAAATAATTTAATCGCTATATGATGCTTTAAGGCATTTTTTTACCTTTATTCCCTGAAACGCTCCCATTTAATCAACATGTATTTATCGCCAATTTCGGTGATAACCATGCCATGACCAGAAAGATTTTGAGGGTTTTGAATAAACAAACTTAACTCTGAATGGTTTACTATTTTATAGGTGGGGCGGTAATCAGTATTTTGTGGTCGGGTAATTTTATATTGTTTGACCCAATTCATGATGGAAACGTGGCTAATGCCCAATAAACGCTCTATTTCACGGTAACTCACTCCTTCAATGTATAATTGAAGTGCTTTGATTACATAGTAACTATCAATCCGTTTTCCCAATTTATTGACCGTAAAATAATAATTGCATTGCTTGCATTTATAACGTTGACGATTTTTAATCACGCCACTTTTGATTAAGGATTCACTATAACAACGCGGACAATTGTCTGGTTTCATGGGGTTAAAAGTTGAAGCTATATCAATTTAGCATAAATATATTAATTTAGCAAAGTATATCCATTATTCACCGATTTTTGGATGAATACGATTGGGTTTTATATTTGTCGTTCTATCACTCATCTATTTTTCGGCATATGCTTAACCTAATTACCAACGCTTCCAAAAATCTTCATGCTGTGGCGATTGTATCCAATCAGCGCGAAGTATCTTATCAGCAATTACTCAATGATTCACAAGTGATTGCTACCCATTTATTAGGACAATCAAGAGATTTAGCAGAAAATCGTATAGCCTTTATGGTCGATCCGAGCTATGAGTATGTAGCTGTACAATGGGGCATTTGGAGGGCTGGCGGCATTGCTGTCCCACTTTGCACGGCTCATCCCCTTCCTTCTTTAGCGTATGTATTGGAAGATACGCAAGCGAGTAAACTCATCGTAGCCAAAGAATATGCGGAAATGCTTTGGGAAAGTGCGGAGAAGTATGACATTGAATTGCTGCACTTGGAAGATGTTATGCAATTCGAGGAAGAAAAAAAATTGCCTGAGGTCGATACAGATCGAGTGGCAATGATTTTATACACCAGTGGGACGACAAGTAAGCCTAAAGGAGTTGTGATTACCCACGCAAATATTGAATTTCAAGCAGCTACGTTGAGTGAAGCTTGGGGGTGGCAATCAACAGATTACATCTTAAATGTGTTGCCGCTCCATCATGTTCATGGCATTGTCAACATTCTAACTTGCGCTTTATGGAACGGAGCTACCTGTGAATTTTTACCAAAATTTGATGCAGAAACCGTATGGAATAAGTTCCTAGAGGGCAAAATCAACGTGTTTATGGCGGTGCCTACCATCTATAATCGGTTAATTACCTACTGGGAAGAGGCTGATCAGGAGGCCAAAGCTCAATTATCGGCCAGTTTAACTCCGTTTCGATTGATGGTTTCGGGTTCAGCTGCATTGCCCGTGCCTGTGTTGGAGAAATGGAAGGCAATTTCTGGTCATACGTTATTGGAGCGCTATGGGATGACCGAAATCGGAATGGCGCTTTCGAATCCTTATGAGGGAGAGCGAAGGCCAGGACATGTAGGACAAGCCTTGCCCAAGGTACACATCCGTTTACAAAAAGAAGATGGCACTTTAGCTACAGGCGAAGAGTCTGGTGAGATTCAGATTAAAGGACCTAACGTGTTTAAGGAATATTGGAAAAAGCCAGCGGCCACACAATCCGCATTCACAGCGGATGGGTGGTTTAAATCAGGAGATATTGCCCAACTCAACCAAGGAGCCTACCGCATTTTGGGGCGTAACTCTGTGGATATTATTAAATCAGGCGGTTATAAAATTTCTGCTTTGGAAATTGAAGATAAATTAAGGCAGCATGAAAGCATAGTAGCTTGTGCTGTGGTCGGAATTCCAGATGAAAATTGGGGTGAAGCTGTGGCGGTTGGAGTGGTATTAAGAGAAGGGCAACAATTGGCCTTGAAAGCGATGAGAACATGGGCAAAAGAACACTTGCCTGCTTATAAAATTCCATCAAAACTATTGGTTTTAAAGGAGTTGCCCAGAAATACATTGGGGAAAGTGACCAAAAAAGAATTGAAAAAACTGTTTATAGCTTAGTCACTCAATACCTCTTTCAACACTTCTAAGGATTTGATTCCTCCAAAGTTTTCGAAATGGATTTTGTAAAAATGGATGAGCCAAGTAAGCACTTCATGCCGAATTTCCCGATTAGCTGAAATGGTGTGATGAAATTCGGTATGAAGTAAGTTGGCAAAAAATACAAGGCTCTTTTCGTTGACGGTAGTGAGGTGAAGTTCTTCCACAAAGTTACTCACCGAGAAAATGCCAAAACCTAAAAACTCAGCAAGTTGGATGAGGAACTTCAAATGAAAGTTGGAATAGCCTTCACTCAACTCATCAAAGGTTTGGAAATTGTCGAGCATAAACTCAAATAGCTCCTCATTTTTTTCCTCTTCTTTCAAAACTTTTCCCAAAATTTCAGTTAGAAAAAGCGCAATGCTGGATTTGCCAATATCAAAAGGAATGGAATGGTAGGGATAAGCCATTTTTGCTTCTGAAATGCGATGTAAGTTTTGATTGGGGCGGTAATAGATGACGAGATCGAGTAAAGTTAACGCTTGATAAAGCGCAATTTTATTACTTCTGGATTTTACACTTCGCACACTATTCACAATACACGAAACAGCCCCCAATTCTTCAGTGTATAGTTTAGCGATAATTGAACTCTCTTTGTATTTGATGAAGCTTAATACAATTCCCCTCGTTTTGATTTGCATAGTTGATGTTAGCTAGAACAGTTCGAGCAGAAATTAACTTAAATGAGCAATATGTTCCATCAGTTTCCGCTTGGAGATGGGCAAAAACGCTTCCTCAAGCGGACAAGGTACTTTGGCTACCAATAAAAAAGCAGCGGGATTCGCCAACTTGTATTTTCGGATTAAAGACAATTTGATGTTTTCATAAGTCGTACCAATTCCTTTTCGAATGCTTTCAATAAATGTCATGCTGATACCTCTATAGCGTTCTTCTGCGCTTTCAAAAATGGTGGATTGGAATTGATAAATCAAGGTTTCTTTTTGTTTATAAGGATTCATAAACACGTATCCCTGATCTGGAACTAGCGGGGAAATGCCGATGGGTTCCAATTCGATTTGACTGGCTAATAATTCGTACAATTCTTTTCCATTTTCCAAAAGTCCTTCAAATTTGGGAATCGCAAAAAAGATGATATCTGTGAGCGTTTGCATTACTTCATCATCGTCAACAATTTGCTTATAACTAAGTTCTAACTTTTCAAAATCTGCTCTTGAAATTTCTTTGGGAAAGTTTTGATACAATAATTGCTTGCCATCTCTGACCAAAATTAAATTCTTATAATGGAAAATTAAATCACTGAATGTTGGATATAATTTGCGTTGCTCAAAAGCTTTTCGCACATGTTTCAAATAAGCGAGAAGAATATACTGCTTATATTCAAAATCAATGAGCCCATTAGTAAGCCAATTATCTAATAACTTCATGAATAATGTGGGGAAATAGTACAATCAATAAACGTAAAATGGTATCGTTATCTTATTTAAGATACAAAAAATAATGATTAGTTCAGTTCTTAAATCCATTAAGATCATTTAATTTAACTAAGAACTTATTAAAGAAGTTGTCTAACATCAACTACAAAAATGAAAAGAATGTAAAATTTATTAATGTCAAATAGTAGGCGCTACTCTGCTTGGCATCCTTTTTCGTTATTGAGCTGAAAAATGACATAAAACGCTTAAAAAGTACTTAATGAGTTTTAAATCATGCCATTTTCGAGTGAATATATTTTATTTTAGTCGAGGTCTGAAAAGGATTAAATGAAGACGTACTTCCTCAATTCACAAACTTGGTTAAGGTCGTCGTGTTGATTTTTTAAATGCACAGTTTTAGAAGGAACGATTTGCTTAGATTATCAACTAATTACCCCAAATTCTAATAATTTTACCTGTTTTGGTGAGTTTGAGCAATGAACAATAAACTGAATAACATACTACTAATCACCATCATACTCATTTTGATGAATGGGAAACTGATCGGGCAAGCTTCCAATCAGGATACTGTGTTAGTAGGCTTAACCTACAAGGAACAGGTGCATATAGATTCCTTATGTCAATTGGCGTCCCAAATACGATTTACTAGTCCTGATAGTGCCATGGATATGGCTGACCATGCATTAAACCTCGCTCGGAAGTATAATTATGACGAAGGTCAGGCAAAGGCCTTAATTAGTTTAGGTGAGGTGTATTGGCTCAAGAGTGGGTACATTAGAGCTTTTGATTATTACTTTCAGGCATTACAAATTCGGGAACAACAAGGAAAGCGAAATGCAAGTGCAAAATTACTTGCTCAAATCGGGTTAATGTT
>JBMYQA010000201.1:0-11318 GCA_049600855.1 Flammeovirgaceae bacterium | reverse complement strand
TTTACTTTTTTATTTCTGTACAGTAGTATGGATTTATAGCTAATTTCACCAATCCTTTGTACCATAAGTACATTGTTAACGATACATCATTTTGTTCCTTTATTTATGATAAATAAACTAGATCACCTCGTATACGCCGTTCCTGATTTGGAAAAGGGAATGACAGAAATTGAACAGCTTTTTGGGCTAAGGCCACAAGTCGGTGGGCGGCATCTCACAAAAGGAACGCATAATGCCCTGTTACGCTTAGGTCAGCATTGTTATTTTGAAATCATTGCCAGCGATCCTGCAAATCAGGCCATTCAAGAAAAAAGATGGATGGGGGTGGATGCGGGACTAACGCAAGGGAGACTGACGCGCTGGGCGGTAGCTTCCCATCAACTCATGCAAGAGGCACCATATCTCAAAGCAATTCATCCTGATTTGGCAAGGGTGGAAGCGGGAAGTCGTATGAAGTCAGATGGCAATTTATTACAATGGCAGTTGACTACCCCATTAGCTACGCCGTTGGTGGAAATCGCGCCATTTCTAATTGATTGGCAAGATTCTATTCATCCAAGCGTAGGGCTTGAGGTAAGCTGTAAACTCATTTCCCTCACCGCCAAACATCCCGAACCTCATGCATTTGAAGAACTCTTTCAAAAGCTCGACATTCATGTACCCATTGAGGAAGCAACAGCGCCTGAATTAATGGCCACCATTCAAACACCAAATGGTTTGATAGTATTAAACTAGTGGACTTTATCTAAATATTTAGTGTTTAAACCCACTAGCTACTCCTTAATGACAGATTTTCAATTGTTTTTTTGCTGCCAATCTAGCTTATTTGTTTCAGTAGAACCGCCTTGTTGTTGCTCTATGATTAAGGCAAAATGAGGTGTAAATCCCCAAACTCATGCCAATAATACCCCTGTTGCAATGCAGCTTCATATGCTTTTTCCAGATGTGCATATCCAGCAATCGCTTGAAGTATGTGGAGGTGAGAAGCCTTAGGTTCGTGAAAACCAGTGAGCAACCCATCAGCCACTTGGAGTGAATAGTTGGAATCAATAAACAGCTCCGTATGTCCTCGAAAAGCGCGTACTTGACCTGTGTGATCAACGGCACTTTCTATGGCTCGAATGGCTGTTGTTCCGATGGCAATGACGCGCTTCTCGTCAGCTTTGGCTTGATTCATCAGCGCGGCTGAAATGGGATTCACTTCCATGTATTCGGCATAAGGCTTTTCGTTTTCCTCTAAGCTAGAAACGCCTGTATGGAGTAAAATTGGGGCGAATACCACTCCTTTTTTCAATAAACGATTCACCAATGATGGGGTAAAACCTCTACTTGCAGACGGCATTTCAGCACTGCCTGGATGAAAGGAAAAATACGTTTGGTAGTAAGATAAGGGATAAGGTTTATCAATGCCGTCGTATTTAATGGCTAATCCATGTTGATTGAGGTATTGGACTAAAGGAACCGCTAAGTGGAGTTCAATGACCCAAAGGTTGAGTAAGTCTCGATTGTTGTAATAGCGCTTTGTTAAGGTGATGGAACTACCTTCGGGTAAAGAAAGTTGCATGTCCACTTCTCCTTTTTTCCATCGCTTAGTTTTTGTCCCTTCAATGGCTCTGATTTCCGCTAACCAACGTTGACCAGTAAGTTGAGTGCTTAAATGAAGTCGCCCTTCTTGTTGGTTAGGTAATCGGATTGGCAAAGCAGCTGCTTGGGTGGCAGAAGTATTCACCACTAACACATCTCCTGCGGTTAACCAGCGATCCAGCTGATCAAAACGGCTGTGTCGGATGTGTACGCCATTTTGAGCGGTAACGAGTAAATTCACTTGATCTCTGGCTATTCCGCGCGCTTCCGTAGGTGGTGGACAAGCTAGTTCTTTAGGTAAATCAAATTCAATAACAGGTGTTGTAATCGGAATCATATTATTGGGGTTTAAGTATTTGAACCAAATGGTTAACTATTCATAGGGATCAGCGAGTTGCTGGTATATCGACCACTCGGTAACTCATCTGCAATTAGGGTGAGCAATGCTGGTACTGCATGTGTAGTAGGCAAGGGGCGATCGGAAATGTCTTCATTGGGAAAGGCAGCTTGGTGCATGCTAGTACGCATATCTCCTGGATCGAATGCATAACACTTGAATTGAGGATTTTCCTTACCCATAATGGCCGTGATATGATCTAAGGCCGCTTTACTTCCGCCATAGGCTCCCCAAGTTTCATAAGCTTCTACACCTGTATCGCTGCTCACATTAATGATTTTGGCGTTCGCATTCAGGTAGGTTTTGATTTTCTGTAACAAAGAAATTGGCGCAATGATATTGGTATGAAAGACTACATGTAAATCATCAATGGGATGGTCTAGCAAATTAGGCATGGGAGAAACACCCAATGCGGAAGCGTTGTTGACTACAAGGTCGAGTGTCCAATGATTGGCTTGCAGCGCCTCAGCTAATTGCAATAAATGAATTTCGTCCCGAACATCTCCAGATATGGCAATGACTTGTGTGTATTGACTTAAGGTATTTTTAGCCGCTAATAAGGTTTTCGCATTTCGCGCATTGATTAATAAGTTCCAACCAGTTTTGGCTAATGCGGTTGCCAAAGCGAGCCCTAATCCTTGTGAGGCTCCTGTGATTAATGCCGTTCTTTTGTTTTCCATTGTATTGTTTGTTTTAGTGACAATACAAAGGTGATGCTATTTTGAGGCTGAAAATATGTACGATAGGCTAGAAGGTGACCTGTACTTTGGTACAGGATAGTTTGATTAACTACTTAAATACCAATTAACCCACGTTTAATGGCTAAATCAACGGCTTCGGTGCGGGTTTTTGCTTGGAGTTTGGCTAGGAGGGAAGTCATGTGGAACTTTACGGTTCGCTCGCTAATAAACAGGTAATCAGCGATTTGCTTATTGGTATTCCCTTTTTTTACTAAAGCCAATACCTCCAATTCGCGATTGGTCAGTGGGGAAAAGGGGTATTGGAATTCATGACCTGTACTTTCTTGATCGAGGTTCTCTTCCGTTGCCTCTAAAATTAAAGCAAGCTGCTGTTGAATGGCTTGGGTTTCATGCAGTGAGGCTTCAAGGCTATTTTGGGTATGATCAAAATCTTGCTTGCTCACATAGTGTTTGGCACGATGGAGTTGTTTCGCTAGTTCATTAACTTTAGGCATTAAGATGCGTTCTAAAATCGACTTTAAATTGTCTGTAGAATTGTGCGTATCGGTATAAGACGTTCGGGTTCGGCTGCGATGAACAGCCGTGGCAATGAGTTCAGAAATAAAGTTTAAAATCGAAAGCTGTTTGGAACTGAGTTGCTGGCTTTTTTCACTCAAGAGATTGAGTAAACCGATTTTTTGATTGTTAATGCTAATTGGAATGGTCGCGTGAAACATCAAATCTAGGGTGCCCGATTTTAAATCCTTTAGTCGTGTGCAGGTGATCTCACTAATATTGCTGGCTTTCTCTAAATCATCGGCAAAGTACTTTTGAATGCAGTAACAATAACCCGATAAGCGTTCTGGGTGCTTACTGAGGGCGGGAGGGAGGTTATAAGATGCTGCTAGGTAAACCGATTTCGCATTTTCTTGAGTCAGCCAAATCCATCCTGTTTTTAAATGAAGTAATTGAACCGTTTTTTCGAGTGCACTTCGCAATACGGCATGTAGCGAAAACTCTCGATTGAGTTGAGAGGCAATCTGGTATAAATGAGAATAAAAGTCTGTTTCCGTCATATTAGTAAATCTAAAAGATTTTTTGAAGTCTTAAGTGTTTGAAATACAGAAAATTATGATTTAATCGGTGAGGAAATCAAAAAAAATAGCTAAATGGCCTGTAACTTTAAGTAGCTACAGTCGTGTTGCTGTTGAAACTCATCCAAAATTAATGAAACGTTAATGCAATAAGGATGAAGAACTGGGATGATTCATGTTACTAGAAGATTTTAAAAAAATGGTACTCCCCTTTCAGAATAAGCTGTATCGCTTTGCCTTACGCCTATTGGGTACACGTGCAGAAGCCGAAGATGTGGTGCAAGAAGTGTTTATTAAAGCATGGGATAGGCGAGAGCAGTTACTTGATTATCAGAATGTTGAAGCTTGGTGTATGAAGGTGACCAAGCATATGTCTTTAGATGTATTAAAATCAAAGCATCGAAAGTTTCAGCAAAATAAGAGCGATCAAGATGTAACCAATCAGGCGCTCACACCAGATCGACAGGCAGAAGTAGCTGATGCTTATGCGTATGTGCATCAAATCATAGAATCGCTACCAGAAAAACAAAAACTGGTGATTCAATTGCGAGATGTGGAGGGGTATAGTTATCAGGAAATAGCCGACATGATGGAGATTTCACTCAGCCAAGTGAAAGTTAATTTATTCAGAGCCCGAGATAAGGTTCGCAAACAATTACAAAAAGCAGAAAGCTATGGACTCTAAAGAAATTCGCCAGTTACTTGAAAAATATTGGGCTTGTGAGGCTTCTTTGGAAGAGGAACAACAGCTAAATACCTACTTCAATGGTACAGACATTGCCCCTGAGTTGGTAGAGTATCAGGCACTATTTAATTACTTGGATCAGCAAAAAACGTTGGAAACCTCTGCACGTTTTGACGAACAATTGAAGTGGAAGATAGCCAATCATAATCGTTCTAAAACCAAACCGAAGCTCGTATTAAACTTCATGAGAGTAGCAGCGAGTTTATTGATTATTCTGACATTTTCCTATGTCTATTATAACCATCATCAACATAAACAACAGACTACAGCCATTCTCGAAGATACGTACCAAGATCCCGAAATTGCCTATCAGGAAATGAAAAAAGCACTTTTAGAGGTCTCACA
The DNA here is from genome assembly GCA_049600855.1 of Flammeovirgaceae bacterium. GTDB lineage: Bacteria > Bacteroidota > Bacteroidia > Cytophagales > Flammeovirgaceae > JBMYQA01. The sequence goes on along the minus strand of JBMYQA010000201.1, from coordinate 6,473 downwards.
GCGCATGAATTCAGGAACAAAGTACATGGTAAGTATTAAACAGATTAACGAGGGAACAAAATATTTTAAGACAGACAAAAAAATTGAAAGATGAAGAAGTTAAGCCTTTTACTCGTATTACTAAGTTGGCCGCTTTTTGCTTCTGCCCAAGATGCCATTACCAAATTTTATGGTAAATATGCTGAAAGTGAAGACTTTACCACGGTGTATATCAGTAATCGAATGTTCCAAATGTTTGCAGGAATGACCGATGATGAAGATCGAGAATTGAGAGCGGCCATTCGCGATATTGGCGGATTGAGAATTCTATCTACAGATTCCAGAGACGGTCAAACGCTCTATCGAGAAGCGAGTAATCTGATTCCGTCAAGCGAGTATGAAGAGTTGATGGTGGTGAAAGAAGGAAAAGAGCAAACGCGATTTATGATTAAGGAAAATAAACAAGGCCAAATCATTGAATTAGTGATGATATCGGGTACCGATGAGGGCTTTACCATCATGAGCTTTGTAGGAATCATTAATCTGGAGCAAATTTCGAAGATGTCATCCAATATGGATATTCGGGGATTTGAACACTTGGATGACCTCGAAAAACAACACAGAAAATAGGAACTTTTATTGAATTTTAGAGGCTACCATACCTCAGCATACAATGTCAAATTAATTTTTAAACATTCGAATTATGAAAAACTTCATAGTAACAATTGCTTTTGCTTTGATGACCACAATGACATTCGCACAAAGCAAATCTATAGCCTCATTTTATAAGGCTTATTCAAGTGATCATGCGACGGTAAGTTTGAATCTCAGTGGAAACTTTTTAAAGTTTTTAGCTGATGATGAAGATGACAATGAAGCACTAAAAAGCATTACTTCAATCCGAATTTTAACGATTGAGCACCCTCATGTACCCAAAGCAAAGTTTACCAACCTGATTAATGATGTCAGAAAGGAAGGGTATGAAGAATGGATGACGGTAAAAGAAGGGGCAAAATCAGAAGTAGTATTTTTTGCAAAAGAAGATGGGAAAATGATTACTGATTTGGTCATGCTCGTGCGTGGAGATGAAGATTATGTGATTTTAGAACTCACGGGATTGATTGACCCTGACGCATTGGAAAATAATTCACTCAATATTGATGTAGAAGGATTTGAGCACTTAAAGAAGGCTAAAGATAGAAAAGAGAAATAAGGTTGAGCGCGCCTAAAGCTAAGGTTTTACGAATACTAGCTTTAGGCGTGCTACATTTAATCCCGAAAAGGTTTAAAATGAGTTTGATCTGCCAGTGCTAGCATTTCCCGATCTCCAGCAGTATCGCCATAGGCAATTAATTCGTCAAAATCCTTTAAATTGAATGCCTCACAAATTCGCTTCACTTTTTCAGGGCCAATGCAATTTTTGCCATCAAACTTCCCAATAAACTTTCCATCCCGATAGGCTGCTTTGGTACAAATTAATGTCATTCCCATTTGCTCAGCGAAAGGCTTGAGCCAAATTTCTACGGAGGCAGAGACTAACGCAAGTGTCTGTCCTGCTGCTTGATGCGCTTGAATCTCTGCGATTCCTTTTGCTCGAAGAATTTTGGGCAGGTAATCTCGATGGAATAACTGACCTAAATGCTCAAGTTCTTCTTTACTTTTCCCGCGATAATACAGCGAAAGCAATAGCGGTTTGGCAAATTCATTAGAAAAAATTCCTAATTTCATCCCAATTAGAATTGGGCTAAGCAACAATAGACCACCCCACAGTTGCAGAGGACTATGGGTGAACTTGATAAACTCCAAAAATGAATCTTTGGTGGTTAACGTGCCGTCAAAGTCGAACAGAATGAGTTTCACAGGTTTAGACGTTTAAAAATAAATTCGGGAATGGATTTAATCAAAAGCATGATTAGCCACCAAATGGGCAGTACGTAGATGCAATTTTTTCTTTTTTGAGCTGCCTTAAAAATGTGTTTGGCAGCTGTAGTTGCTGTGGCGGTAATGGGTTTGGGCAAGGACATGCCTTCCGTCATTTTGGTAAACATGAACCCAGGAATAACGGTGAGCACATGCACATCGGATTGAAATAGTCGATTTCGTAAGCCGCTCAAATAGGCCGTAAAACCGGCTTTGGCACTGCCATAAATGTAATTACTTTGCCGCCCTCGTGCTCCTGCCACAGAAGAAACGCCAATGATGAGTCCCGATTTGCGTGCTTCAAATGCATCAGAAATAATATTTAACACAGATACAGCTCCCGTATAATTGGCATTGATGATGGCTTGCGTTTCTTCAAAGTTTGATTGTGCTAGCGTTTGATCTCCCAAGTAACCAAAGATACAAATCGCAACATCTAATTCGTTCGCTAAAGGTTGGAGAATGCTGGAATGACTTTCAAAAGCAGCCGCTTCTAAGGAGATTAGGGTAACAGCGATGGAAAATCGAAGTTCCAAATCTTTTTTTAGCGGCTCAAGTTTAGTGGGTTTCCTACTGGAAAGGATTAAATCGTAACCTGCTTGAGCATATAAAATGGAGAGTGCTTTACCAACTGCTGAGGTGGCACCTAATACGAGTGCTTTCATGAATTTGACGTAAGAGTTTCTTGATGTGTTGAAAATAGCCGTTTCGCTTGAACAGAGCTAAATTTAGGAGAGGTGTTTGTTAAATGATTGCTTTTAAATAAAGTGCGTTTTGAAAAAGCGTCTTTAGCAAGGTAAATTTTCCCTCCATATTCCTCAATTAATTCATCTAGTTTAGCAATGAGCGGAATTAATTCGTTGTTAATTTTAAAGTCCAAGGCTAAGGTATAACCTTCCATCGGGAAAGATTTGTAAGCCAGTGGATTCGCTTGTCCAAACAGTTTTAAAACAGTAAGAAAGGCCCCTTGTTTGCTCATGCGTATTTCATCAAATATTTTCTTTAATCCCATTAAAGCATTTGCTTTTGGAATAACGAATTGATATTGTGTAAAGCCTTGTTTTCCATAAATGCGATTCCACTGATGTAAAGCATCGAGCGGATAGAAAAAGGAATCGTAATCCATGAGACGCTCTTTTTTCTTTGCAAACTGTTTGTGGTAAAACAAAAAGTTGAATGCTCGTACCGATAAGTGATTGAGCAGGAAAAAGGGGAAAAAGCTAGGGATCGTTATTTTTTTCTTTTCCGTGAATTGAAGTGGCTGTTGTTGCTTATGAGTAGGCAATTCGCCAAGTGAGGCATGTTCGCCACGCATGAACAGGGATCGACCTTGATTTTTCCCTGTTTGAAGGCAATCAACCCAAGCGACCGTATACGTCCACTGTTCAGCCTCTTCAAATAACTGCATGGTTTCTTCTAAGTTTTTGGTTTTAATGCTTTCCTGGCGGATGTATGCCGACTGAATGGGTGCTAACTTAAAGGTCGCGCTAATGATAATTCCCGTCAGTCCCATGCCGCCTACCGTACTCCAAAAGCGTGCTGCATTCGATTCAGGAGTGCAGTGGTGAATCCTTCCTTGAGCATCCATCAGTTCAAAAGCAAGCAAATGATTGGAAAAACAGCCTGCAATATGGTGGTTTTTTCCATGAATATCTGCCGCTATCGCTCCGCCAACCGTAATAAATTTAGTGCCTGGCGTGACGGGTAAAAAGAATCCTCTAGGCACAATAAACTCCAAAATATCACGGAATAATACGCCAGCTTGACAACTCAGAATTCCTTGCTGTGCATCAAAAGCAAGGAATTTATCAAGCTTTAACGTAGAAAATATGTTTGGATGTAATGCCGCATCACCATAACACCGGCCATTTCCCCTTGCTAAAATGGTATCAGTGCAGCGAACCAATGCTTGAATTTCTTCTGTAAACTCTAATTCATGCACATCGGCAGCAAGCACAGGATAATTTCCCCAATTTGCAATCTCTTTTTTTACCGCCATAGTTTTCAATGATAATAGAGTATATAGGCAAAGAAACCAATCCAAAGTAGTATGATCACTTGCAAGAAACGATCTTTTAATAGAAAATCGCTTGGCGATTCAGTACGTTGAAATACAAAAGTTTGTTGGAAGTAACGCATAAATCCCAACAACACAAAGATGGTACTGAAATAAATGTATGGGTTGTTTACCCGCGTCATGACTTCCTCCGAAATGGTGTACATGATGTAGCAAACCACGGTGATTGCGACTAGTACGGCTAAGGAGATATCAATGAATTGTAAATTATAGCCTTCCAATACTTTACGAGTTGTTGTTGCTGTCGATTGGTGCATCAACTCACCGCGTCTTTTGCCCAATGCGAGCACTAAAGCCAACAAAAAAGTAAGCAAAATTAACCAATGCGAAACAAAAATCTGTTCTACCGCAGCTCCTGCAAACACACGCAATAAAAAACCAATGGCGATTGTCAAAATGTCTATAATGGCTAGGTGCTTCAACTTCAAGGAATAGGCGATATTCATGGCAAAGTAACCCGCTAACAGCGCCAGTAGTAGCAGGGAGTTTAGCCATATGGCAATACTTATGCCTACAACAAGCAATACCACAAAAACGAATTCGGCTTCCCTTTTATGAATAGCTCCAGCGGCTAATGGACGATTTTTTTTGATCGGATGTAGGCGATCTTGTTCAATATCCACGTAATCGTTCACAACATAAACGCTACTTGCCACAAACGAGAAGGCAAAAAAAGTGGCTAAAGACTGGATAAATGACGGAATCGTAAGCGATGCAGCAAAAAAGGGTGGAATAAATACAAATAAGTTTTTAATCCATTGCCTCACCCGAATAAGCTGAATAAGTTGAGTTGCTTGCATGCTAACCAGTGCTATTAAACCACAAAAAAACCTTGAAAGCTGTTTCAACTTTCAAGGCTTCTAAACAATAACTGTAAAGCGAATAATGAAATTATTCAGTAGGAGGATTCTTTTTTTCTTCTTCCATGCCGCTTTCAGTTTTCTCCGCAAGGCCGAGCTTGGCTTTGAGTTCTAAAAGTGAAGCGGATTGTGAACCTTCTGCACCTGGGCCTAAGGCCTTATTGATTTCTTCATCAACGGTTATATTAGCATCGGCAATGTCGCTGTAAGACTCTGCTAAGGCTTCTTGCTCGTCTACTTTTTCTTTCATTCGCTCAAGCATAGAAACGGTGCTTGACGCATCAATATTTGCTAATTGTTTATTGAGCTTAGAAGACGCTTGGCTGACTTTATGACGCGCTTTTAATGTTTTTAACTCGCTTTCCCATTTTGAGATTTGGCTTTTTAAGCGCTGGATATTTTGCTCCATTTTAGCCACTTGCTCTTCTTGTGTAGCTAAAATCTTTTCTTGTGAGCCAATGTGCTGTAATTGCTGCTCTTTTTTGGTTAACGCAGTAGACGCTAAACGATCAGCTTCAGCACCGTCTAATGCGCCGCTTTGCGCTTTCTTCAATAAAAGAACGGCTTTATTTTCGTATTGTGCTGCTTGCGCTTTTGATTGTTGAATATCGTTGCGCGTACGGATGGCAATCGCTTTTACTTGGGCAAGTCCTTGAAGGCTTTTATTCAAATCAACTTTTAAATCACGAATCCCTTGCTCTGTCATTTTGATAGGATCCTCCAATTTATCTACGGCCTTGTTGACTTCCGCTGATCCAATGTTGAATAGTCGCTTAAATATTGACACTGTTATTGGGGTTTAGTTTTTTGAAAATTTGATTATCTCGTCATAGAACTCATTTAAGAGAAGTGTTAATGAAGTTAATGAAGCTTCTAATTCTCCTAAATCTAACGTGTCAAGCTGTAAAGTATCTCGGTAAAGTACTTTATTGCCTTCCTCATCAATTACAAAAGCACCATGTACAATCTCTCGATTTTTTTGAAGTAGACTCTTAAACATTGTTGATGAGTCATTCTTAAAGGTGAATAAGAATTGTTCGATGATTAAAATAGGAGATTCACAGTCTATAACCATGTTTTTGATTCCCTCATCTTCTTTGTCTATGACCACCAACTCTTCTTCGGGATCTTCATGAGTGATATCATAGTTTAGTTCCATCAAGTAATGCTTGACTTTTTCAAAATTGTCCATTTGTATAAGGTGTTAAGTTGGTTACATAAGAATGAATAGAATAAACTTTGGTTGATTTTTGAACATCACAACACTATTCTAAACAAGCTCAAGTGAAATATAGATGGTTTTTGGGTAAGTTCAATTATTTTTTACCCGATTTTCTGTAAAAACATCAACAAACTTGCCAATCGCATATTGCCTGACATAATCTACATATTGCGCAACAACTATCCGTGTATGCTGACAATTTAGCAGTATCTCAATGATGCTTTAGGCATTGACCAGCAACTCTAAATGAATGTTTTAAAATGGAGTAGTTGAATTTGCGATGGATGTAAATGGTGTTTGTTTTTGGTATATTTAAAAATAGTTTTTACATTTGTCCGACTGATGGTCGGAAAATAACCAATATTCAATTTCTTATATGGGTGTAAAGGAAAGAAGATTACGAGAGAGAATAAAA
>JBMYQA010000200.1:11082-11322 GCA_049600855.1 Flammeovirgaceae bacterium | reverse complement strand
TTGTTGGCATAAACGCTGTAATGATACTACAAAAATAGTCGAGGCAAAGTCAGCTGTTTTTTTGTTAAAAACACTTTTTGACAGTTCGTTTTATGCGCTTTGTCACGCTAAACCAAACCGTCATGTTTACCCCACACGCACAGCCCTTGGCTCTTCGGTATAAATGATATATAACTCTTGATTGTGATACCCCATTTCTTTGAATTGGTACGAATACCCCACCAATTGCCTTTTGTGTTT
>JBMYQA010000200.1:0-11072 GCA_049600855.1 Flammeovirgaceae bacterium | reverse complement strand
CAATATCCTCAGTACCTGTTTTATAATCCATGATGATGAGCTGGTCACCATCAAACACAATACGATCAGGGCGAAGGATTTGTAAACTTTCCTGATTGCCTATTAACACTTCCTTTTCATTGTATACCTTGAGGCCAATGCCCTTCGTAAAATAACGCTTAATTTCAGGGAGATCGACCACAGTAGTAAGTTGTTGGGTTAGGTTATCTACCTCTTCGGGAGCTAAAAGCCCTTCATTTACCAAAGCTTGAGCCGCTTTGGGAATGTCATTGCGATAGCGAATTTTTTCAAAAGCGTAATGAACCAACACGCCTTGTTTCCGTGCTGAAATGATTTCTTCTAACTCATTTTTATTTTCTACTACTCGCGTTTCGTTTCGCCGAACGCGAATTTGATCGCGACATTGCGTATGTAAAAAGATCGGTGTTGGGTAAACGACCTCTTGTGTTTCAGCTTCGGCTTCTTCCTTAAATGCGTAGTCTTCTTTCAAAATATACTGTCGAGCTTGAATCAGCTTGGCTTCGGAATCCACTTGGATGGGAATTTCCAATTCAGTAGTCACTGGAATTTCTGATCGGCCCATGTAAAACGTGAGCAAGTTGGCAATATCTTTAAGCTCCCCATCCTTACGCAAATTATATTTACTGATGACGTATAACTTACTTTCGGGGCGGGTAAAGGCAACATAAAGTAGGTTAAACGCATCCACAAAAGCTGCTTGCATTTCTTCATCATACACATGAGAAAAATCGGTTTGTGCCAGCTCTTTATTGATTTTCAAAATCACAGAATGCAATCCTGTGACCACTTGATTATCATCCCATGTTTTCCAAATGGTACTTCCAGCCTTGGGAACCATTCCCCATTCAGCAAAAGGCACAATCACGATGGGAAACTGTAAGCCTTTGGATTTATGAATGGTCATGATTCTCACCGCCTGATTGCTCTTAGGCGTACTGATGGAAAGCTTCGATTCTTTGCGTTCCCAGTATTCTAAAAAGGCTTCTACATCATTGCCATAACGTTGATTAAATTCCAAGATGAAATCGAGAAAACGTTGAATGTACACTTGTTGATCTTCCAATTCATTCAATCGACATATGCGAATGAGCTCTTCGGCTGTCTCATAGATGGACAGAATTTGGAGGTCGAGAATCGAAAGTTGGATATTAAAATGCGCATTAATAAATTCATTAAAAGGAGCTAATTCGGGCAAAGCTGCTTTTTCCTTCAAGGTTTTTAAAGCCTTTCCTAAAATGGTTGTTTTGCCTTGAAGTTCGGGATTGATACTGGAAAAATGCCGCTGCATGGAAAGGGCCAAGTTGACCTTCAAAATCGGCGAAAGCGGTTGGTGCAACAGTTTAAAGAAATCGACAATAAATCGCACAGCTGCTGAGCTTCCCACTAAAAGCGACTCACTAGAAACCACAGGAATATTCACTTCCAGCAATTTTTCAGCTAAATACGCGCCGTGTAGGTTCGTTCGGGTCAGAATGGCAATATCGCCTTTTTGATAGCCTTGTGCTTCCACTTCCTCAATAATCTCAATCACACGCGCCAGATTAGCAGCATCAAAATCTGCTTTTACACATTTATCTATCAAATCTAATTGCACATGTCCTCCTTTTTTTTGATGTGGAAGCTGAGCTACTTCTGCAAAGTAGGCTCCCAAAGCTGGGTATTTCCCTGAAAGCCAAGCATTTGATTGGGTAAAAAAAGCATTGTTAAATTCAATAATTTGTTGACGACTCCTAAAGTTTTTCTCCAACACTTGAATGTTTTGTTCTATATGGAAAATGCCAACTTGCTCCTGAATCATAGAGCCTTCCTCAGCGGTAGGTACATGAGGAAGTTTGACCAGCATTTCCGATTTGCCACCGCGCCAACGGTAGATGGCCTGTTTAGCATCCCCTACTACCAAATTCTGCATGCCAAAGCCTAGCGCATTCACCACCAGCGGAATGAGGTTGTGCCACTGCATACGCGAAGTATCTTGAAATTCATCAATCAGAATATGCATGTAGCGCTCCCCAAGTCGCTCATAAATGTATGGCACAGGTTCTTCTTCCACAATGCGATTGATTTTGCGATTAAAATCGGCAATGTGTACCAAGTTTTTTTGTTCCTTAATGCTTTCTACATGTTTATCCAGCTCATTGATGGTGGCAAGTAAGTAAATGGTTTGACGCAAGGAATGGGCAATGGTGTAATTACTGCGTTCGCGCTCCTTTATTGCTTCAATTTCCTGATAAAATGCTGCTAAATCTCCGCTGATAAATTCAATTGCTGATTTTTCTTCCGCAGGAGCTTTTGTTGCCGTCCATTTATTTTTTTCGACCGTTTGCTGTACATAACTATTGGTAGGAATGGTATGTAAGGGTTTTTCCAGTTTGCTATGCTTCTCAAAATAAGCCCCAATGCCACTGCGACCACGCGCAAAACTGGAAAGGTTAATCTGATGTTGATTGATGAGGTCAACTGCTTTTTGCGCGCTTGCCTTTACCTGATCTTCGATTTTTTTGAGGTAGGCAAATAAATCTTCCTTTGCTCGTTTAAAATCCTTGGGTTTGAGACTTGATAGTTTTTCAATGACTTCATACTTCTCCTCGTGAAAAAGGTTGTTGGCAAACTTCTCTAGGTCAGCATTAATGTACCAGTTGTTCCCATCATCCGCTTTTTTGATGGCAAACTCCACGAGTAAATCATTCAAGGCCGAATCCTGATGTTCCTGCACCCGATTTTGGAGCATATTCGCCGCTTCTTCCCGCAAATCGGAAGTATCTAATTCAATTTCATAATTAAATGGCAGTTGCAAATCCTTTTTAAACGATTGCACCACTCGGTTGTTAAAACTATCAATTGTACTCACCGAGAAATCAGAATAATTATGTAGCAGGGCTTCATGTACTTTTTTTGCACGAAGCAATAGGGTTTCCTTGGAGAGCTGGAGCTTAGGATATTCTACCTGCATTTCCTCCACCATCATTTCTAGCAAAAACTCGTCAGGAGCACCTTGGGCAAACTCTGCTAGGCGGTGGAGAATACGCTCTTTCATCTCATTGGCTGCATCATTGGTGAAGGTCACGGCCAAAATTTGTTGGAAATAAGTCGGCTGAAACTCCCCATGTAATGCAGGAGCTGCCAAAGCCAATTTAAGGTATTCCTTAGTCAGCGTGTAGGTCTTCCCCGACCCAGCAGAAGAGCGGTAAATTTTGAAGTTCATACATGCAAGTTAGTGAGAATATGGTTAAATTGGCATGAAGAAATAAAATTGCAAAAATTCCCTTGGTTCTCAGGTAACTCATCACTACATTTGCCGTCCTTATTAGGATAAGCGCCCGTAGTTCAACTGGATAGAATACCAGATTTCGGCTCTGGGGGTTGAGGGTTCGAATCCTTCCGGGCGCGCTAGAAGAGACCAGTCGATAGATTGGTCTTTTTTATTTTAAACCCTAAACCTCATAAGGCACTAACCTCCCATTTTCCATTTTTAATACCCTGTCGGCCATGTGGAAATAGTGATCGTCATGGCTTACGGCAATGATGGTTTTTCCTGCCAGTTTCATGTCTTGCAATATCGTTTCATAATAAAACTTGCGGTGTATAGGGTCTTGATCTGCAGCTACTTCATCAAAAATATAGATGGCTCGATTGTCTAAAAAGGAAGTAATTAAGGCTAAACGCTTCTTTTGCCCTGTAGACAGCTCTAAATTGGTGAATCGGTGTCCATCAAATGTGGTTTTGTCTTGTAAACCCATGAAATGGATTAATTTGTTCACTCGCTTACTTTTGACTTTTTGTAAGCCATACAAGCGATCAAATAAGTGAAAGTCGGTGAAAATGACACTAAATAGATTGGAATATCCTGCTAATTCGTTTTCATCTAATGCTTTCCCATCTAACTTAAACGTGCCTTGGGTTGGTCGATAAAGTCGAGTAATCGCTTTTAAAAATGTTGATTTGCCACTTCCATTACCTCCAACAATAAATATAATTTCTCCCTTGCGAATGCTAAAATCAATCGGCCCTAACTGATAATGTTGCCCATTAGGTTTGGGAGGATATACAAACCGCAACCCTTCTACTTCCAGTTTATCGTTGAAATCAAGTGTTGGGGGTGCTTTATCGAGGTCATTCTTGCGCACATCTTTTTGTAGAAACTGGTCAAAGTTCAACACTTGATCTAAACTCAAGTCTACAATAAATAAACTGTTTGCTCTGGTGATAATGGTCAGAATTTGCCCTATAGCAAAAAGTAAGAGTGAAAACACCTGCAATATCACGCTGATTTCGGATTGACTTGCAGTAAGCATCAACCAAAGAATAATGGAAAAAACAATGATAAAAAAGAGGGAATCACTAATCACACGTGTTGCATACTCTTGCATGGTTGCTGAAAGTTGGGCTTTTTCTACTTCTTTCGTTTTCGTAACGTAGTCTTCAAACAGCCCTTCCATTTTTTTAGGATCTAATTTCAATGATTTGAACCCTCGTAAATACTCTCGAAATAGTTTGAGATACCCTTCTCGCTTGGTTAATGCCTGCTTATTCTTTTGTATCGTAATTTGGTACATGTACGTCACAACAAGAATCATGATGACAAAGCCAAAGGCAAACACAAAAAAGCTAGAAGGAAAAAGGAACAGTAAGCAGACAAAAACGCCCAAGAGCTGTGCAGTAGCTTCGATCGTTGCCAGAATATTACGAGAATAATCGCTCATCACATTCATATCTTCAAACAAACGGCCTTCTATTTGTGAAACGCCATGCTTTTCGAACTGTTCTAAAGAAAGGTGGGCGATTTTTTTTGAAATGCTTAGGCGTAGATTGGCAAGAAATGTTTTAAATAATTTACCCCCTTGTTGATAAAAGAGGCGACTAACGTAAAATAAACCGATAATGGATACCCACGCAATAATGGCAAGTCGCCCAATAGGTTCTCCTTGAACCAAAGCTTTTGCACCGTTTATAATACTTAATAAGGCTACAACTTTTAAGATACTTCCTAAAGTTGCCCACATGAGTACATTTAATAGGGCAGTTGTTCTAGATTTTAAGAGATGCCAAATGGTTTTCATGTTGCTTTTGGCTTAGAAGGTGAATAGTTATGTAACTGTCCATTTTTCATTTCTAATACTCGATCTGCTACATGAAAGTAATGATCGTCATGCGATACGGCAATTACCGTTTTGTTTAACTGTTTTAGATCGTTCAGTACGATTTCATAGAAAAACTTTCGATAGTTGGGATCTTGGTCTGCCGCAACCTCATCAAAAATATAAACTGCTCGATTTTCGAGAAAAACTTGAAGCATGGCTAAGCGCTTCTTTTGTCCTGTAGACAAGCCCGTGAACTGAAAGTGCGATCCGTCAAATAGCACATGTTGTTCAATTCCAAAAAGTTGTAACAGGTATTCGATGTGCTCTTGATTGATTTTTTCAATCGAATAGAGTTGCTCGAATAAGTGAAAGTCGGTAAATATTGTAGAGAATAACTGCTGATATTGTTTTACATTTTGTAGTCCTATGGCGATATCATCTTGGTAAATTCGACCTTTTTGTGCGGTATACAATTGGGTGATAACCTTCAGTAGCGTAGATTTCCCCGTACCATTACCACCAACGATAAAAATGCATTCTCCTTTTTGTATTTTTAAGTTAATGGGTCCAATGCCATAACTTGGTTTTGCAGGCTGATGAGGATATGTAAATGAGATATTTTTCAGTTCTAATCCATGCTGTAAGGCTGATTTTTGAGTAAAATTTGGAATTTCTAAATCTGTTTGATTCTTTTTCAGTTCAGTCTGTAAACTCTCTAACATGTCAATGGAATGCTTTACCATATTCCAATCTTCAAAACTGATTAGAATGTGATACACACTCCGCATCAGCATCAGCATCAAAATCACAATACTCAAAGCGGTAGCCTGATAACCTTCGCCTGCCAACATGCCAATAACAAATACCAGTACTGCCAATAAACCAAGGAAAAATGGGTCCATATATACCGACCGCAATCGATCAATATAAATGGTCTTTTGAAGTAGTTTTGCGCTTTGCATCGCTTGAATATCATGCGCTAACAATACTGCCTGTTTTTTATGCTGATTCACACTAATTTCTTTAAAGCCTTTCAGTAGGTGATCCAACTTTTCTAAATAATGTTTTTTACTACCGTGAAAGGCTTTCCTAATTCTACTTAATGGTCGGCCTAAACGTTGAAATATAAAAGTGCCAAATGCCACTAACCAAATGATTGAAATAATGGCCGCAATAGGTGCTTGAATACCGATATATATGAACATAAAAATAGCCGCTAATTGGCCTTGCAATAATGCCGTAGATAAATAAGGGCCAAGTAAAGAGAGCATCGCGGTATACTGAGCTACCGTGCTAAACACATGATTTTCTCCTAGAGCTTCAAAGTCGAGTAATTCGGTTTTATTAAGGGTTTTAGCTAGCTTTTCTTTCAGGTTTTGAATATATGCTTGAATAAGATTTGCTGCTCTCTTATAGTATAAAAACTCAACTAAAATATTGCATCCTAAAACCGATAGGGCGATTACAAATAACCAGGGCTTTTTTTCAAATCTGGAAAGAGCCGTTACAAATTCATTGAGTAAGACAAATAAGATGGTCTTAAGCATTGCCCCAAGTATGCCCCAAGCAATGAATTGAATGGATTTTTGTGGAGAAAATTTGAAAAGGGCAGTAATGACCTGCATATAATTAGTTGAATTTGCAAACGTATATCTTCTTATATAATAGTGTTTATCACTAATGAACTAGTTGCGAAAATAGGTTTTCATTTTCAAAGAGCAATATGAGAAAAGAAAATTGGAATAAAAAAGGAAATGCTTGATGCTTTTTAACCAAAAACAAGAATAAGATGCATTTTCTGTACTGGTCTTAGAATAGTTACCGCAGCATTGTTTAAATGATGAAAGTTACAGGGAATGACTCGTAAGCTTGAATTAATTTTGGTCATTTTTTCCAAAGTTTTAATATTGCATGGCGAGAAGATTACCTCAACAATGGAGCAAAAGGTAAGAACACTCACTTAAATCAGGGACTTTCAATGAGTTTCACAGAAAGCAGACCATTAAGCCTATGCTAATCACATGGATTACAAGCCAAGACCATTGAACACAAGGGATGTTTTTGCAAAATGATGATTGGGAAATCGCTATGTAACTAATATCAAATGAGCAATATCAGTAATTATTACCAAGGATTTGAATCAGAACGCTTATTGTATAGAAGCCTCTCTTTAGATGATGCAGAAAGTTGGCAGCATTTTTTTGAAGATCATGACTCTTTAGCCTACTTCGAGTTACCTAGTATTGAAAAGGATAAGCTCTTTATGGCAAAACGATGGATTCGCAAACAGTTGACGCGCTATGAGCAGCAGCATTTTGGACAACTCGCTATGGTTCGTAAAGAAGATGGGGTGCTGATTGGCTTGGCTGGTTTCAAGTACATGGAATATAAAGGAACGCGTTACCCTGAAATGATGTGTGTAATCAAGAAATCGTACAGACGGCAAGGATATTCTACGGAAGCCACGATACGATTTGTACGTTTTGCGTTTGATGAGCAACTGACTGAAAAAGTGCTATTTACGATTCATGAGAAAAATGTAGGCAGTCAGCGCACATTGGAGTCTTTGGGGTTTCAAAAAATTGATATACTCACCATGCCTCAGCGAAATGTGTATATTTATGAAGCAGTTCCAACAATGATTACCTAATTAAAACCCCCGCTCGCTACTCCAATGGATTGGCGATTATAATTAAATCGTTGACTTTTCCATTGTAATCGCGTATCATAGTAGTCATTAGAATGATTGATAAAGTTAAAGTTGTTTTAAAATGGAATTGATAAATAAAGATTTTCAACTATCAGAAGAGGCCATTAAGAGTTATCATACCAAAGGATATGTAAAACTAGCTGGCTTGTTTACAGAAGAATGCATGCAGTATTTACTAGAATGTGCAACGGCACAAATCGTTCCTTCTGAAAAACACGTTGCGAACAGATTAGCAGGCATTAAGTATGATCTGGAAAATAACATGCTGGTTGACTTATTCAATCATCCAATCTTTAAAAAGATCATGCGTGTGTTAACTAAAACGCAACTTTTATTTACCCATGACATTGCCTTTAAAATTGAAAAAACGAAGAGCTCAGGTTTGGGATGGCATGTAGGAGAACAAAGCTTTGGTTATCAACGCATAGAGGACTATGGCTGTACCATGTGGACACCGCTAATTCCCATCGACAACAGCAAACAAAAGGGAGGGATGGCATACATTCCTGAAAATATTCTTTCAGGAGAATTTATTTTCAAGCAAATGAGAAATGCCGTTGTCAGCTCCCTAAATAAATCGATTACGCAAGGTCAACCAATTTCCTCTGAACAGCTCTATAAATTCGAAAATATATTAAATACTCCTGTTATAGAGGAAATTTTAGGATACCACATAGAAGCAGATGACTTTAATCTTGGCGATGCCTTTTTGTTCAATAAAATGGTCATTCACCGTAGTATAAAAATGGAGGATGGGCCTATGGAGCATAGGCTAGCTTATGTGATGCGATTCATTGATAGTGAATCAAAATATGATCAAGCTCGGGTAGATAATATTGAAGCAACGCGAATACATCATGGCAACAGCCCTGATCGCTATTTTTATCATAAGCTCAATTTGAAAGATGGCGATTTAATTAGAGAAAGTGACTATTTTGAAAATGTAGAAGAACGCCTGATCTAAGTCAAATGTATGGACAGATTAAACTATTGTGGAGTTGAGGTATTTTTATGCTAGTCAAAGTTTCAAAGCTTTGAATAGCAGATTTAATTGTTAAACCATCGGTAGCGTAGTCTTTGTCCATACTACTGTATATTTTTACATTCACTAGATTTTTGGGAAGTAAGTAAACCGAGTCAGAGACGCTACCCTAGAACCGTTTTATCATCGGTTTCACACAAATCTGGAGACTTGCGCGATTTACTTTTTTGTTTTTGTACAGTAGTATGGTCTTTATCTTCATTACCAACTTCAAACAGACTTATTCAAACATGTGCTTAGTTCGTTGGTGAGTTCTGCACCTCCTTGCTATATACATTTCCAGTCATAATTTCTTCCGAGTTCAAGAGATATTCATTTAAAAGGACAATGCTTTCTTTCCAATGGGCTAGCGTACCAAAAGCCTTCTTTAAAAATGCATCTATTTTTTCAGCAAGCGCTAAATCCGATATCCACAAATAACAGTGGTTTCCCCAGTGATCTTTTAAAGGGATTTGAGCAGATTCTTTTATTGCAGGCGCAAACAGGATTTTATTTCGGACGATCACCCCATTTTTTTGGAGTAGAGCTTCATTTTTAAAATCAGAAAGATCAAACCAAAACAAGGCATGGAGGGCAGTTAAGCTATTCCAGTTGGGAAAAACGCAGTCTAAATCTAAAAAGTGCTTAATACTAAACCAAGAAGCACCTTGCCCAATCAATAAATTATTTGCTTCAATATGCATCGCCAAAAGTTGCTGACGCATAAAAAAGCTAATGCCTTTTTTTCTATACTGAGGTGCAATCCATAAAGTTTTAGCGGTAAACATCTTTCGTAAAATGGAGAAATCTACATCGCTTTTATTTTGTATCAACCACTGAATGGCTTGCGCTGAAAAAATCCTTTTAGATCCAAAGTGAGCTACAATCGTTTGTGATTCAACCTCTACAAAAATGACAGATTGCCCGTTTTCGTGCATGTACACCAATTCATCTGCCGATACATCATCTAAAAAAAACTCTTGAGCAATCTCGTCAGATAACGTTTTCCAAGCCTGTGAAGGAATTGCAAATTCAGAAAGCGCGACAAACGCACCATCAACTAGTGTATAAATCAACTTCATATGTTCAACAAAAGGCTTTCGTAAGGAACTTTAACAATACACTGTTCGATTATCAACATCTTCAAAGAAATGACTTTCCCTAATCCGATCACCTTCTTGGAGATTCAGTCGATTATAAAAATATTTATCTGGGTTGTTGCCATAATAATTACGGGTAGTTTCTAGGTTTTCAACTCGATGCGAATCGTAGGTTGCGTCAAAGTCAATGAAACGTAAAACATAGGCATACCTGAAATCAATTGGGCCATCACCGAGTTTAATACTCTTGTGTATGACCTGTTTATTAAAAATGATCACATCCCCCAGATTGCAATCAAATGTCTCTTGATGGTAGTTTAAGATTTCGAGCATCTCCGGAGTGTTTAATATATTTTCTATATTTTTAAATCGCTCGTGTGGAATTGGTTCATTCTCTTGAATTGATTTTTTTAACGTACTGACTGCTGCATTTCTCAAGTATTTAAAAATAAACTCACCAGACACCATTTTTTCCGAAATAAAAGCGATGCCTCCCTTTTGTTTACTATTGTCTATGGGAATTAAAGGAACCCACAACGAACAACCATAATCTGTTGCCCTTTGATAGCCAAAGCTTTGTACCCCAACATGCCATCCTAAGCCAGAGTCAGTATTTTTAGCTATTTTAAAACCAATATCATGTACAAAAAACAACTTCTTCTCCGTCAATGCTTTCATGGTTTTGCTAAATGCAGCATCTTGTAGTAAATCATAAACTGTATGATTCGACATATTAAATTGTAATCCTGAAAGTCTCCCTTTATAAAAATCATCCTTAGGATACTCTATTTGCTTAGAAGCAATTTCATACATATGCTGAATGAGCTCCTGACTAAAAAAGCCGGTTAACTTAGTAAATCCCTTTTCGTGATATTCTTCTAAATTATCTGCTGTTAAGTGAAAGCTTGGGTTAACGAATTCCATAGTTATAAAATTAAAATAGCTAGTTATTAATTGATCTTATGCAATAATCGAGCTTGTCTAAAATAAGTTTTTGGAATTATAAAAACCTGAACTTACGTCAAAAAAAATTATTTTAGGCAGGATTAATATTTATTTCAATATTAGTGTTTATCACGAATGGTTCGTTATAGGAAAAATCACTAGATTTTTTCGGTTGTTGAATCATCAAAAAGTGCAGA
>JBMYQA010000199.1:0-11351 GCA_049600855.1 Flammeovirgaceae bacterium | reverse complement strand
GCGAGATAGTATGAGCAATGAAGAACTTGATCTTTCCCAACCTATTTTTGAAATACCAGATGATGGAAAGGTAAGAAAACTTTCGGCAGAAGCTGTACAAGAAACTGGAGGAGAATCTAGAAAGTTGATTGGAGCAGTATCTAAAGATTTAATAGATCTTGGAAGTGAGTTAACACATTTACACTATTTGGCAATCTCCCCTGAACCAACTAAGACCAAGAGAGGGTATAATCCTTGTTCGTTAGGGATTTATTATCATATTTTAGCACAAAAAGACTTAAAGGATCTCTCTACCTATTCTAATCAGATAGAATTAAGATGTATTAATCAATTTTCGCCAAATGTGCAGGCAAAATTGGGTACAAGTACCTCTTTTTATGGTGGAAACGAAACCCCAACCATCGCTATTCAGAAGTCAAATGGGAAAGTGCTAGAAATGGCTAAAACATTTTCCGAAATGGCTGGGCAAAAGGATGACAGTCGATCTTATGCGGAATCATTTCACGCTTTGGCATTTACACGGTTAGGAGTACTACGAATGGATGTAGATGGATTAGGCGCTGTATTTAGCCAAGGACAATTTGCCCAAAACAAACGCACACTTTCAAGATATGCCACATTAAGCCATAGTCTGGATTTCTTTTTTAAAGGATACCTCAATAAAATCTGGGAAGAAGATGAACAATTGTATAAGTATTCCCAAATCATATATGCGGGTGGTGATGACTTATTTATCGTAGGCCGCTGGGATTTACTGATTTCTTTTGCCGAGAAGATTCAACAAGCATTTCGAACTTGGTCTTGTGGAAATACAAAATTGGGAATTTCGGGAGGTTTAGCCATCGTAACGCCCAAGTTTCCAATTGCCAAGGCCGCTGATATGTCAGGAGAAGCAGAAAAAGCAGCTAAATCACATGATTATGGGGATGAAATATGGAAGAAAAATTCAATTACGCTATTTGGGAAACCGTTACATTGGGAGCATGAATACCCCATTGTGAAGGCGCTAAAAGAGGAAATTTTAGCTTTAAATAAAGCAGTGATTGGCCCACTTGGTAAGATTCAATCCTATTATGTGAAAAGTGCAGTAGCTCATCAAGAAGGAGCAGTGGAGCTAGAAAACAATCAACAAGGTGATTTGGCTTGGCGTTGGCAATTGGCTTATCACATCACTAGGGCAGCAGAGCGTTACAAGAAAGACCAAGCATTTTGTACATTCTTAAAGAAGATTAAAAATAACATTTTCATAGGCAAAGACCCAGCTCGAAAATCGTGGAATACTGCTTATGAATATTTTGAGCTACTCAGTCTGGCTATACGTTGGGCAGAATTAGAACGAAGAACGACAAGGTAAACAACGACTAATTTCAAAACAGTCTCTAAACTCATAGATCAAAAATTTAATTGACGATGAAAGTAATCAAAGAAAACTTTGATCCTGTTCGAGAGTTCCAAGCAAAATGGATCACTCAAAAAATCGATAAAGCAGGAATAAACTATCTGGAAAACTTTGGATTCTACCTGTGCGACAAGAAATCAGTATCTGATCGTTATCCAGGGTATGCGGCAGTAACGGTATCGCAAATTCGAAATGTGTTTGGCGAAATCAAGCGCATTGCATCGGGAGAAGAAAATCCGAACTGGGATACGGATTTCTATTTACTACGCCCAAAAATCGCCTACAATGCAGCTAGAGTGCTAGCTAAAAAACAAAAATCAAGAATCAAAGATTTCAAAACGGTACTTGAAAAGGCGCACAATGAAGTACAGGAGAGAAAGCACTTAGACAACTTTGCCAAGTTTGTAGAAGGAATTGTGGCTTACCATAAAGTGTATGGAGGAAAAGAATAATCAATTTAAAAACAACGAAGCTATGCCCCAACTCATAAAAAAAATCATGATCGAAGGCCAGATTATTGCTAAAAGTGGCATCATGGTCGGAGGAAGTAATTCGGCATTAGAAATTGGAGGAACAGATAAGCAGGTGGTTCGAAATCCGGTGACTAATTTACCCTATATTCCAGGAAGTACATTAAAAGGAAAAATGCGTTCCTTATTTGAATTAGTGAATGGGACGATTAGTGAAGATGATAGAAGGGGAACCTATGGCCCAACACACAAAACAGATGCCTTAGCAGCGCAGATTTTTGGATACATTAAGCACGATGACAATAACAAAGAATCGCAGCAACCTTCTCGACTGATTGTAAGAGATGCAGAATTAATGAATCCAGAAGACATTAAAGGGACTGAATTGCCTTACTCTGAAGTGAAAGCAGAAAATAGTATTGATCGCATTACAGCAGAAGCGAATCCTCGATTTTTTGAACGTGTACCAAAAGGTGCGCGATTTAAGTTAAGCTTAGTGCTGAATGTTTTTGACAACGATAAAAATGGAGCTAGTTTTTTAAAACACATTTACAATGCACTGCGATTAGTGGAGGATGATTATTTAGGAGGGGCTGGGAGTAGGGGAAATGGACAAGTAATGGTAGTATTAGATAGTGTGAAAGAAAGAAATACTACATTTTATGTTGGAGATGGTGCTGAGGTTACACTACCAATCCCTGAAGACTTTCAATCTGCCAAACTCGTTTCTTAATTCTAGCTGATTATGCAAAAAGAAATTGTGAAACTCTCATTCTCTGAGCCTTTGCATTTATCAAAAGGCAAGGATAATTTTGATAGCTCTGAAACGGTGATTCATTCAGATACGATTAAGTCTGCTATTTTTGCCTGTATGATGCAGCTGTTTGGAAATCAGGTGACTGTGAATGGTGAAGTCTATACGGATACGGAACTGTTTGCCGCTTTTCAGGTATCTTCGGCATTTCCTTATTACCAAAGTACCTTATTTTTACCAAAGCCCATGAAGGATGCTGATTTATTCATGGGTGTAAAAGAGGAAGATCGGAAGCAAGTTAAAAAAATTGCCTATCTCACCACCGCTGAGTTTCAAAAAATAGCTCAGGGCGAAAAATGCTACTTTGATCCAAAGAAACATCATAAAAACGCTATTTTTTATGGAGATACTTCCGTGCCAAAATCACTATTTAAAAATGAAGTATTGCAGCGTGTCGCCATCCCTCGCATGTTGACTAATGATGCAACGCCATTCTATATGGATAAACTCTATTTTCAGGAAGGAGCAGGTTTATATTTCATTTTTACCGTGAACAATGAAGTGTTGAAGCCTTATGTGAAAGCTGGATTAAAATTATTAAGTGAAAACGGTTTAGGTACAGATCGAAGTGTTGGTCAAGGAGGGTTTACGTATCAGTTTGATACCTTATCGCTTTCACTACCTGAGGATGGGAAGGAACAAATGGCTTTATCCTTATTTTGCCCAAAAAATCAGCAAGACCTTCCTCCACTAAATGCAAGCTATTACAAACTCATTAAACGCGGTGGTTGGATTGCTAGTCCGCTGAATGAGCATCACATGAGTTTACGCAAAAAGTCGATTTACATGTTTGCAGAAGGATCTGTTTTCCCGAAGCACAATTATCAGGGAAAAGTGGTGGATTTAAAACCAGATATCCTCAAAGAAGATCAGCATCATGCCATTTGGAGAGATGGTACACCTATATTTCTGCCTATTAACCTTAATGCCAGTTGATTATGAGTAGTGAAGTTCAACTAACAATACTCAGCCCAGTACACATAGGGGTGAGCCAAGAATATTTTTGGCAAAAGAATATTGATTTCTTTCAAGATCAAGAGCATATTTATGTAGTTAAGCTGGATGATGTATTCAAGAAGTTTGACTTACAAGCTAGGGATATTGATAAGTTGGTTAGTGATATTGGCAGTGGAAATTTGGAGAACTTTAACCATTACCTCATCAAACAACGGAATTTAAACCTGAAGGATGTGGCATTTCAAACCTTTCAGTTTCGAGGGGCAGATATCCATGAAATTCGACCGATGATTAGTAGTGGACAGCATGAAGTGATGATCCCTAGTTCATCGCTAAAAGGAGCGATTCGGACAGCTTTTTTAAGAAATCAGATTTTAAAGCAACCGAACTTTACTGCTAAGCGCGATCATCTCGGTCGAGATAGTAGTCGTAAAGGGTTTTCATTTTCAGATCAACAAGTACAACAAAATTATATTGGAAAAGATCCGCGTACAGATCCATTTCGTTTGTTGCGATTTAGTGATGTGTATTTTCAGGAGACTTCATGCCATAAAATGCAAATTGCCAATCGCTATCGAAACGGAAATTGGAATTGGAAGAAAGGCCAACATACGTATATCGAATGCATAACGGAAGGCCAGATAGGAAAAGGTACTTTAGCTATCCCTAACCACCTATCGAAATATTTAGCAACTCAGGGCAATGTAAAGTACACGGAATTGATGAACCCGCAAAAGCTGTGTGAAATGATTAACCAAGGCACACGCGAACTGTTAGAGTATGAACTCGATTTTTGGGAGCGACAAGGTTATGCGCCTGACTTTATTCAAGATTATTTAGATGAATTAGAACGTATAGCAAAACATTGTGAAAAAGGCGAATGTGTACTTCGAGTTGGCGGTGGAGTAGGGTGGAGTTTCATTACAGGAGCATGGGCAAGAGAATCCACTACATTAGATGATGACACTTGGTTTGATTTGAAAGAGGGGTTGAGAAAGAAAGATTATGAGGATGATGTACCTTATCCGAAAACACGAAAGTTGACTCATCAAAATAAGCCTTTAGGATTTATAAAAATGAAAATAGGATGAATATTAAAGAATCAGTGGCAGAATTAATAGCAAATGCACATGTAAAAGAAGCAATTGAAGCATTAAAAGAAAACATTCCAAATGCAAAGTATCGGAATGAATTAACCACAATTTCAGGAGATTATTATGATAGCCATCGTGAATATCTAGGTTATAAAATTACTAGAACTGAGTTTAGAAGGGTCAAAGGAGAGGTATCCTCCAAAGTTCTTGAACTAGTTGACCGTATGCTTGAAGATGTTGAGGCCATGAATACTGTGCCAGTAGCTATTCCAGAACCAGTTGTTGGTACACCATCAGATGAATTTAGGGTTTTGAAGGGCAAGAAAATGAAAATGACTTATGAGGAGTTTGAGCGAGAGGTAGCCCTAGTTATTTCAATTACTAGACCATCTAAACAACATGTACTTCAATATATTGAAAGTGAAAGAAATGAGGGGAAGCGAATTTCATTATGTCATCTTGAAATGCTTAGTCAAGGTCGTTTAGCACCTTACAAAGAGGATTGGGAAGCTATTGTAACTGAGGTGTATAATTGCGTACAGCAAATTTATGAACAAGCGGCTCCTAAGTTTCTTCATGTGTTTATATCTGCTCCAGCTAGTTTGGCAATGGGTATAGGATGTGTGCTAGGTAGCCTGTATCGGCCACACATTTATCACTTTGATAATCAGCAATACATTAAAGTTTTGGAAGGTGGTGATAACCTTAAGAAGGTGATTCAACTTACCAATTAAATAAAAACATTACATATTTACGCTATTAAAGATGGAAACATTTAATCCTAATCAATATTTACATGATCTCAGAATAAAATAAATAATCCATGAACTACATCGCCCCAACGCCCCATACACTTAAACGCCTCATCGTTTCTTTTGATGCTCCAATTTCTCCTAAGCAAATCTCAGCTTTTCGGGGAGCTATTGTAAACCTGATTGGTAGAGAAAACTCTTTACTTTTCCATAATCATTTGGGAGATAAAAAGTTTCGTTATGGGTATCCCCTCATTCAATATAAACATTTACACCAAAAACCTGCGTTGGTTTGTGTAGGTGAAGGTGTGGAAGAAATTCATAAATTTTTTCAGCAGGAAGATTGGACAATCAACTTAGCAGGGGAAACCATGCAGTTGCGCATAGCTAAACTGGAGATGAAAGAATTGCGGTTGCAAATGTTAGAAAATATGCGTACCTATCGCATTCGCTATTGGGTTGCCCTCAATGATGAAGCGAAGAAAAGGTACGAAAACTTAGATAATCTTGCTGAGCGAATTACCATGCTTGAACAAATTTTGGCTGGTAATATCATTAGTATGGCAAAAGGGATAAACTGGCAAGTGCCAGATCGGATAGAATGTAAGGTTGTTGATTTAGGAAAACACTATTTTGTGCCTATTAAACGCGTGAAGAAACAAGTGTTTAACTTAACATTTAAAACCAATGTTTTTTTACCCAATGACATTGGTTTGGGAAGACATGCAAGCTTAGGTTTTGGAACAATCTGGCAAGTTAATCCACCTCGAAAGTTTTCAAAAAATTCAGTGAAGCAGTATACAAAAGTTGAAAGCTAATATGGCAACTGGGGTTAGATTAATTATTACCTAATAGGATAAAGTACTGACAAAAGAAATAGAACTAAATAATTGTAACGAGTTGATTCAGTTTGGGAGAGAACACAATCAAAAATATCCATTCCTTTCACTTTCCCATAATTAAATCCCATCTTAGCTGAATGGAGCTAAAGCAAGGTTTTGAATACAAATAGATTGAATGTGTTGTGTTTAATTCCTGCAATCAAATAACCAGTACTTAAATCAACATCCTATTGAATATGTCAGATAAAAAACGAGCAAGGGAGTCTAGGGCAGCCATTGAACGTTTATACATTACCATGCGCCATTTGTTTATACGGGGAAGTTATAAACCCATGGGCGTGTCGGGGCGTTCATTGCGAAATGCATTGCTAGAATTAAGTCCTGAAATATATGGAACCATTAATGATCGTGAAAAAGTAGAATTGAATGGCTTACTCTATGTCATGGAGCGATTGCCCCAAGGAATTGAAGAGTGCCAATTCATTAAATTAGTGGCTAGAGAAGGGTTTTCAGAAGTAGGGCATCCAACGATCATTCCGCCTAAGCGGAGAAGAAATTGCTTTCGAATCGATAATGATCGCATGTACATTGAAATGACTAGGGGACGTAGTGATATTTACGACATCCTTACCCACTTAACTTTCTTGTACATTGAGGCGGAGAAAATTAAAAATCATGCACTCGATCCAAAAGAAAAAAAGCTCACAGATGATTGGATGCGTTTGGAAGAAATTGTCCAACTGGAGCGACAAAATAAACCGTTCGATGAGAAAAAAGCAGTAGTCTACTTGAGTAATGTGTTAGGACGTACCATTCATGAAACGCAATCGGCTTTACGGAAGTTTCGAAAAAGCAAGGATCAAAATAGCCTCTATCACATTGCCTATTGGCTTGGGAAAACCGCCATTGAGGAGTGGAAAGAAGAGCGCGATAAGGAAATCTCGTTTACGGCCAAGTTGCGTGAAGTCGTGGGGCACCACATTTATGGTGAGCGATGGGATAACCGAATTACGACCTTTTTAATGCATAAA
Source organism: Flammeovirgaceae bacterium (assembly GCA_049600855.1). Lineage (GTDB taxonomy): Bacteria > Bacteroidota > Bacteroidia > Cytophagales > Flammeovirgaceae > JBMYQA01. The sequence continues at coordinate 3,992 of JBMYQA010000199.1, read as the reverse complement.
GGGTGGGAAAAACGGCCCATCCATATCATTAGTGCCAATCTACATAGTTTTATGAATGCCATTTATGGCTTTGATGCTTTGCCCGATCAGCATTTTTCAACGCTAGAAGAATTGGCGATACATGTCAGTCGAGAAGAGAACATCTCAGCTCGTGAAGCGATTAAAGAACATGCCCTTGCCAACGGCATGTATGAGGTGCTAGATCATTCTGGAACTAACTTGGCAGTTCAGGTATTTGATTTGGCAAAGGTTAATTTCGATAAGTTGCCAGATGAATTGCAAGGAACGTATACTAAAGAGGAAATGCCGCTGCTTTTGGTGATGGATTATGCTTTTGGTGAACAAGCATTTGAGTGCATGGACGAGTTGTTGAAACCTAATGAGGTGGGAGCAAAGCAAATTGCTTTAAATGTAGAGTCAATTTCTATCATGGGTAAAGCAGGTATTTTGGAAGGTGGAAAAGGAGATATTATGGTTCCAACCGCTCATGTATTTGAAGGGACTGCGGATAACTACCCTATTCAAAATGATTTTAAGAAGAAAGATTTTAAAGGTTTTGGTTTGAATGTATTTGAAGGGCCTATGGTTACAGTATTGGGAACCTCTTTACAAAATCGAGATGTACTGTATCATTTCAAAACCTCTACTTGGAATGCCATCGGGTTGGAAATGGAAGGAGCACATTACCAAAAAGCCATTCAATCTGCTACGATGATTCGAAAAAGTATTAAAGGGTCAATTAAATTGCGTTATGCCTATTATGCTTCTGATAATCCTTTAGAAACAGGCAGCACCTTGGCATCAGGTAGTTTAGGCATGGAAGGGATTAAGCCTACTTATTTGATTACTAGTAAAATTCTGAGTAAAATTCTTAAGCCATAAGCATATCTTGTTAGAGGTAGAACAGGGGCTTACCTACCAGTTGATCGTTTAAAAAATGGGAAATTAGCTAGGTTCGTTTTATGTTTGCTCTTAAATTAAGCTAATATTCAAGGTCATTTTTAATAAGTGATTTATTTAGATTGATTCCAACTTCTGAAAAAAATACAAGAAAAATCATTTTAATGTTTGGAATTAATCATTGGAATAATTACAATTGCAAAGTAAATAAAAACAGAGAAATCGTGTTAATGCATCAAATTACATATCGTTCTATACTACTCGGCACTGAAGGGAAAAACTTTGGTGATAAAATGAGTTGGGTGGATTGTATGGATGCAATATAGATAAAGCTTTTGGTCATACAACGAGCCCCAACTCCAAAAGTATGGGGCTTTATTTTTAAAGTCTATGCTAAATCAAAGAGTAAATATTCAACAAATTTCAGCAAAAGTGGCGGTTTTACCCGTTTGCGAACGCTTTGAAACAAACTTGGGAAAGCTAGGCTCGGATTTATCCATTCCTATACATTGGCATTCATAGTCAATCAATAGAATTCAGGAAAAACCCGAGCCAATGAAAAAGGTTCGGGTTTTTTTGTAACTGTACTTTCCTTTCAATAGCTCACCCCGAGTGTTTCTCGGAGATCATGTTCTGGTAAATACCGTAGGTGGCCACTTCAAAAATAGTACTTTTTGAAGTGGGGGTGGATGCTTATATCCTAAAACGTAAAAGGGTAATGTTTTAAGAGTACAATTTTATAATTGGATAACTCTTATGAATAAACCTAAATATGGAGTCTGGAAACCCTAAAAGTTGGAAGCCATGGAAGTACGTAACTTTGAAGACAAGCACTTGCGAAATATCGTGAAACAGCGATTAGATAAAGAGTTTCCTAAGAAATGCACACTAAGCAAAGATGGAAAAGTGATTCTAGTTGAGAAGCGAGCAGGAGGGAAAGTGGCTGTATTGGTAACCAAAGAAGGTTTTCAGGTGGTTCCCTTAATTAAAAAGAAAGCTTTTTGGCCGTTAGCCTTACTCATTGCTTTCTTAATTCAAGTAACCGCACACGGAATTCAGGGTGCTCCGAAGTTCTTAACGATAATAGCTGCGTTTGTATTAATACTACTTGTGATGGCTATTGTACGAACGTTTACAAGTACCTATAGCAAGAACCAGTTTTTTGCTCAGCGTATTCGGGAGTATTTAGATAAAGAGTTATTGACCGTGTGAATCTATTGAAAGTGGATAAACAAGATTTTATACAGATATGGCAACATCAAAACTGAGAGGGAAAGACCTGCAAAAGTTAGGCTTTCCATCACATAAAGTCATCAGCATAGCCTTAGGGGTTATGGGCAGAAACTACAAAAAACAATCAAAAGAATTTAAGCTAAACTTATTAGCACAATTACTAGCAAAACCAGAAAACTACGAAGATGATCAAATTTTAGGAAAAATCGCACAAGAACTGATACCACCAAAGGAAGTCGATTTGACTCCTTTGGTGGAACCTAAAAACTACAAGATTTATGGAGAGGAAGGGATTGAGGAGCAGGCAAAATTTCAGATGCAGACGGCAATGAAATTACCCATTACTGTAGGAGGAGCTTTGATGGCCGATGCACATCAAGGTTATGGGTTGCCTATAGGTGGGGTGCTGGCTACGGAAAATGCAGTCATTCCTTATGGGGTAGGGGTTGACATTGGTTGCAGAATGTGTTTGACTTTATACGACATGCCTTCAAATTATATTCCAAGGCATCGCGATAAGTTGAAGAAAATTCTGATGGAGAATACTCGCTTTGGTAAAGCAACATTTGATGCGCCCAAAGATCATGACGTGTTGGAGCGGAAGGAGTTTAAGGAAATTCCTTTATTGAAAAACATGCAACTGAAAGCGTTCAAACAGATTGGAACCTCAGGCGGAGGAAATCATTTTGTAGAATTTGGCACAACGGAGATTTTAGATGAAGACAATGAGTTTAGTTTGCCAACAGGCCACTATATGGCGGTACTATCTCACTCAGGGTCAAGAGGCTTAGGGGCATTTATTGCACAGCACTATACACAATTAGCAATGTCGCAATGCAAATTGCCAAAGGGGGCAAAGAGCTTGGCTTGGCTTGATTTAGATACTGAAGCAGGACAAGAGTACTGGTTGGCCATGAACTTGGCAGGGGATTATGCCTCAGCTTGTCATCATCAAATACACGAGCGAATATCAAAAGCGCTAGGTGAGAAGCACCTAGCTATGGTGGAAAACCACCACAATTTTGCTTGGAGAGAACAATTGCCCGATGGAAAAGAGGTGATTGTACACCGAAAAGGAGCAACACCTGCTGGTAAAGGTGTGCTTGGTGTGATTCCAGGTACTATGACAGCTCCCGGATTCATCGTGCGTGGAACTGGCGAAAGCGAATCATTCGCTTCTGCATCGCACGGAGCTGGGAGAGTGATGTCACGAATGAAGGCAAAACAATCACTTCACAAAAAATACGTCAAAGACTACCTAAAAGAACATGGAGTCCAATTATTGGGAGGAGGCTTAGATGAAGCACCCATGGTTTACAAAGACATCCATCAGGTGATGAGATCACAACGAGAATTAGTAGAGGTAGTCGGTACATTTTTACCAAAAATCGTCCGAATGTGCGATGATTAATTGAAAGTGTATACGAACAGCATTAAAATGGGATTTAACCACTCCCATAAAGACATAACACAAAGTGTAGGGATGGAGGCTAGAGATGGCAACCATTAGGGTAATGGATAACTGCATGTGGAAGCATTCGCCGTTTCGGGCAACTTTACCCTGCACTCTTGGCACTAAATTAACTAAAACTAGGTGGCTAAGTTTTGAAGCTTAGCCACTTCAAAACCACTGCAACTATGGAAACAATAATACTACGGAAACATACAGCAATACCCATTGCAACTACTTTTATTATTGATGAGGAAAATCGAAGTGAGTTTAATACGCTTTTATTTCCTTATCGCATATCCACACAAGATACAGGCGATACACTTAGTAAAGCTGCTGTAGAGAGATGGTTGGAACATCGATTAGGCGAAGATTTTGATGAAGTTTATGTGGCGTTTCAGCGAGAAAT
>JBMYQA010000198.1:0-11392 GCA_049600855.1 Flammeovirgaceae bacterium | reverse complement strand
ATTTCATTTCTGACAAAACAATCAAACGATTTGTTGTCATCAGCATGATTGAAGAAATGCTAGAAAAGAACATGAAAATCACTCCTACCATCAAGGATATTGCAGCCCAATTTAATTTTTCTGAACGTCAGTGTTGGAACATATGGGATGCCTATAAAGATTCCTTCAACTAAAGGGTGCTTACACCAATCTGTAATTTATTTTTTCACTTAAATCATATTTTATTATGCCTAAACTTTGGAAGTTTATTTTTAGATTTCTGGCTATTCTTTATCTCCTTTATTTTCTAGTCGCACTAATCTCTTGTAGCCAAGAGCCTTGTTGTAAACCTGAAGACATCGAGAAAAAACTTGTGCATGATTCCCCTAGTGAAGCGCAATCCAATGTACTAAAACCAGTTTCGTTTACCCTTATTTGTGATTTTAGCCAGAGTACAGAAAACGAATATTCCCAGCCACCATTAGAACAAATCAACTACCTTTTGGATGAATACTTTATCCCAAGAGGAGGAATGTTTGCAGTGGGTGAAGTTGAAGAAAATGGCGAAAAACCTTTTCTTGAAATCTTTATTGAGCCATTTCCTCAAAAACCAATTGAACCAATTCGAGAAGGTGTAAATAGCTTCGATTACTATGAAGTCATGAAGGTCTACAAAGATCAATTGGCAACTTATCATTACCTGAAAGATAAAAGAGAACGCGAAATCCAACTACGACTTCAAGGTTTTAAAAAGCAGTTGGCCTTTTTTTGGCAACAAGAACGTAATGCTAAACTGAGTGATATCATGGGAAGTTTAACCCAAGCTAATCGGCATCATGCCATCAATGCTCAAATGGACAAACTTACCGTCTTGATTAGTGATGGAATTGATGATGTGTTTAAACCCATGCCTTCAATTTCAGGAGATCTAATGATGGTGTATGCTAGTCAAAAAGCTAATCCCCAATTGCTACAAAAAGCTAGTTGTTATCCGAGTTTTAATTCGCTCATTCAAAGCCTTGTGCGATCATGATTATCATAGGAGTATCCCCAATAGATGCTCAGGAAGCATCATTGAAAAAGCTTTGGGAGCTATTACATCTCATAAAAGCTTTATGTCTTCGTTTCGCAGAATTAAGAGAATCCAATGAAAATAGCGTGTATACACCTCCTCAGAATCATCCGATTAAAGTGAGCCCAAGAACCATTATGAACTCTATTTTTTCATATTGTTTGGTATATGCAGCGTTTTATCTTGATCTAAGTTTTAGTTCTGATGTAAGTACTCATTTTGGTGTGGGAGATAATCCCTATCGGCTGGCTTTTATCACCTTAGCTGTGGAAATTATTTTACTGTTCTTGATTCAGCAAAATACGGTTTCCAATAGATTAGGAAGATATAAAAAGAAAAAATCACCTTGGATAACGCTATTAAAACTCTCATTTCTCATCATACCTGCCTTATTTCTTTTGGCTAAAATGATGGCATATGGATTGAATAATACTCTGATTTATATTTTACCGACTCTTGGCATGTCATTACTCTTTGTCGTAACTCATTTTACCTTGATTTGGTCAGCGATCAAAGGACATTTATTCGATGGGTTGTTTTTTCCTTTTATCGCAGTTTTCAATCTCATTCGCAATCAAATGCAGCGAAAGAAAAGACCTCAAAATATTTGGGAGATAGAACAACAAATTTCGGATGCTGTTCAAGATTTAATTGCTCAAATGCAATATCATGTTTTTACATTTTCTCCTAATTTGAATGATGGTTCTGTTAACCTAGAATACCTAGCGGAATTTCCAGAAGGAGATCGTATCGGGTTTCGCTACATTCCTTTTGTCCCACAATTTACGGCAAGAGAAACTGCCATCATCAATGAAGTATTTGGTAGAGATATGTTTGCAGGAGCAAATCAGCAAACCAATGCCACCAATCAAGCTTTAGGAAATGGTGATGATACCAACCAAGACATGAGTTATTCAGACCGGGCAAAAGGACTGATTGTATAACCAATGTACGTTAGTAATTTTTTTAACGAAAATCTTTTAAAAACAAATTCTTATGAGTGCTGTTCAAGAAACTTCCGTAGCGGAAGAAGTAACTACTATTGTTCAACGTGTAGATGATACTGCTATTCCCTTAGTAGAACAACTCCAAGATCTCAAAACTGAAATTGTAAATCAAGGCTTAATGCTTCCTGTTGAGGCCAACCAAACAGGTATTTTATCAGGAAATAGCATTAACCAAGTGTTTATGCCCGTTATTGAGGTCATTCAAGAAGCGTCAACTCATTCACAATCAGAACATGATGTTTTGACAAAAGCCAAACAAACATTTATTGATATTACTTATCAATATCCCATTTATAGTCAATCCCAAGAAACCCTGAGCGCCAGCAAAACAATTTTGGAAGCCAATTCTTTGAATAGCTTCCTAACCACAACAAATCAATTTGTAGAAGGGATTGCATCGACAAATAATCAATTGTTTGAGCAAGCTTTGATTCAAAGCGTACAGAAAGCGAGTATCCAAGTAGGTTTTAACACTATTACGGATGTATCCAAACACTCGAATTATACGCATATTGTCAGCAAAGCAGCGAATGGTCAACTATTCGTTTCTGATATTATGATTGAAAATGGTAAATACACCATCTTATCAGAAACAATTGGTATCTATGATCAAACCTGTCAACAAATTTTAGATGACTTTGAGGATAAACTTGAAGTTTTGGGAGTAAAATGTAAAAGAAAATCAAGGAAGGATAGTAGTAGGATTAAAAACACAAAACCTGTTGCAGGTTCTAAAAAGAAGTCCCAAACATCAAAGAAAACCACCAAGCATATTCAACCTAGATCACCTAATCAATTAGGCACTTTTATTCATCAATAGTTTATTCACATCAGGGCAAGGCAAGTATGTCTTGCCCATCTCATTACTTACAACAATGCATGTTACTCAACAACTTATTCTTCCCTATATAGAGGGCAAGAGTGTTATTTTTACTGATGCGAATTTGCAAGATTTTGCCCTAGATGAAAACAGCTTTATTCAAAAAGAACTCGATATTCTACAGCAATATGTGAAACAAGAATATGGGATGCTGACTTTGCAGTATTCACTTTCTACAGGCATTCATTTTGATCGAACAGAAATAGATGCAGATGATCTACTGAATATTGACGATCTACTACGGCAATTCAATTTAGAAAGTGGTTCAGGTATGGATGTAGATGAGGGCGAATTTGCAGGTATTATTCGTTCTATTTTTCGGTTGTGTCGAAATACTCGCCCAAGTAATTGGAGTGATGGTAGAACCATGCGAATTCTCTTTCTTTTTCACTATACCAATCACCTGCTTCCCCATATGGAAAGCGGCTATCACAACGAAAATCAGCTCATTGCAATTGAGCTAGCCCATCAACTTGCCCATAGCATGGATGTAAGAGTATCTCAAAACTACATTATCTTCAATGGAAGGACTAGCATTGATCAGACGGTATCTGAAGTGTTACCTAAAGTGACCGTTGCTTGTCCCAATGAAGATCAAAAGTTAGATTTTGCAGCAGCACTATTCAAATCTTATCGTGCAGCTGTACTTGAAGAAGGATTAACGATTCCTATCCTTGCTTCGCTTACAGCAAATACGCCAAATCATAGTTTAGAAAAAATTGCACGAGCAAGCCATCGAACAGCGAGTCCCATAACCTATAAAATCGTCAGTGATCAACGAGCGAAAGATATTGTTGAAATCTCAGAAGGCACACTCGAAGTATTAAATACCAAAAGAGTGGAAGGAATTGAGCTTGCTGGTCAAAACACTCAGGTTGCCTTAGATATTTTACTGAGAGCTGCCAAAAATGTACAACAGGGTAATCTCCATCAAGTCGCCAATATCTTATTACTTGGCGCGCCAGGTACAGGTAAAACCAATATGGCGCTTATTGCTGCTAATGAAAGCGGTCTGCCCTTCTATTCTTTAGTTAGTCCCAAAAAAGGAATTGTTGGAGCAACAGAGCAAGCGGTTCGATTACAGCATCAAATACTAAATAGCCACAAGAATATTGCCTTCTCAGATGAAATTACAGAAGCATTATCTACTTCGAGAAAAGGTCAAAATTTAGATTCAGGAGCAAGCTCAGCAGTCATCGCAGGCATGTTGACTTTTCTTTCTGATCGAACAAGGCAAGGCAAACAACTTTTCATTGGTACGAGTAATTGTGGTTGGCGCATGTCTTCTGCGTTATTAAAGCGATTTATCACGATTCCTGTACTCATGCCATTGGCGATAGATTATCCAAAAATTATCCATGCAGTAGCCAAGAGCATTGAAAAAGCATGTGTGTTAGATCGCTCGGATAAAGCGATACAACAAGCTGCAAAAGTATTTTTTGGAAAAGGAGCAAGCCCACGAGAGATTGTCATGGCAATCAATGAAGCCTTGTGCTTTAGTAATCAAAAAATCACTCCAAACTTAATCTTAGATGCCGCTGAAAACCTTGCCATTCAAAGCGATTCTGCAAGTAGCAGGTATGCCGACTTGTGGGCATTAAAATTAACCAGCAATAAGCGGTTCTTGCCTTGGTATGGAAATAAGAACTACCAATTCCCTGAATACCTTCAAAAAATGGTTGACGGCAATGGCAATTTGCTCTTAAACCAAATTGAAAAAGAATTACAAGTACTTGAACCTCACGTAAATATCTGATCAATGAAAAAAGAAGCCTTCTATAACAACTTGAAACTACGGAAAAACATTTGGCAATTTCTTCAAAACTTAGAGGATAATATTCACTCACAAGAGCAATTATTATTCAATAACCATCATATTGATGACTTAGAAAAGAAACTCAAGATTTATTATCAATGTGAATATGCACTAACTTTTTCTTCTGCTACTAATGCACTGACCGCTCTTGTACTCACGCTAGGACTTCAAGATAGAGAAATCATTACCAGTCCTTATAATTATGGTGCTTCATTAGGTGGATTACTGATGAAGCAAAATCAATTAATTTTTACTAAAGTAAATCCAGATTTGAGTATGGATACTGCAGATATTCATCATCGGATTACGAAAAATACTGCTGCCATTTGGGCTGTAGATTTTGGCGGTTATCCACATGATATGGAAACCATTCGAGAAATTTGTTGCAAATACAAGCTGCTATACATTGCTGATGCTTCACAATCCTTGGGGGCGTTGAGTCAAGATAAACCCGCCTCAAGTTTAGCTGATGTATGGGTGACAAGTTTTGGCGCAAATAAAACGCTTTATGCAGGCGAAGGAGGCGCAATTCTGACCAATAGAAAAATGATTTATCATGCCTTGCTTCATTATTTACACCCAACAAGAAGTAAAATAGAAGTTGGCTTAAAAGCGTATAATGAATTTGCGCCAATCAATGGCCGCATTCATCCACTAGCTGCCATGATCGCGAATGAACACTTCTACCTTGCCTTGGAAAAAAATAAAAAAGAGTCGTCCTACAGGATGGCGGTTTTGAAAGATTTAAAAAGGCAAACCCTCATCAATGATCATTTCCTCTCAAAATCAAGCGTAAGTACTTTTTTTCACTGGTTAGCTGTCTCAAATGTTTCTATTAACCAGATTAATAAATACTTATCGAAAAGAGTTACTACTCGGAAAATATGGGCGGAAGCATGCAAAATCGACTCAGTTGATGGAACTACTACACTGACTAACAATTTAATTCAACTCTATTCTTTACCAAGAACATGATACTTCAAGTTACCCCAATTCGATACAACTCTCCTTTAGAGTTATGGACTGATGTGTTTGTGTTTGGTTTATTCTTGTTTTGGGCTTTAAGTGGTTTATTCACAGGAAGTATCCCTTGGTGGAATATCATCAGTACCTTATTTGAATGGTTGATTAAAGCCATTTTTGGTTTACTTAAACTTGCTTTTGAAATACTTATGGCGGGTTATGATGTCACCACTTGGATCATTGATAAATATTTTTTGAAACCATCAAAAGATTTTGGGAGTGCTCAATACCTTCCTAAAAAGAAAGCTAAAAAACTCTTATCTAACAAAAATAGAGGCTTAGTCATAGATGGTAAACAGGCGCTTTCTTTAAATGATTCTTTTAAGCATTTGGTAGTTCTTGGTCCAACAGGAAGTGGTAAAACCACCAAGTTTATCATACCAAATGTGTTAAGTATCAAAAATGCCTCAATGGTTGTTTTAGATCCTAGTGCCGAGATTTATCAGCTTACAGCAAGCTATCTACGCAAGCAAAAGTTTCGAATAAAAATGATTGATGTTTCTGATGTAGAGAGTTCTTTGAAATATAATCCTCTACACCGAGCGACAACTTTCAGTGAAGTACAAAAAATTGCAGAGACTTTAGTCGATACAGCTTTCCCAAAAGCTTCTGCTGATTCAGACTTTTGGAATCAAGAAGCCAAACTATTGATTACCCTACTGATCAAAGTATTAAAAAGCTCACCAATTCATGAGTGTAATCTACCAGAGGTAAGACGGCTTTTAAATCTAATTGGTGTCAATGATGAAAAGTTAGATCGTTTAGTTGCCCAATGTGCCGATGATGATTTGTTTTCGGAATATGCCGCATTCAGTGCTAAGGAGGAGAAATTACGTGGAGGCATTGTATCTACTGCCAAAACAGCCTTAGGGAAAGTATCTGATCCTGAAATTGCTGAGTTATTAGCAACAGATGATCTTTGTTTAGAAGAGATGAGAAAGCGGCCTTGTGTACTTTTTATCCGTGTGCCAGAAGAACAAATCAGGTATTATAGTTACCTAATTTCCTTGCTCTATAACGATATATTCAACTATTGCATGAAACTACCACAAAAAGGAGAATCATACTTGCCTATTTTCCTTTTAATGGATGAGTTCGGTAATAGTGGAATGCTCCCTTCTTTCTCCAATGTGGTAACTACTGCGCGAAAACGAATGATTTCCATTTCTATTATCGTTCAAGACTTCAATCAAATAGTTCAGCTTTACGGCAAGGAAGGGGCAGCTACTATCCTGAATGGGGGCATTACGAGTAGATTAATACTGCCCGGAATTAGTCATGAAGCAAGTGAGGAAGTATCCCGAATATTAGGAGAAAAAACGATTTCTCATTCTGAGCAAGGCTATAGCCGATCTGATTCAGGTAGTCATGATAAAGAAATGGGCCGTTTGTTACTTCGTCCAGATGAAATACGCTGTTTACCTGATCACAAGGCCATTTTCATTACAGGAAATCAACGACCTTTATTGCTTAATACTACACCTTACTACAGGATAAAAACGCTACTAAAAAAGACTAAGAAATAGCGTTGAATGTCTATTGGCATCAATAAGTAGTTATGGTATGCTAGTTTTATTGCCAAAATAGACTAGCTATGATTCATATAATTGCTAAAAGATGGATTAATAGATTTCTACAGTGTATAGAATTTATATTTACCCTATTGAAAAGCATAGCAATACATGCCTTTTGGTTGTCTTGGTGGCTGCTAGAATTACTATCCACACTATTTTTTGTAAAACCCACAACAGCTTTTGGAAGTGCCACATATCTTTCTAAACGAAAACGATGGCAATTACTTTCTCGTTACAATCAAGGGCTGTTGATTAATGGAAAACACGCCATTAATCAGACTAACTCCTTCAAGCACTTGTATGTACTTGGCAAATCGGGTAGTGGAAAAACCACCACCTTTCTTTTGCCTAATGTCATTGTAAATCAGGGAGTATCTAAAGTGGTATTTGACCCCAGTTCAGAAATTTACAACCAAACAGCCCCTTATTTGAAAAAGTCAAAGGTGCGCGTAAAGCTCTTTGATGTATCTAGGGTAGCAGCATCGCTCAAATACAATCCCCTAGCACGGGCTAGTAATGTCAGTGAGATGAAAAAAATCGCAGAAATTATCATCTGTTCTGCCTTTCCCGATACCGAGTCAGGAACCTCCTTTTGGAATAATGGAGCGCAGTCTTTGCTAGCGATCCCTATTCAAGCCTTAAAAGAATCGCCCATTCATGAAGCCAACCTTTCAGAAATCAGGCGTTTTATCAACATGATTGGAGTAGAAAAGGAAGAAGATAAATTAACTCGATTGATTTTACAAGCGCAATCTGATAGCCTGCTCAAAGAGTATTTGGCCTTTCAGGCACAAGAAGACAAAATCAAGTGGGGGATTGTAGCTACTGTAAAGGCAGCTTTACACAAGTTTGCTGACCCACAGCTAGCTGAATTGACAAGCGACGATACCATTACTTTTGAGGACTTGCGAAAAGAGCCAACAGTATTATTTATCAGAGTTCCCGAAGAACAAGTGTTGTATTATAGTTTTTTGATTGCCTTACTCTATACCGATCTATTCAACTTTTTTATGAGTTTACCGCAAAAAGGGAAGCCCTATTTACCGGTTTATATGCTTATGGATGAATTTGCCAACAGTAGTGGTAAAATTCCATCCTTTGCTAATATAATAACCGTGCTTCGAAAGAGAAAAGTATCGGTATCTATCGTTATTCAGGATTTAAGCCAACTTTTCAAAATCTATGGAAAGGAAGATGCTTTAACTATTTTGAATGGTGGTATATCAAATCAGGTCATTTTACCAGGTGTTAGCCATGAAGTAAGTAATGAACTTTCTGCGATGCTGGGTCAAAAAACAATTCTACATGCAGAACAAAGCTTTGGAAATACAACAGTTGGTAGGGAAAAAGAAATGGCTCGCCCATTACTGACTCCTGATGAAATTAGGTGTATTCCAAACGATCAATTGCTTTTTATTAGTGGAAATTCACGGCCGTGTTTGCTCAAATCTTATCCTTATTACAGCAGATGGAAAATGATGAAACGCATTAAGCAGGATAATTTACTCATTACATTGCTGGGCGTATGCAAAGTAAAACTAACTCGATGGCTGGAAGGCTTGGGCATATAAAATGAAAGAATTACCTTTCTCGACCTTGCTGTTCTTTTTGCCTTGCCTTATTCAGTTGTTTCAACTTATTTTCAAACTTTGCCTCTTCAAACTCCTTAATGGCTTGTTCTACATCACTAAATACCTGATTTGGATAGTCAAAAGTTCGGATAGGAAGTAAAGAAATGGATTGGAGTTTTTCCATATCCGTTTGATCAAAGAAAAGATAGTGATGCGACAAACCTTGTTTTCTTAGAAACATAGGCTTTGATAGTAAATCCGAAATTTGTTTGGCATCACTGCCAAATGCTTCATAAAAAGGTCTAGTGCTGCTTGCTCTAAAAATCAAAACTTCGTTTTCAAAAGAAGCTTTTAAGCTGCGATACCTTTCTAACTTTGTTTGAAGACTAACCTCTGGATTTATCGGGTTTTCCATCTGTCTTTTCTTTTTCTCTGATTCTTGCAAGTTCCAGTAAGCGATCGTTACCAATTTCTCTTTCTAAGTTACGATTTTTTGCCTGAACTTCCTGCAATCTTTGGAATTTCGTTTGGCTTTCTAAGGTTCGATGTTGTAGTTCTTTCAGCATCTCTTCATCAATGCCTAGTGTGGCAAATTTGAATTTCTGGTTATTGAATTTGATGCCTGTCACTTTTCCATTCCGATGATAAACAGCAATGTCATCTTCGCTAAGTAACGTAATAAAATGATCCCACTGATACGCAATATCAAAGCTTGATTTGACCAGTAACGCAATGCGTTCCTTATGCGTTTGCTTGCCTCGTTTCTTGATTTGATACTCTTTATCAGAAACTGTCTGAATTTTACTTTTAGTTAAATCGCGTTTCTGTTCCCAATTGTTCAAGTAGACAAAAGAGTTTTCTAGCTCCTTTTTATACTTCTCTAATTGATAGCGTTCCATTTCTAAACGAATCTGCTTATAGGCTTGATTATTTAATCGAGTAACCTTTTTACTATTGACTTCATTACCACTAACAATAAAGTGGATATGAGGATGATCTTGATCAAAGTGAGGGCGTGCGTAAACCAATGCGTTTTCTGCTCGCAAAGTGATATAACGCTCAGCTATATCTTCAAGCATTTCCAAAGTAATATTCCCACGATCAAGTTTAGAGAAACTCAATACTTCATGATAGAGTACCACTCCATTTTTGCGTTTCTTACGGTGTGTATCATTGCGTTCAAATTCATCAACAACTGCCCTGAAATGTTTACATCCACCAAAATTATGGCAGATAGAAAAAGTTTGACTATCTCGGTTTTGCTCAATCTCTTTATCTACATATTTTACTAGAAAGGCGAACTTATTCTCTCTTTTCCAACGAATACTTTTAATAATCATGAGTGGATAGCTTTTTGTTTTTGAACAAATAATTCTAGTTGAGTAAGCATCTCTGGGTTTTGCTTGATATGTTGTTCCAATAAAGTAGAAATGCGCTCTGGCCTGCGAAGAGAATTTGAGATTAATGCTTCAAGTTCATGAAGTTTGTGTTGCATTCCTTCTATATCATCTGCATTTACATATTTATGTCCGTGTAGTTTTCGGACGATTTGATTGATATTATTACCGATTTTACGAATACCAAGTTCTAGCGCCTGTACCTTAGTGTCTTCAGGTAGAATATATTGCCCTTCCAAATAAGCTAATGTACAGGCTTTAATAAAAGTAGCTACTTTGATTTGATGCCGTTTTGCAGCACTTTCAATCTGTTTATGTTCTTCTTTAGAAAGGGTAACTGATGTTCTTTTTACCTCTTTTTTATATTGATCATGATAAGCTCTGATATACTGTTTTCTATGAGTTTTCTTGGCTTCATTAATCTTTTCTGTGGGCGAACTTTGATCTAATCCCTGTTCTTCTAAAAAGGCTCGAAGTGTTTTCATTTTGTTCTGATTTTTGAGTGAAATAAATCTATTTTCGGGTATATGAAAACTTGATTTTGCAAGACAAAATCGCAGTCTATTCCTATGGTGTTGGAGGAGCGAATTTTTAACGAAATTGCCTAATGAAAGGCGAAGAGAAAATTGGCTCATGAAAAAATGTTTGCTGCTAACAAAAAGCATTCATTTAGGGCAGAGGATTCCAAAGGACGCCTCCTTTGGCAAGTTGCCCAACGGGCAAGCAAATTAGCTGCTAACACAAACGGTAGTGGTGGGTTAGCAGCTAATTTGCGTACTTGCCCCCATAGCCAGCCAACTTCTAATAAACCAAGGCTATGGGGATGGGCGGACGCGCCAAGCAGCTAATTAGATAGCTACTAACTTTGCAAAGTTGCTTTACCCTAGATAGAAAATTTTTGAAGATCACAAGAATTCATTTTACGCCTCTAGCCCCCGAAATGCAATTCTAAATTAGGTCAAAAAAAGGTAAGAAAAAAGCAGCTGAAAAGATAAAATTTGATCTCTTTTTAGCCTTTTTTTCGCCGCACCTGTTAGGGAAAAAGATGAGTGTTATACTCCTAAAATCTTTTC
>JBMYQA010000197.1:0-11409 GCA_049600855.1 Flammeovirgaceae bacterium | reverse complement strand
GCATGTAACCGAAAATGCTGACAAGATTGGGGGCATTTTGAAAAAGGACTATGGATACGATGACACCCAGTTGACTTTCAAATTAGGAATTGAAGACGGAGAATATTTTGCGGTTGAGCAAAACACAATGGTAGCATTTAGCTTGGGACGACATTGACAAAAAGAAAGAAAATAAAAAAGGCAGCCGCCAACAATGGCTATACGTAATGCGGGTAAAAGTGCTGATATGAAAGTAATCACATTAAATAAACTTTTCGGTAAGTGGACAGTGAAGTGCCTTGAAATCCCGCACTACGCATAGCCGAGACCATTGTGCTTCATAATTTGGCTCCTGTTGAGCGGTTTTTTGCTGTAATATGAGTATTTTTGTGATAAAAGATGCGGGTAAACGAGAAGAAGTACTTAGCGGAATATATGGATTTGATTGGCAATAAGATACCGTCTTTAATTGCCTCTTTTGATTTTTCTGAAGCCCATGGAGGGTTTGACTATCTGACAAAAGTATCAGCCATATATTCCTCAAATATAGAAGGTAACAGTATCGACTTGAACTCCTACATGAACTATGAACTGAACAAAGATAAGTTTAAAACAGGCAAGGAGATTGAAGAGATAGAGGATTTAATTGAAGCCTATCACTATGCCCAGAGCAATGGCTTGACAGAATCCAATTTATTGCATTGCCATAAGATCTTTTCGGATACATTGTTGATTCGTAGTAAGCGCGGCAAATATCGGATACAGCAGGTTGGAGTTTTCGGTAAGTCGGGATTGGCTTATATGGCTGTAGAGCCTGAGTTTGTTTCCTCTGAGATGAAAGTGTTATTTTCTGACATAGAAACTCTTTTGGCCGCTGATCTTTCCGATGCAGAAGTTTTCTATCATGCTTCCTTGATCCATCTGCGTTTTGCTCATATTCACCCATTTAGGGATGGGAATGGACGTGCGGCGCGACTTCTTGAGAAGTGGTTTGTAGCAGAGAAACTAGGCAGGGACTTTTGGAAGTTGCCCTCGGAAGAATATTATAAGGCGCATCAGGCTAGATATTATGAAACGATCAATTTAGGAGTCAACTATTATGAACTAAATTATGATAAGTGTTTAGGCTTTTTGCGGATGCTTCCCAGTTGCCTAGCATGAAAAAACGAAAGCACAACACAAGCCTAACCTATCATTTGCGCCTCTTGGGACGCAAACGCAGGTTAGGCGATTCGTTGTGGCTAATACAAAACAGACAATAAACTAAAGAAACAAACTCTATGAAAAAAATAATTTACTATGTAGCGAGTTCCTTAGACGGATATATCGCAGGAGAGAATGACGATATAAGTAAGTTCATTTTGCAAGGTGAAGGAGTTGAAAAATATCAATCTGACCTTGCTAATTTCGGAACAGTAATCATGGGACGAAAAACCTACGAATTCGGCTTTCAATATGGACTTGAACCAGGACAACCTGCCTATCCAAATATGGAACATTACATATTTTCCAATTCACTAAAAGTTGATAACCTATCCGAAACTGTGAAAATTGAAAAACTTAGCATTGATAAAGTAAATGAAATACGACAAAATGCTAAGACAGACATTTATTTATGTGGTGACGGACAGTTTGCAGGTTGGCTATTAGAAAACGGACTGATTGACCAATTGAAACTTAAATTAAACCCAATAGTGCTTGGAAAAGGAACGAAATTATTTGGTTCTTCAACTGCAAATGAACATTGGGAACTGATTGAAAAAGAATCCTTTTCAGACGGACTTCAAATATTGACTTACAATAAGAAAAAATAAAAAGTATTAGCCACAACAACGCATATAGCTTATGGCTGGTGAACGGCTGTCAGTAAAGTTTTCGCCCCTTCTCACATAACTACTTGAAAATCAAAACTAATTACTTTTTGCATTGGCAAATAAATCACGATGATTCGGAATCCTTTGGATATTTAGCACTGCTAGAGCACCTGCTACATGCTGTTTCAATAAATTTTCAAAAAAACTAACATTTTGTTTGCCTATTATCTTGCAAATCCTATTACTTTAGAAAGGCATTTTCAAATCAAAAACGCAACTCGCTTTGAATTGATGCGATTAGGCACTCAAATTGGCGGTGTAAACCCCATAAAAGATAAATTTAGAATGGATATAAATGCATTATTCCGTTTATAGCCAAGTGATGAGGATTAAATTTTTTTTATGAAAAAAGACATATCATCAAGGGTTCGAAATTACGATTCTTCGCACCCTCAATTACCAAAAGGAATAAAAACATGGCAATGGTCATCTTTGTTCCTGTATGATCTATTTTTCGGTATAACTGCCCGCAGGAAAAATGAAAATGGGCAAGTCATGAAAAAATTTAGTAATAACTCTAGCATTGGAAAACAATTCAAAAAGATTCATAATTCAAACACTAAGCGGTTGTTAGCATTAAATGGAGCGCACAACTATTCAAAACCGCTTGATTTACCAGTAATATCTCCTCAAGATTTTAACGCTGAATGGTTTTTGCAATGGAAAACGCAAATAAACATGCCACTTGTAATAAAAAACTATTTGAAAGATGCTCCAATATTGCAACGTGTTGAGACAGAACAATTGATTAATGACTACGGAAATAAAAAAGTCGTTTGTGTTCAGCCCAATAGCATTATCGATTCAAAAGACGAATCAGGTATTGGACAAAACCTACATGATGAAACCACTACACTCAAAGAGTTTCTGTTAGAGGATAAGTACAAAAATTATTATATCAACAACTTTTTTGGTATTCTCAACAATGAGGATTTTCTCCGCGATTGCAAAGGGAAAGAACTTGATAGTCTTCTAGGAAGAGAAAATATATTAACCCAATGGTTTATTTCTAGGAAGACCAATTCAGGTTCATCTTTACACTGCGCATCCGCAGATAATATGTTTCTTAATATTAAGGGAAGAAAAGAATGGTTTTTTATACACCCTTCGTATACTTCAATTATGCAGCCCTCAATGAGTAAACATGGTGTATTTTGCGTATCAGAGTTAGAAGAATCTTTCGAAGGAGATTTTTACGAAGGCCTTGTTGAAAGGTATCCCCATATGAAGTATGTGCCTGTTTATAGAGTTGTTCTCGAAGAAGGTGACTTGCTGTTCAATCCTCCTTGGTGGTGGCATAGAGTGAAAAACTTGAGCGATCAAACGATTGGATGTGCAACAAGATATTATGAAGCTAATAAATCTTGGAGTAATGGTCGAACATTTACCATTGGGATGATTATTGAATCACTGAAGAATCCAAAAAAATCACCGATGTACTTAACATACAAATCCTTGCGCAATAAGGATTATGCAGAAAATTACATAACTAGTATTTTCTCCAAAAAAGATAAAACTTATAACAAAACCTAAAACTGCATTAAAAACGCAGTTTATCCAGACCGTTGGCCGTAATGTGATGAAGCGCTTAAAACTTCTGTCAGTCACATGATCTCAATAGCTGTAAATTCCTGTATGAATAAGACATTCTTAATGCACTTGATTTTACGGTGGATAGCAGTGCTATTTAAGAAGTCGGTGGCTGATGCCATAGCAACGAAGTATAGCCACAAAAGACACATTAACAGCAGCGGAGGCCGCAAATACCGCACTCTTTTTGGTTAACTGCTTATCATCTTTATGGAGGTTTTTAAAACCTTCAAATCCCCTAAAATCTAAACTCGACTCCACTACCCCACTTCTTTTGCAGGATTTTAATAAATGGGTTATTGGCTTTTTAAATATTAGAGGCTGCTAATATTAAAGTAATTTGAATTTATGTTCAACTCTAATGAAACTTATGCGTGTGCAGTAGATAACTTGGGGTTATTTACATATATTCACATTTATTTTTGATCATCACCCAAAGTTTTCTTAATAAATCCCTGTAAAACCATGAGCTTTCAAGATCGTCCGTATCGGTCTTACATAAAAGACCAACACCTCCATTTAACCCCTCATGAAATTCTTCAATCAAGCCCATTAATCATCATTAGTGTTGATTCAAGATTGGCGGCTTTATTGGAGCATTTTCATGTTTACTCTGTTTTTGATTTAGCTACTTTGCCTTTTTTCAATAATGCATTGAAAATTGCCGAGGCAAAGGAGGATTCGGAGTCCATCTATACGTTATTCGGGAGTGCTGCACGGGAAATGATATCAGATGGAAAAGTAGAAGCTTCCTTAGAAGCATTGCAGGAACTTGATATCATTCATCTTGATGGGGTTGGTGTAGATACAGTGACCCAACTCAAAGAAATAACAGGTATCGAAATAATTCGTGACCTAGCTTTCTGGCCAGTATTTCAAGCAGCTCGTTTTATTCTTCAGTACACATTCAATGTGGATAATATTCGTGAAGAAGACCCCGATGCACCAGCTGATTTAGTACCAAGAGCACGGAGTTATGCAGTGGAGAAAAGATATTTTCAACGGGTATTCATTGATGACAATCCTACTTTTGGCGGGATGATTGATCTGATTGGTCGAAAAATAGATCCTTTTAATACCAATAGAAATGCCTTTGGTAAACCCGTGATGGGCAAAATGTTACATTATGAGCAAACATGGACTCCACATTCAGTTTCTTTAGGGAATTTGGTGCATAGTTTGGCGCTCGCACCTGGAGAAAGTACCCGGATAGCAATTGTGGAATGGGAAAGAAGAGAAGCGGCTCGACTGGCTGAGTCATTAGATCAAAAAGAACAATTGGCGAATAATTTATCACAGAAAAGTGCATTGGAAGAAGTATTCGATGGAACAGTTTCAGAGTTTCAAGAGGGGCAGTCAGAAACGGGCATGAATGCGCAAACGAGGTCTCATAGTTATGCAGGCGGTGGAGGTTTTTTCGGCTCAGGTAGTTCGATTACCCGTACTACTACCACCAGTAGTTCAAACGGTTTTTCCATAGCCTCTTCCAAAGGGCGCAGAGATATTACCAATAATACGCAGCAACAGTTGGCGCGTACTACCCGACAAGTAGCAGCAGGGGTACGTGCCAAGCGTGTTTCAGTTGTAAAAGAAGTAGAGCAAACAGAAAGAGAGCAGGTACAAACTCGCGTTGTTACCAATTACAATCATTCCCATCCACTTTCTGTACATTATTATGAAGTAGTACAGATTTATCGTACTGAGGTGCAAGCAGTCAAAGCAGAGCCTGTACTATTCGTCCCTATTCAGGGTTTAGACATGAAGGATACGAACAGCCCCGTATTTAAGCATTTTAAAAAAGCTGTTCTGAATTCTGCAATTGATGAAGGGATAAAAAAGACCCTAGAAACGTCAATGTCTTCAATTAAGGGGATAAATATCAATGCTCGACAAGGAGACAATGAAACCCATTACTTTTCTAAATCTGCTAAATTACAACGGATTGATTTTAAGCTACTTGGAAACTATTCCAACTCTTATTTGAGGATAAATTGGGTGGAAATACTAATGAAAGATGGAAAAAACATCAAATTAGAAGCGCCTCCATTTGATGCCGCTGCTCATGAGGAATATAAGCAAACGCATCATCTGTACCTTTGGTTGGGAGATGAAAACTCCGCATCATTCCGTATACTCCATATTGATTCTGGTATTATACTTAGATTAAGTGTAATAGAAGGAACACCTAAGATTTCCTTTGAGAATATTAATAGGCCTGTAGCTGATATTGCAGGTATAAATATTCAAATTGAGAAAGAAAATGACAATCCCTTTCTTCACGATACCATCTATAAACTGAATGGAGATCGAGGTTCAATCTTGGTCAAGAATCGGATTAGGAACTTCCAAGCTAGTGGGGACAAGTTTGTGCAAACCTATAATCTGATCTCTTTTAGTAACGATCACTCCACAACCATTGAAGATGCAGGCATTGAAAGTTTAGTGAAGGAATCCATCATTATGAGCCTTTCTCCAGGTCAGTGGGCGAGGATTTTGAGTAAATATGCCTATAAACAGCAACCGCTCTTAAATGTGATTGAGCTACCAGCATTGGGGGTGTATGGGAATTATGCCATTTTTAAATATACACAAACCAATGATGAGTGGGAGCAATGGCTTGATGAAGATTTTCGAAAGGTGAAAAAGACAGAAGATCTGGTTTCTATTCCATCCAATGGTGTGTTTGCTGAAGCGGTGTTGGGGACAGCAAATGCTTCAGAGAAAATTGATGTGACTCGTTTTTGGGATTGGCAAGAAGCCCCTATTCCAGAACCACCAGGACCGAAAATTACGCCAATCACAGTATCTTCCCGAGGCTCTGATGACCAAACATCCACTACAGGTCTTTCAGCTCCCATTGTCAATATACAAAAGGGGCAAGCGTTTCCTGAGCTTCAGCTTTTGAAAGCCATGGCACAAGCTTTAGGGAATCCTAATACATTTAGGGATATGAGCTTTATCAACGAAACGATTGCTGCTGCCGTTAAGGCTTCTGAGTACACCTCCAAGCTTGGCAATGAAACTTCAAAAGCGAATGTGGATTTGATGAAGACAAGAATGAAGCTATTTAACGACATGGCGAAATTCTTACTTGGTAAAGATGAGAATACAGGAAGTGCCACACGAATAGGAGGCTTGCTGAACTTTATGACAGAGTCTTTCGGCTTAGATGATACGCAGGCATTAGCCGCTGCCATGTCTGGAGCTGCTGCAGCAGGAGCAGCAGGTGGAGGTACTGGAAACAGCAATACCGGTGGAGACTCTGGTGGAGGGGGTAATGGATCTTCTGGAGGAGGTTCTTCCAGTGGAGGGGAGACAAATTCGGGAGGTGGAGATGGAGCAGATGCCTCTGCTAATTCGTCTGATAGTGGGCCAGATGGTACTTGGTTGGTGAGATATAACGTCACTCTTGTACCCCAGCCAAACAAAACTTCTTGTTGGGCAGCGGCTATGGCTATGTTATATAGCTACTACCATAAACCCATTGATGCAAATACATTAATAGAAAACTTAGGGTTCAGTCTAGAAGCTTCTTATGGGTGGGATGTTTTGTTGGATGTAAAATCGTTTTATGGCTTTATCAATATACCATTAACTGTAGAATCAGAAACACCATCGGTAGAGCAAATCCAAGATTGGCTAACGAATCATGGGCCGCTACTGTTTACAGTGGATGGTAATCCATCACATGCGGTTGTAGTTGCCGGTATAAAAAGAGACGCTAGTGATGTAATATGGCTTCATGTATTTAATCCTTGGGATACTAGAGAAGATTTTGATGATGATCCAACACAGTTTAATCCTGAAAATAAGGGTTATGCTTATTTTGAAAAATATGAAGATTTTATCCAAGATTTTACCCGTCTATCAAACAAGAATAATATTAATTATGACAAGTGGCGTATTATCTATTTAGATAAGAAATCTTCAGCTTTTTTATTTATAACGGATGAAGATCGACAAAAAGGTTTAATACCTGCATCGGATACCATGCCACCTGGACAGGATGTATCGGATAGTTGTAAAAATGGCCCAAGCTACTGGAAAGCTATTGAATTTGCCAAGGAGATAGCCAAACGTGATAATTCATTTTTGAAAGACACTACCCAGAAATTTTCGTATTATGCGAAGAAAGAAAACCGTATGAATGAAAAGGTTCTCTATTGTGGAGAGAGTGTTGCGATAGCTATTTTAGAAGAACCAAAGGTGGTTGATTTTTTATTTAAAAAACATGGTATTGGTCAGCTCTTAGTTCGAACAAAAACCTATCAAAATTTACATGACAAGTTGTGGATAAACCAAACAGACTTCAAAAAGTTTGACCCATATATCACTGCAATAGCAGGGCAAATAGATTTCATAAGTAGAAATCAGAAAGCATTCTGTGGGGACATCATGATTTTTACTTATGATAATGTTAGAAATACAGCACATACACATGTATGCCTTATTTCTTCTGATCCAGTTAAAGAGATGATTGTTGGGCCAAAGAGTCAAGAAGAATACATGACCATGCAAGTAATGTCAACGAATGCGACTCAGGCTAATAAGTTTGGAGAATGCAAGTATTACCTACAGAAAGATGATTCAGGAGAGCGCTGGGCATTAATGTATAAAGAATATTTTGCAGGTGTAGACCCAGCAACAGGAGAAACTTTTTTTGATGTAATGAAACCCATGTATGGTGAGTATGTATTCTGGGGTATCCTCAGAATTAAGTATAATAAGATTATGGATAGTTATATACCGAACCCTTAGATGAACAAGCATGATGAATCATATTAAAAATATCTATGAAAATATAAAGTTAACCTTTATAGGTTTGAGCCCGGAAGACTTACTCAAAGCATCTACCAACATTCTATTGGGTATGGATGCCGCTAGGGTGCAAGTCTTGCAAAAGCTTCACATACATACCGTTTTTGAGCTAGCTACCTCACAATTATTCAATAACGCCAAACAGATCACTGAGGCAGCTGCTAATGAAAATACCGTATTGGCAAGGTATCAGCAAGTAGGGCGCAATATGGTGAAAAATAGTTATGCGCATCTGACTCCTTACCAATTGCAGCAAGAATCGATCGAAGTATTGGATGGAATCGGAGCACAAAACTACGCTGAAGTAGCCCAAACTCTTGACGTGAATTCCATTCGAGAGTTAGCACTGTGGCCACCATTCCGTGCAGCGAGATACATTCTAAATGAGGTATATGCTACACCAGACACTGAGGAATTGAAGTACTCAGAGGAGCTTACGCCACGATCAGGCATTTATGCGAGTGAAACTAAGTCGTTTAAAAAATACTTTAGGGTTACTCCCCAACAAATCACAGGAGATTGGCAACGCGATTGGGATGAAATTGAAAACAATCCTGTAGAATTGATCAAATCTTTTGAGCACTTTACAATAGACGAGCCTTTTATTGGGGCTACCGTTGAATTTGAGCAAACTTGGACACCAGAAGGCATATCCCTTGGATCCTTGTCGCACAGTTTGCCTTTAGCTCCTGGTGAAAGTACCCGAATTGCCATAGTGGAATGGCAAAGGCAACAGTCGGCCAGTCTTGATCAATCGACAATACAACGGGAGAATTTAGAAAACCAATTGTCCCAACAGAGCGCGCTGGATGAAATTTACAATGGTACAATCACTGAAGATCAAAAAGGAGAATCGTCTACTGAAACAGACACCTACACGTATTCTAGGGCAAAAGCAGGTGGTTGGACTTTGGGGTTTGGGAGTTCTGGAGCCACCACGACCTCTGGTAATAGCAATACAAAAAGTATTACGGTTTCATCTTCAGAAGGCACTAAAAATGCGGTAGCAGATGCTCAGCAAAATCTCAAGCGCTCTACCCAACAAGTGGCCTCTTCAGTCAGATCGAAATATGCCAGTGCCGTAAAAGAAGTGAAACAGTCTGAAACTGAAATTACACGTACGCGAATCATCACAAACTACAATCATTCCCACGCGCTTTCTGTTCATTACTATGAAACCGTAAGAATATATAAAACTCGGTTGCGGGCTGTAAATGCTTCTCCTTGCTTATTTGTCCCTTTTCAGTTTAGTCCACTTACTACGTTGCTTGACAAGTATCGCGAACGCCTAATTCCATTGGCTAAAAGTCGCTTAGATCAGGATATTATCGCAAAAGCTTTGGGTTATGTGAAAGTAATAAACTTATTGGCTCCTGAGGGCCAAAATCAAGAAACTTACCTCGCAGGAGATGGCTATCAATTCGTGAATGTCCAATTGATTTTCTCATCACCCGTAAAGCTGAATAAAATACATGCGATACATCAAGTAGGTGAAGGGAGCAGAAGCATTCATATTGAGGAGTCAGCAGCACCAACCGCTGTATACGATTTCCGATTTGATCAAATCGTGGTATCTAATGTGGATGGTAGGGTTGATATGGAATATTTAGAAGCGCTTGTTATAGAGGTTGGGGATGCTGAAAGCCTACCAGAAACGGTTACTACTGTTTTTGAAATTCGTCATGCGCATAAAGCAGATAGTATAGTCGCTCGTTTTAATCATACGTTGAGTAATGCTTCGTCAGAAGGGCGAATTACCTTGCTCTCATTCACAGGAAACTATATTAATCATAATCTGTACGATATCAACGATTTAGACAAAGATTACTACAATCAGGCTGTTTGGATGAGTTTTACGCCTTCTGAAATGGCACAGGCTTTGGCAGGTTACGCTTGGGATAATGAATACATCAGTGGTTTAGTCGATATTCCGCCATTGGGAACTTACGCCAACTGTGTGGTTTTTCGTTTGAATGAACAGGCCAATATTCAAGCCATGGCACACTGGTTTCAATGGAAAGCGAAAGAGTTTACGCAGTTAAGGGATGAAGAGGATCATGTAGCCGTCCCAACAGGAGGCGTTTTTGCCGAAGCCATTTTAGGCAGGTTTAATGCTTCTGAAAAAATAGATTTTACTC
This sequence comes from Flammeovirgaceae bacterium, assembly GCA_049600855.1. Classification (GTDB taxonomy): domain Bacteria; phylum Bacteroidota; class Bacteroidia; order Cytophagales; family Flammeovirgaceae; genus JBMYQA01. The sequence continues at coordinate 1,010 of JBMYQA010000197.1, read as the reverse complement.
GTTTTTGGAAATGGAGTGATTCGCCTATTCCAGATCCTCCAGGGCCTAAAATCAATGAAATACTGTTAAGGAGCAGAAAGTCATCGGATGGCTTAACAAGTCCAGAGTTTGATCAGCAAATTATCAGTTTGGTGGAGGGTGATGCCTTCCCCAATATGGCGGGGGTGCAAGAACTTGCGGGGCTACTTCAGGCAGGAAACTTATTTAGGGATATGAGTGGCGCTTCACAGCTTGTCACTCAGCTTCAAAATATATTGGGTAATACCACTCAAAATGCTGCGAATGAAGCAAATTCAAATAAAGATTTCCAAAGTGCACAACTCGCTAGCTCCAATGAATTTACAAAGTTTATCATTGAGGCCGTGCTGCGTGCTGCAGGAGGTGAAGGATAAGTTGAATTGATTATTAGCATTATATGTTGATTTCAAAAGAATAAAACCCGTGAAAATCAGGCAGCAAACCGATTTTTGCGGTTTTTTGGTTTCCTTAGAGTCATAACCCATCCAAAATCACTGAAATCTATACTCATATTACAATACAGGGTAAAAATCAAATACGCAGTCTTTCAGACAATTTGGATATATAGCACATTAAAAGTAGTTTTAGTAGAAAAATCAACGTAATAGTGATGTTTATACAGCCGTTACCAATCACTGTAAATTCATCGAAAACAAAGAATTATATTCCATGAAAATTAAATATCCAAAGCATGTAAAAAAGGTATTGATTTTAGTTTTATTACTGAACCTTGGTGCTTGCAAGCAAAAAAGTAAAAACCTTACTTTGTTTAGTAAACAAATCCCAATTGATACCGCCTTGATTTTTGCACCAGATGTTATTTCAACTGAACTTGCTCATGAATCTGCAATTGCTTTTAATCAAGATATGACCGAATTGTATTTAAATCGTAGAAAGCCTAATGAAAATTACAAAATTTATACGATGAAGTTAATTAATGGTAAGTGGTCAAAAGCAGAATTAGCATCGTTTTATTCAAACAGCGATGGGAA
>JBMYQA010000196.1:0-11451 GCA_049600855.1 Flammeovirgaceae bacterium | reverse complement strand
AAAATAGCGTTTATGCGGGATTTTCATCCTTTTCCAAAAATCCTAGGGTAGTGTGATCAAAGTAATGAAATAAATAACAATATGAATTTTATAATTTACTGATTGTCAATAATATAACACTCAGAAGATTGTGTCAAATTTTTGATAGAACATGATTTACTTTAAAAAGTAACCAAATCATTGTTAATAAAAAATTATATCTATTCTGATTAGGTGTTTTATTGTTAAATTAACATCTGTAGGTTGTGTGACGATAGGTGCTTGATTTACTTCTTGCACCATATTAAAGGAAGGCTATATGATGAAATCTGATATTGCGATCATTGGGATTGGTTTGAAATTTCCCAAGTCAAATAACTTAAATGAGTTCTGGAAACACTTATCTAATGAATCATCTCTCATTACAGAAGTGCCTATTGAAAGATGGGACAAGACCAAGCTATATGGAAATCCTAGAAAAGGGGACTATACCAATAGTATTTGGGGTGGCTTTATCGATGATGCAGATGCCTTTGATGCAGATTTCTTTAATATTTCGAGGCGTGAAGCTGAGAATATGGATCCTCAACAGCGCTTTTGCCTAGAGTTAACATGGAAGGCTTTAGAAGATGCAGGTTATTGCCCTAGTAGTTTACGTGGCTCCAACACAGGTGTTTTTATGGGGGCTTGTCATTGGGACTATCCTGAGTTAATGGCAAAAGAAAATGCAAGTTTAGACGCTTACTTTCCAACAGGAACTGCCTATTCTATCATTGCTAACCGAATTTCTTACCATTATGATTTTCATGGGCCAAGCGTGACAAATGATACGGCTTGCGCTAGTTCTCTTGTAGCGATGTATCAAGCAGTACAAGCGCTCCAAAATCAGCAATGTGATTATGCCATTGCGGGTGGTGTCAATTTAATTTGGTCTAGTAATCACTTTGTAGCATTCAGTAAAAATGGCATGCTTTCTAAGGAAGGACAGTGTAAAGCATTTGATGAAAGTGCCGATGGTTATGTCCGTGGAGAAGGAGGTGCCGTACTTTTACTGAAATCGCTCAATAAAGCAATTGAGGATAATGATGCTATTTATGGGGTAATTAAAGGGATTGGGATCAATCATGGAGGTAAAACAAATTCTTTGACGGTGACAAGCCCTGAGAAGCAAGCACGTTTAATTGCAGACATTTATAAGAAATCAAATATTGATCCTGCTTCTGTAAGCTATATTGAGGCACATGGAACGGGTACTCCACTAGGCGATCCTATTGAAGTATCAGGACTAAAAATGGCTTTTAAAGAATTATATGAACATTTTGATACAAAAGTGGAGGCAGGTAGTTGTGGTATTGGCTCTGTGAAAACTAATATTGGTCATTTAGAAGGTGCTGCTGGTGTGGCAGGTGTCATTAAAGTCTTGGCCTCGATGCAACACAATACTTTGCCCGCAAATGCTAATTTTCAGCGACTCAATTCACTCATTTCTTTAGACAATAGTCCTTTTTATGTAGTAGATAGCACACAACAATGGCAAACCGATCTATCAAAGCCTAAACGCGCAGGAGTAAGTTCTTTTGGTTTTGGAGGTACAAATGCGCATGTAATCCTTGAAGCTTATCCTCAAAATCGGTTTGAAAATTCAATAGTTGATGCTGAAACTTATATCATTCCATTTTCAGCAAAGATTTTCGAGCAATTACGTGAGCATGTTACCCAGATCAAGCACTACCTGAGTCAGGTCATGGAAGCTGCTGTGCAGGAAAGCTTTGATTTAGCTGCTTTTGCATTTACGCTCCAACAAAGAAGAGAAGCAATGAAGTTTAGGCTTGCGTTTGTGGCAGCTGATCTAACGGAATTAGTCACTCATTTAGCGTCTTTCCTCGATGGAAATCAACATGAGAAAGTATGGTTTGAAGGAAGTATTGAAAAAGGTAAAGATAACGCTACCGATTATGATGCTAAAGACTTGCAAATGCTGATGAAGGGCTGGATGGCAAGAAAACAGTTTGTGAAAATTGCCAAGGCTTGGGTAGCAGGTAACCAAATAGATTGGCCGATGTTATACAATGGACAAAAGCTCCCAGTTGTACGTTTGCCGCATTATCCTTTTGCCAAAAATAAGTATTGGTTTAGTAAAAGGAAAGTCCAAGCTGATGATGATCACAACTTGCATCCATTAGTACATCGCAATATTTCTACACTGAATCAGCAAAGGTTTCATGCTCGTTTTACTGGTGATGAGTTCTTTTTAGCCGATCATATCATCCATAAAGTGAAAACATTACCTGGCGTATGTTACCTTGAGATGGTGAGCGCAGCAGTGGCTCACTCACTTTCACATCAAGATGATGAATACCTATTGCTGCAACATGTGGTTTGGGTACAACCTATTCAGGTGAAAGAGGAAACCGTAGCCGTTTGGATTGATCTGAATAAGCAAGCGAATGGAGGCATATCCTTTGAGATTAAGTCTAATCTGGATCAGCAAGAAGTAGTACACTGCAAAGGGGAAGTAGTGATTGAAAAAACAAAACTGAGTTTAATTCCTGCTGATATTTTAGTACTGGAACAAACTTTAACGAAAGACGCACTACTCCCTAAAGCCTGTTATACGGCATTCCAATCGGTTCATATTAAACATGGAAGGTCTTTTCGTGCATTGCGTCAAATTTATGCCACTGATACTGAAATGCTGGCACAGCTACAATTGCCTCAACAGGTACTAGCCACTAGAGATCAATATCAATTGCATCCTGTACTGCTCGATGCCTCCTTGCAAGCAGCGCTTGCTTTGCATTTACAGGTAGCGAAGCAAGCTGATTCAAAAAAGACAGCACTTCCATTTTCTGTGGAACAAGTGCATATACTTCGGCCTTGTAGCGAAATCATGTGGGTATATGTGCAGGAGGTCAGCAGTGACAAAAAATCTCAAATTCGAAAATATGATATTCAACTACTCCATTCAGATGGAACTTTATGTGTATGGATGAAAAGTTTTGCTTCTAAAGAAGAAATGAAGAAAATAACCATACAGAAAAACACTCATCTTGCTGATAATTTGCTATTTAACACTTTACAGTGGACGAAAACAGCTATTGTTCCACTCCAACAGCATTTGAACTTTCATCGAACTGTATTGAGTATTGATATTGAGGTGCAAAAGCTACAAGGTCTCGAAAATGTTGTCAATCATGTAGAGACAATTTTCATGGAAACCATTCAAGAAGACGCTACTGTGGTTGAACGGATATTTTTGAAAGTTTTTGAAAAAGTCAAAGCATTACAACAAACGATCAAAATGCCCCAGCAGTTGATCGTGCTGATTCCTCAGTCGGAAAAAAGATTTTTATATGAAAGCCTTGCAGGACTTTTAAAGACTTTAACGATAGAAAATCCTACTATTCGAACAAAACTTCTATCCATAGCGCATCTCAATGAAATCGCACATAAATCTTTACGAGATTTAGTTAGCAGTGAATTCAATCAATTTCACCACGAAGTAATTCATTATGATGTGGAAGGTATTAGATGGAAACAAAAACTCATCGAAATAGAAAAGCCTACAGTCGCCACTTTTCAAAATCCCATTCGCTCAAATGGTGTCTATTGGATTACAGGAGGCCTTGGCGGTTTAGGAAAGCTTTTATTACAGGCGAAGCAATTGAGTGGTTGTACGCTTATTTTAAGTGGTCGTTCTGCTTTGGCGCCTGAAAATCAGCAATATTTAGCAAAGCAAGGCCATCAATTTACTTACCTTCCATGTGATGTTTCGAATTACGAAGAGGTAGAAAAGACCATTGAATTAATTCAAACACAGTATGGTACCTTAAACGGTATCTTTCATGCTGCTGGAATTATTCGAGATGCATTTATCATACACAAAACAAAGGAAGAGATTGAAGTGGTATTAGCCCCAAAAGTTCGAGGAACGATTAATATTGATCGTGCAACAAAGCACGAAGCGCTTGATTTCATCGTCCTATTTTCATCGGTTGCCGCTACCTTCGGAAATATGGGGCAAGCAGACTATGCAGGGGCTTGTAGCTTTATGGATGCTTTCGCGCATTATCATAGTCAATTGGTGGTAAAAGGACTTAGAAGGGGAAAAGTGATATCCATTAATTGGCCTTTATGGGAAAATGGAGGAATGCAAATGGATCGTGCCAATGTAGAACGTCTCCGAAAAAATACAGGAATGATTCCCTTACAGTCTGAAGCTGGCATTGCAACATTGTTCACCCTTTTAGGGAATGAAGAACACCATCAGTTAGGACTTGCACAAGGAGACTTGGAAGCTATTAGAAATTATATGGCTATTGTGAATGGACAATTGAATGAGTTAGAAGAAATACAAATACATGACAGTGTCCCCTCCAAAAAAATAGATTCGAAACAGCTTCATGATGGGACGGTTCAACTATTAAAAGAACATCTTGGTGAGGCTATTAAACGTGAGCCTGCTGAAATTAATAAAAATATTCAGCTCGAAGAGTATGGATTGGATTCTATTGTGATTGTTGACGTAACTACACAGCTCGAGGAACACTTTGGTTCGCTTTCCAAAACCCTCTTTTTCGAATACATGACCCTCCACGAATTGGCTAACTATTTTGTGGATAACTTCTCAGAACAATTACCCGAGATATTAGGGTTGGAAGAAGAAACCGTTCCTACTCTAACCACACAGGCAATGAGTCCAGAAAATCCGCAACAGCCTGATTATTCAATTAAAGTTACATCAACTCATCATGAGCAAGAAAACGATTTACATGACATTGCCATTGTCGGAGTTGCAGGTAAATATCCAAACGCTGCTGACATGGATGAGTTTTGGGACTTGCTTTTAAAAGGTAAGGATTGTCTTTCTCCCATTCCTGAAGAACGCTGGAATCACCATGAAATCTATTACCATGAAAGAGATGTATTGGGTAAAACAACGATCCAGAATGGCTCATTTATACAAGACATAGATAAGTTTGATCCCCGCTACTTTAAGATTTCTAAACATCAGGCAGAATTGATGTCACCAGAAGTGAGATTATTTCTTCAGGTAGGTGTTGAAGCACTTGAGGATGCTGGTTACTCCAAAGAATATCTAAAGAGAAAATACGATGGAGATGTGGGAGTAATTGTAGGCACTATGAGTAATCATTATAACCTTTATGGTTTTCAGAATATGCTTACCCGAGGTGCCGAAGCAAGTGGAAGCTATACAGGCACTATCCCGAATATGCTGTCCTATTATTATGGATTTACAGGGCCTTCTTTCTTTTTAGATACCATGTGTTCAGCTTCTTCTGCTTGTATTGATCAGGCGGTGCACATGCTGCGTTCCAAGCAGTGTAAAATGGTAGTAGCAGGCGGTATTAACCTTTTACTTCATCCTTATAACATGATTTCTTCTTCTCAGGAGCATTTTACAACGAAATCTTCTACGGAAATAAAAAGTTATGGATTAGGTGCAGATGGCACTATCTTAGGCGAAGGCCTTGGCGCATTGGTGCTAAAACCTCTCATTGAAGCAGAGAAAGATGGGGACCAGATTTATGGCGTCATTAAAGGTACGGCTATTACAAATGCAGGGGTACGAAATGGTTTTACTGTGCCGAATCCAAAAATGCAAGCCTTGGCCATTGAAAAAGCCCTTGACGATGCAGGCATTTCTGCTGCTAGTATCAACTATCTCGAAGGACATGGCTCGGGTACGTCTCTAGGCGATCCTATTGAGATACAAGGGCTGAAAGTAGCCTTTCAGAAACATACTGATCAACTACAATTTTGTCCCATTGGCTCCGTAAAATCTAATATCGGCCATTTATTAGCCGCTTCTGGTATTGCAGGGATCACGAAAGTACTGTTACAGCTCAAATATGAGCAAATAGTGCCTTCTTTACATGCAGAGCAGCTCAACCCAAATATTAATTTTAAAGATACGCCTTTCTATGTGGTAAAAACGTTAACACCTTGGCCAAGCTCAGCCAACAGTTTAAGGAGAGCAGGCATCACCTCCATTGGAGCAGGCGGTGTGAATTCTCATATCATCATAGAAGAATATAAAACCCAAACTAAAGCGCCCTATTTAGAACAACCACTGCTCTTTGTCATCTCTGCGATGACCCAAGCATCCATGGTGAAACAACTTAAGCAGTTTGTCTCCTATCTCACGAATAAGCATGATCATTTAGCTGCCATTTCCTACACGCTACAAGTAGGTAAAAACGAACTGCCTTGCCGTGCTGCTTTCGTTGCTTCGAGTCGTTCCGAATTAGTGGATAAAATGGAAAAACTGATGGAAAGCCTTCAAGAGAACAGCACGCTGAAACTTGCTCCTAATACTTACTTTACCAATAGCATCTTTGAACATCAAGAAGACATAGAAGCAACAGCAATTCAAGCAGCGATTATGGAAAAAAGTCTTTCGCTGCTTGCTGATTTTTGGTTGAAAGGTGCTGCAATTGCTTGGGATGAATTATGGGAAGTACGCCCTCAACGCGTATCATTACCTACTTATCGTTTTGAAAAGGTAAAGTGTTGGTACAGTACTTTTGAGGATGCACCTACTGTTTTGAATCCACTTAGGTTCAGTATAAAACTACATCCATTTATTGAGAAGAATGTATCAACAGTTCAAGCTTTCCGTTTTACGACTGCGCTCAATCTCATTGAACTGCTAGATTACACTTTTAAATATAAAGGCAAACGTGAAATCATCGCTACTTTTATGCTGGATGTTGCCCTTGCCTTGAAGCAAATGCTAGCACTTGATATGACCCTAGTGCCCAGTGATTTTAACTTAGAAAACATCCCTGATTGGGAAGATATAACAGACTTAAATTATACCATTCATCGCGATGATTCTTCCATGATAGGTGAAGTAAGCACAGTAGATAAGCGTGAAGTCTCTGCTCGTTTACTTACCTTACAGTTTGTTGCTCAAACTAAACAAGCGGCTGAACGGATGAAGCTTATTCAAGGCAATGATGTACTTATAAATGCGGATAAGCTATATCCAATGCTATTAGCAGAGGGCATCGACTATCCAGTGTATTTACAGAGCATTCAATCTATCTATCGGCATGAACGAGGATATTTGATTGAGATTAAAACACCTGTACTACAGCAGGATCATACTAAGAAAGGGGTTCTGATTGCATCAAGCACTCTGGCTGCACTCAACCAAGCGATTACTTATGTGGGTGCACAAATGGGTGTGGAATTATGGAATGAGCTGTTACTTTATCAGGTAAAATCTATACAATTATTAAAAACGAAAGAAGCGATTCAGTATTTATTGATTGATCAAATTACTTTAGATGAGGCATTACATTGCCAAGCGAAGTTCCTCAATCAACAAGGTGATGTACTGGTTGATATCGCAGGCTTATCTTTTAAGCCTAGAACGTCATTCCATCATCCACAAACACTGATCAAAACACCTAAAAATGAAGCGGCAAGTTCCTTAATAGCCATTCAGGAGGAGTTAAAACGCATGATTGGTACGCTACTAAAATTTGAGGTAGGTGAGTTAGATTTGATCACTAAGTTTTATGCATATGGCTTTGATTCCATTAGCTTTATCAAATTTTCAGACTTAATTGAAACAACATTCCATATCAAACTTTCGCCTTCTGTCTTTTACGATTGTGAAAACATCCAGGAGTTAGCTGCTTTTTTAATCAAACAGTATCCAACAATATCTCATACTTCAGTAAGCGTTTCCCAGCCAGAGGTGAAGGACCATTCATCAAACATGGCTCAAATACCAGCAAAACAGGTGATCAGTAGACCTGCTGAACAAATTATTCAACAAGATCAAAATACGAAAGACGATACTGATGAGGATGTAGCTATTATTGGGGTGAGTGGAAAATTTCCACAGGCAGAGAACCTAGCCATTTTTTGGGATAATTTATTGAATGGTGTGGATGCCGTTTCTGATTTTCCAAAAGATAGGCATACCTCATTTTATAATGAGCATATACAATCATTCGATTTTACAAAGAAAGGAGGATTCATAGAGGCCGCAACCTTTGATGCTGAATTTTTTAACATTTCAAGGTTAGAGGCTGAATATATGGATCCGCAACATCGAATTGCTTTAGAAACCGTTTGGCATACGGTAGAAAATGCGGGCTATACACCTCAGACTCTTGCATACAATACAGGTATTTTCTTTGGTGTAAGCGGGAATGATTACCTTCATTTATTAAATGCTCACCACATTCCGCATGATGGCTTCATGGCTACGGGTAACTCACATGCCATGCTCGTAAATCGGATATCTTATCTTTTAAATATTCATGGACCAAGCGAACCGATTGATACTGCCTGCTCTAGTTCATTGGTAGCCGTACACAAAGCGGCTCAAAGTATTAAGAATGGTGACTGTGACATGGCAATTGCGGGAGGGGTCAATCTTAATTTAAGTGTAGCCACTTTTGCAGGGGCGCATCATGCAGGCATGTTGAGTCCTGATGGAAAGTGCCAAACATTTTCAAAACAGGCAAATGGTTATGTACGCGGCGAAGGGGTGGGAGCCATCTTGCTTAAAAAACTGAGTGATGCTGAAAGAGATGGAGACCATATTTGGGGCGTTATCCGAGGAAGTGCGGTGAATCATGGTGGAAAGACCAGCTCCATTACAGCGCCTAGCCCCAAAGCCCAAAGCAGATTGATAAAGGAAGCCTTAGGTCATATTTCACCCACCACAATTGGGTATGTCGAAACGCATGGAACAGGTACAGCATTAGGAGATCCAATCGAAATTGATGCACTTAGCAGTGTATTTAATGGACAGCAACTGCCATTAGAGCAGTCTCCTTATTGCGGATTGGGCGCTTTAAAAACAAATATCGGACATTTAGAAGCGGCAGCGGGTATTGCAGGTTTAATCAAAGTGCTCTTATCTATGCGACACCGAACCTTGGTGGCTAATTTACACGGAACGCCTCAAAGTGATTACATTCGGTTAGGCAATAGTCCATTTTACCTGCTGAACCAAGCGCAAGCATGGGAACCGATTGTCAATCAAGAAGGCATCAAATTACCACTTCGTGCAGGTGTAAGCAGTTTTGGTTTTGGAGGTGTAAACGCTCATGTAGTGTTGGAAGCCTATGCTGAAAGAGGTACTGAGCAGCGTACTCATTCATCAAATAATCTATTTGTACTTTCTGCCAAAAATCAGGAAGATTTAAGGGTATATCTAAAAGAGATTTACAACTTTATCTCAAGAAAAAGACTTACAAGCTCTTTAAGTTTTACCAATATTTGTTACACACTTCAAGTTGGAAGAACGCCACAAGCTGATCGACTTGCCATACAGGCTCATTCAGTTGATGACCTGTTACAAAAGATACAGCTTTATCTGCAAAATAATATAGATGAGGCAAGCACCTTTCTGGGAACAACAAATCCTTATTCTTTCAATGCCACTGATAGCTCAGCACCGCAAATAGATGCACGGCTCATCACACTTGATTTACCAAGAATTGCCAAAGAGTGGGTAAAAGGTAAAATAATACCATGGACACAGCTTTATACTTCAAAAGTCCAGCGAATTGAATTACCTGGCTATCCATTTGCCAAAACCTCATTTTGGCTCCCTAATACTATTCTCGACAATGTTTCTCCTGTTTCAGCATCCCAAATTGTTGATGAAGCTGAATACCTCATCGATCAATTGCTAACAGGTGAAGCACATGCAGAAGATATAGTAGATGCGCTGTATCATTATACGAATTTTAATGGTTAATTATTCACCATGTTGAAAGATAGCATAAAAGACATTGTCGCTCAATTACAAAATGGGCAACTTTCTAAGGAAGAGGCACTTGAACGCATTGAGTTATTGAAAAAGCAGGCTTCATCTCCAGTTGCAAAGCAGATCACTCAGTCTGAACTTAGCATTTATGAGCCTTCTTTGAAATCCTTAGAGCAATTAGAACAAGCGCAAGCAAATGCTGAAACTGTGACCATTTTTATTGCTACAGATAAAAAGATACATCAAGCGATTGAACGGCATTTTACGGGGCAGTGTCAAATCTTAAGTCCCAATGAAGAGGGAATAAGCATAGCGCAAACAGTACTTGTTCAACTTTTTCAAGTTCTCAAGTCATGGCTGTTGCAAAAACAAAGTAGTGCTAGCATGATTCGAGTGGTTTCTTTTCAAGATTCAGAAACTGTGGATCTTTCTATCAGTATTGCCGCATTGCTCAAAACTGTTCAGCAAGAAAACCCACAGTTACATTGCCGAAGCCTTCATTTGCCAGCAGCGATGGCATTCAAGCCTCAACTGGAAGAAGTTATTACAGCTCATAGCACTCCATATACGCATAGTATTATTCAGGAAAGTGGTATCGCAGCCTGCAGAAGCTGGCAGCCCGTTGAAAATGCACAGTCATCTATCCCTTGGAAATCCAATAAAGTATACCTGATTTCTGGTGGCGTAGGAAAATTAGGTTTACAAATTGCTGAAGAAATCGCCAATACAACACAAGGTTGTACGCTGGTGTTGTTTGGTCGGTCAAGATTAAGTCCAGCTACTGAAAAAGCGATCCAAGCATTGCGTGAAAAAGCCCTCGTAGTAGATTATTGGCAGGTAAATGTGAGCGATGCTGGAGAAGTACATTATTTCATTCATGCAGTGACGAGTTTATACGGTACACCTAATGGCATGATACACCTGGCAGGCATTTATCAAGACAATTACATCACTCGGAAGAGTGAGGCAGAATTTAAAGCCGTATTAGCACCTAAAATAACAGGAGCTGTGCTGTTAGATGAAGCGACGCGCGACATGAAGTTAGACTTCTTCATCCTTTTTTCCTCCATTGCGGGTGTAGTCGGAAACGTGGGGCAATCAGACTACGCAGCGGCCAATGGATTCCTCAATGCTTTTGCAACATATAGAAATACACTGGTAGCAAAAGGGAAACGTTTTGGACATACTTTAGCCATTAATTGGCCGTTTTGGACGGGCGGAGGCATGCAAATGAATCCAGCATATCAAGAAGAGTTGCGAGAAAAATTTGGACTTAAGATAACACCTACTGAGGGGATGGCCGCTTTCTACAAATGTTGGGGCAGTCGTTTAACAGAGGCTATGGTTTTAAAAGGCGATCAAACTAAATTAAGTGCTTGGATCAATGAAGAAAAACCGCTTTTAGCCCCAATTGTATCAAAAGCTATTCAGCCTTCGCGTCATATTCAGTCAAAACTAGTCACAGCGCTTACCTCACTCATTGCGAAGAACATCAAAACGCATCCAACTAACATAGAACGCTTTGTTTCTTTTGAGCGATATGGCATCGACTCCTTCATGATCACTAGGATAAACACAGCGCTTGCCGCAATATTTCCGAGGCTCTCTAAAACTGTTTTTTATGAGTATCCGAATGTAGATGAATTAAGTACTTTTTTGTTAGCGCAATTCCCACAAGAATCAGCGAAATGGGTGGGAGAAGTAAGCGT
>JBMYQA010000195.1:0-11508 GCA_049600855.1 Flammeovirgaceae bacterium | reverse complement strand
ATATTTGAAAAGTAACAGAGGCAATTAACTAAAAATTGCCTCTGAATAGTGTTTATCACGAAATCTAGTGATTTTTCCTATAACAAACCATTCGTGATAAACACTAATAAAATCTCATCAGTTTACAAAAACAAAGCCATTTGGCCCAATACCACCTGTGAAAAATTGTTTCAACAAGTTGCCATTACTATCGTAAATCGAAGCTGAACCTAAAGCGGTAAAACCGTTTGCATCACCGCCGTAGATATTTCCTGTAGTGGGGTCAATACTCAAACCGTAAAAGAACTTGCCTGATATCAAGGGGGTTGTAGGTAAGCTGTTGTCAGTCGTTTCCATTTTGTAAGTGTTGCCGCTGTTTACAAAAAACAAGCTGCTGCCATCAGTCTCAAATGTGCCTGGATGATCACCTTGAACACCAATCTCCAAATCTAAATCAATGCTATTGTCACTTGGGTCAATCTTTACAATCTTCCCTTTGGTATCATCCGTAGGATCATTAAAGGTGAAATTGTACGAACCTGAGGTTAATACCCAGATGTTACCATCAACAGCATAAACTTTCTTTGGAGCATCGCCAATGGTCAAATGTGTGGAAACTTGATTGGTAGTCACGTCAATCACACTTACCGTATTGCTAAAATTATTGCTTACGTATACTTTCCCATTCATTAAAGCCATGTGTTCTAAGCCTGAAAAAGCAGCGTCAGTAATGGTGCTGGTCACTGTGTTGGTCGTTAAGTCAAAGACCGCAATGTAGGCACTTACATCGGAGAAGTTTCCCCAATTGGTGATGTAAGCCTTGGTGTCTGAAACTTTCAAGAAATAACGCGGTAAATGCAGGTTCTCAACCGTAGCAATTTGGGCAAATGTCTCAGCATTCACCACTTCCATTTTATTGTCATTATTCACAATGACATAACCAATGCCAGCTTCAATGGTAAAGGATTGAATTACATCACCTAAGGCACGATTGTTCTTTGTTTGAAAGACTTTGGTAGATAAAATATTGGTATTTCCATCAAAAAAACTGATTGAACCATTAGGAGTGCCAAAATTCCCTTCGTTAATAACAAATACACCATCTGTATAAGTAGTTTCAACAGGTGGGTTGATCTCGCCATCACCTACAATGGTATCATCATCACAAGCTGTCAGTTGTAACAGTAAGGGAAGAATTAAAAGGTATGCGTAGAGCTTTTTCATGTATAATCGGTTGAAAAGAAATTAAATTAAAATTGATAAACTGTTATTGTTGACGAATTCCGTAGTTTAGCTGGAAGGTCAACTTGCTCGCGAGATGGCAAAAGTATAGTAGTAGGAAGGAGGAAATCAACAAAATGATGATTTTGTTTAACGTTTTTCTTTTTATGTTTAACAAAATGGATTTTTAGAGGGGGTGTGGTTAAACAAAATGGATTTTTTGTGTGACGATTCTCTAGTTTAACTAAAAAAATGCGAGTCATTACTAACTGAATATGGAAAGATTAACGAACTATAGCGCACCTGATAGACAACGTGAAATTTATGTAAAAGGAGTACAAGGAAAACTGCCTATTGTACCTTTTGACTTTAAGCAATTGGCAGAAAAAGCAAAGACGAAAATGTCGAAAAAAGCCTATGCTTATGTAGCGGGTGGAGCGGGGAAGGAGTTGACGATGGCAAACAATCGGAAAGGATTTGAACAGTGGAAGATTGTACCACGCATGTTGCGAGATGTTTCTGAACGAGATTTGTCGATTGAGTTATTTGGGCAACCACTGCCTAGTCCATTTTTGACTTGCCCGATTGGTGTGTTAGAAATGGCGCATCAGGAGGCGGATTTAGCGGTGGCTAAGGCCACTGCTTCTATGGGAATTCCGATGATATTTTCTAATCAAGCTTCTGTACCTATGGAACAATGTGCAGCGGTTATGGGAAATAGTCCTCGTTGGTTTCAATTGTATTGGAGTAAGTCAAATGAACTGGTGGCCAGTTTGGTGAAACGCGCAGAGAAAGCAGGGTGCTCAGCAATTACGGTAACGCTAGATACTACCTTATTGGGTTGGAGAACGCGAGATTTGGATGTGGCTTACCTGCCTTTTTTGTATGGAAAAGGCATTGCTCAATATACTTCCGATCCCGTTTTTTTAAAGTTATTAGAAACATTTGAGCCTGAAAACCCACCAAAACGCAAAATTACTTGGAACAGTATACGCACATTAATTGCCCTTCTTTCCAATTATCCTGGCGGTTTTTTAAAAAACTTAGGCTCTGATAAACCACTGAAAGCGGTTCAGCAGTTTATCAGTATTTATTCCAGGCCTTCGCTCACTTGGGACGATTTAGCTTTTCTGAGGGAACAGACTAAGCTCCCCATTTTATTAAAGGGTATACTTCATCCTGATGATGCGCAGAAGGCGTTAGATTATGGAATGGATGGGTTAATTGTTTCCAATCATGGAGGTAGGCAAGTAGATGGAGCTGTTGGAGCCATTGAGTGTTTACCAAGTATTGTTGACGTAGTGAATGATCAGGTTCCAGTACTTTTAGATAGTGGCATACGAACTGGAGGAGATGTGTTTAAAGCCTTAGCTTTAGGAGCAAAAGCGGTGTGTATTGGCCGACCATATGTGTATGGCTTGGCGATTGCTGGGGCATTGGGAGTGCAAGAAATCCTCAAAAACTTTTTGGCCGATTTGGAATTAACGATGGCCTTAGCTGGTTGTAAATCAATCGCAGAGATTAATCGTGACATGTTGGTTACAGTCGCTTAATTAATATTTTTCAGCTAGTGTTAACCTGTGAGAAAAGGTGACCGAAGTGTGAATGTTTAACTCACACTTCAAGGTTTTTATAAATGGTGTCTAACACTAATTTGAAGTGTTCGAAATCCTTTTGACTGAGGTTATTCCATGCTTTTTTTCGAATTTCAGCAACTTTTGGACGCATTGCTTCTACTTTTTCGCAACCTGATTTGGTAAGCAATACCTTGAACTTTCTACGGTCATTTTCGTCCATGACCCGTTCTACCAATTGTTTGTCAACGAGTAAATCTAAGATGCGTGTTAGGGTTGGCGTATCTTTGAAGGTAGCTTTGGCTAACTCACTTTGATTCAGGTTGTTATTGTCAGCCAAAACTTTAAGTACAGTCCATTGGTCAACGGTAATTCCAAAGTCAAATTCTTTAAACTTCTTTTGTGCAAATTGTTTTACCCGCCTTGCCGTGCGGTTAAGCATAAATGAATACGTATTGTAGAGTTCTTCCACGAGTTTCTTTTGGTTGAATAGAGCATAAAAAAATTGTTAGGTAGTGAAAAAGCGTTTTGGTGCGCAATTCATGATACCCATATTTGGCAAATTTAAGCGAAAGCCTGAAAATCCCTCTAAAATACTAATAATTGTTATGCGAATAGCTGCAAAGCTATCCCTAATTTAAGAATTGCTTATAGTTCTCAATGGTAATACCATCAATACGGAATTGTTTAAGAATGGCTAGGTCTTCTGATGTAAAGTATGATTTTAATTCCTTAATGATGTTATCAGGAGCGCCTTTTCCCGATGCGCCCATTCCATCTTTGTCGTAAATCATTAAAAAACCGTTTTCAACAGTAACCCGTTTATTGCTATGCGTATTCAGTTTTTTAATGATTTCTGCTCTTCGTGCAAAATACTCATTTTGTAAATCTGCATACAAATTATTGATGAGCGTAAAGGCCACACGAAGTGTTTGGTTACTCATGGTTTCTTTATACACTTTGGGGTATTTTTGCTTAGCATATTTTAAATACCAAGCAATAAATAATCGAAATTCGTAATACGCATACAATGAACTAGAAGACTCGGATAAATAATCCGCCCAACATTCAGTATCGGAGTAATCACAAAATGTTTCGTAATAGTTCTGTAATTCAAGGTTGGCTTTAGTGCCTTGATAATAGGCATCGAATTCATCAATCATGCCATATATCCCATTGACTTGGGAGCTTACTTCAGAACCATCACCCACGTAAGTATCGTACCTGAAAATCTTTTTTTGCCAAGCTTTTGGAACTACTTTATTGAGTTCTGTTGAGCGATATACGGTATATTCAGGTGCGGCAATTTTAATCGTTGGAGAAATGTAATAGCCTTGGTAGTTATTGGCATAGTTTACCGCTTTCATTTTAGAGATACCTATTTGAAAATTATATCCATGACAAGACTCGTGAATAACTGTCCCAAAACTTTCAAGCATTTGCTGGTGTGAGGGCCCTCTCGCATATACCGTATAGTTCTTGTAATCATCTTCGGCATCGAGAATGGCTATGCCGTTTTGGGTGTATTTGTCGGCGAGAAAACGAAGGAAGTCTCGTTTCGATTTATCGTTTAAGAATCTTTTGTTAGCATAAGATTGAGCTAAACTAGTGGTGTAACTCAACGTAAATGCAAGTAATATAAACAAGCGTATTTTTGGCATATCCGAGGTAATTAGTCTGATTCGCAAGCGGTAAGTATTAGTTATTCAAGGTCTTTAGGTTAACCCAACTTTTGTACCACTTTTCTTTTCTGATGAGATTGATAAAGGTTTACAGCAATTTTAGTGGCTTTAGTTCAGTTCCAGGAATAGCACAAAAAAAGCGACTCCAAAGAGCCGCTTTCCAATGAATTATGGATGATTTTAGCGTTTGAATAATCGCAGGATTTGTTGCTGATTATTACCCGTTTCCAATTTGATGAGGAAGACTCCAGCAGGCAGATCTGCGATGGAAAATTGCACACGGTGTTGTCCAGAAGCCATATACCCATCTTTGAGGGTGCTCAATATTTGACCCTGTACATTAAGTAAGGTTATCCGTAGCGTTTCCCCCTCAGCTAAGTACAAGGAAAGGTTAACTTCCTGCAACGCGGGGTTAGGGTACAGCATGAGTTTGGAGGCACTTTCCAGACTCGGAGTAGAAGTTATACCACGCGCATTTGCTTGTGGACAAGGCCCGTCAAGATTCCAAGTATTGTCAGAACCAGGAATGGTGTTCGTCCACCACTTGGCAGAATAGATATTGCCCTCATGGGCTACTTGATCACCTCCGTTGTAAGCGGTGCCAGAGCGGTATGCAGCTATGCCACCGCAGCTACCTGTATCACCGCCAGCACATGCGGAGATATACTGCCAAGTGTCGTCACCAGGGGCACTATTGGTCCACCATTTCGCTTCAAATAGGGCACTTTGGCCTGTGGCAGGGTCAACAGCCACTACACGATCTCCACCCAGATAGGTTTGGTTGGGTACATAAGCGTCTACGCCATCGCACACTCCGTTACCTGTACCACTTACTTGTACCAATATTGCTGCTGAAGTGGTGGATGCTCCATCATCATCCGTGGCGGTAGCAGTAATGGATTGGTTCCCCTCTACACTTGTCCAGTCGAGGCTGTAAGGTGAATCAGTATCTATCCCTAAGGAAACGGTACCATTGAGAAAGAACTCCACTTGGCTAATGGTACCATCAGTATCCGAAGCGGTAGCTGTAAAGGTAAGTACATCGCCTTCAAGTCCAGAGGTAGGTCCTGCCAGCGAGATGGTAGGAGGATTGTTTGGATCTACTACATCCGAAACAGTCATATTTACTGCTGTAGAAGTTGTACTGGCATTGTCGTTATCAGTAGCTACTGCTGTGACGGAATGGGTGCCCAAGACGGCTGTCCACGCTACTGAATAGGGTGAAGTATCGTCAGTGCCTACCAAGGTATTATCCACAAAGAATTGCACTTGTGTTATGGTACCATCCGCATCGGATGCTGTGGCGCTGAGTGTAACCGAAGTTCCTGTGGTAGCACTGGAAGGAGCAGAGACGCTTACCGTTGGGGCTTCGTTGGTATTGGTAGTATCTTCTATTACCATTGAACGGGTATTACTGCCTGTAGCGCCTTCATTGTCAGTAGCCACAGCTGAAATTGATACAGTTCCTGTCGAAGAGGCAATCCAGTTCACTGAGTAAGGGGCAGTGGCATCTACACCTATAGAAATCCCATCAACAAAGAACGCTACCTGAGCAATGCTGCCATCTGTATCAGAAGCATCGGCAGAGAGTGTTACGTTACTACCCACTGCTACCGAGTCGGGAGTATTTAGTGAAACATTAGGATTATTATTGCCGCCTTCTTGGGCGATCTTGGCATCCATCATGGCTTTTAGGATAGAAGAGCTGCTGTTGTAGGGGGCATCCATGGTCATTTCCCACACGATGATCCCTTGGTGCCCGTAGTCGTGTGTGTAGTTGATTTTGGCAGCCGCCAACTCTGGTGTATTGTAATAGAGTTTTTTGCCATCCTCTCCAATATAACCTCCACGTTGACTCACAAAGTTAGGATCATAACTCGTTGCCGCATTGGGGTATTGAGCTACAATGTCTTTGTAGGGTACAAACTCAAACCCATTGCCCCCATTGGTTTTGGGCAATGCCATATCATAGCCATAGCAAGGAACACCAATGGCTAGTTTGGCCTTGGGTACTGCAAAACCACCATCGTGGTTCCAAGCGGGTTCTGCAAAACCCATCCAATATTCCAGTGCGTCTTCCGCAGAGTAGATGGGGTTGTTGGCCGACTGACCTTGGTAACCACTAGGTACTTTATAAAGCGAAGAGTGCGGACCTACGGCTGAAGCATCCCAAGAGCCCGTAAAGTCATAGGTCATCAGGCCAAGCCAATCCATGTACTGCACCATTTCATCATCGTAGTTATTGCCGTACCAGCTGGTTCCAAATACTGCTGCCGTGATGAGTTTGTTCGGCATTTTTTCGCGCAGTTTTTTGGCTAGTTTAGTAAGCCCTAAACCAGCAGGGTGAGGGCCTGCATCGGTACCGCCCCATTTATCGCCACGAACACGACCACCCTCGTCAGTCATCTTGTTCACAGCAGGGTCTTGCCACCAAGCTTCCATGTCCAAATCTACTCCATCGAGGTTTCTTGATACTACAAAGGTTTTGATCAATTCAGCAATCTCATCTAGCTTAGCGTCGTTGTTGTGGTATTTATTCATGAGCCACAAGAACGAGTAATCGATAGCACCTCCTAAAGCGATTGATACGGTAACACCCGCTTGATGCGATTCGGCCAGAATACCCAGATCGAAAAGCACACTATCCACATCGTCTATCGACTGCTGCTTAAATGCCACACTGGAAAAATTGTTACTGGTATAGTCGTTGTTGTTTTGAATAAACTCCAGAAAGGAGATATTGATGTGTGTTGCCGCATTAGGATTAAAATTGGCGCGATCCCATGACTTTTGCCAAGTGGGTAAGTACCCAATGATTCGCTGTGGTCCTGCGTAGTCAGGGCCTACGGCATCAACACCACAAGGGCCATTATTGGTCCACTCGCCACTACCAGGCGTGGAGGTGGTGTAGTACTTGGCGGTGTAATTGTTCCCTTGGTAAGATACCACATCCCCAGTTCTAAAGGGGGCATTGGCAGGATCCCAAGGAGTGCCACAATCGGGAAAGTTATATTGCGCAAAGATTTGAGTGATGCTGAATGCGCAAAAAATCAGCATGAATAGAAATGAGCGATGTTTCGTTTTCATATCTTCTAGTTTAGTTTTCTTGAAGATAGATCAATCGTATAAAAAAACAGATTTTATTATCTGAACTGCAGTAAAACATCGCTAAACGACGGTTTATCTTAAACTAATTGTGTATTTCTTAGTTGATGATATAGTTTGCAAACGATTTAAAATACGATTGATAGGATTGGCTTCATGAAAGAGAAAAAGGCGATTGTTATTGGTGCAGGCATTGCAGGTATTGCTGCTGCTATTCGATTACAACATTTGGGTTACCAAGTCAGTGTTTACGATTCAAATGAGAAACCTGGAGGAAAATTAACCGAGTTTATTCACAACGGATTTCGGTTTGATGCAGGCCCATCCCTGTTTACCATGCCTCAATACGTGATTGAACTCTTTGAGCTATTCCAAAAGGACTATAAGGCTCATTTTGATTTTGAACAGCTACCTGTTGTTTGTAAATATTTTTATGAGGATGGTACACGCTTAAATGCGTATGCCGACATTCGTAAATTTACTCATGAACTGAAAGATAAATTAGGAGAATCTGAAGCAAAAATTAAACGTTTTTTCCACAAGGCGAAGGAGCTTTACCAAATTACCAATCCTGTTTTTCTGAATAAATCGCTGCATAAACGTGCTACCTACTTAAATTGGGAAACCTTTAAATCTTTGCTGCAGGTCTATAAATTGGATGTATTTCGATCTATGCATCAGGCCAATCAGCAATTGTTTTCCAATCCAAAAACGGTTCAATTGTTTGATCGTTATGCGACCTATAATGGCTCTAACCCTTATGAAGCGCCTGCTACTTTGAATATTATCTCGCATTTGGAGCATGAAATTGGTGCTTTTTTTCCAAAAGATGGCATGTATAGCATTACGCAAAGTTTATTTGCTTTAGCGAAAGAGGTAGGAGTCCACTTTCATTTTAATGAAACGATCACTGAAATTGTGGTAGATCAGCAATTGGTGAAAGGGATAAAACTTAAGCAGGAATTTGTTCCTGCTAACTTAGTAGTGAGTAATGTGGATGTGGTGAATACGTACAGAAAGTTGTTGCCTAAAAGTAAACATCCTGAGAAGCTCTTGAATCAGCCAAAATCCAGTTCGGCTTTGATTTTCTATTGGGGAATGAATGAAGAGTTTCCAGAATTAGATTTGCACAATATCTTTTTCTCGGAAAACTACGAAGAAGAATTTAACTGCTTATTTCAACAACAAACCATCTA
Organism: Flammeovirgaceae bacterium; assembly: GCA_049600855.1. Lineage (GTDB taxonomy): Bacteria > Bacteroidota > Bacteroidia > Cytophagales > Flammeovirgaceae > JBMYQA01. Next base: position 2,751 of record JBMYQA010000195.1, on the reverse strand, counting down.
CGAAGACCCTACCGTTTATGTTTTCATCAGTGCCAAGCAGGTTCCTGCTGATGCTCCCCAAGGAGCAGAAAATTGGTTTGTAATGATTAATACCCCAAATGATGCTGGACAGGACTGGGAGCAATTGATTGCTACGGCCAGAGCGAATATCATCAAAAAATTAGAACGTGTGTTAAATCGACCGATTCAAAAGCACATCTTATTTGAAAAAATCTTAGATCCCAAGTTAATTGAATTGCGAACGGCTTCAAGTCAGGGAGCATTGTATGGAAATAGCAGTAATAATCGATATGCAGCGTTTTTGAGGCATCCCAACTTTTCCAAGCAATTTGAAAACTTATATTTTTGTGGAGGAAGTGTACACCCTGGTGGGGGAATTCCGCTTTGTTTGCTTTCTGCAAAAATTGTGGGCGATTTAGTCGGTAGCAAATAAAAATGATGTGAAGAATCGAGCTTTTCCCCATTTGTTTAAGCAAGGCAACAGGCGGAAATTGTCCACATGCATAGGCATTTTCAAATGGAAGTCATAAACTTGTTCGTGGACTACATTTTGGAAAATCAAATGAGACTGGAACAAATCTTTACATCAACACGTTTACTGTTTCCCCTTTTTTTTATGGCAGCTTGTGAACAACCAGCAGGTTTATTAGAAACGCTATTAGAACAGCATGAACAAGAATTTGCTGAAGTCATTCAAGGTATTGATGACTATCAAGTTCAGATTTATTACACACAAATTAATCGAAATGTAGATAATCAACCCTTTTTTTCAAGTTATTCCTATAATGTAGATGAAAATCGCTATTTCTATCCGGCCAGTACGGTTAAGTTGCCTATAGTTTTACTCACATTGGAATATTTGAATGAATTGAATATCAATGGGTTGGATATGCACACGCCCATGTTTACGGATCGTGTACATCATTGGCAAAGCGCTGCATTGGTAGATTCTACTTCTGAGTCGGGAGTTCCTTCGGTAGCCCATTACATCAAACGCATTTTGTTGGTGAGTGATAATGAGGCGTATAATCGGTTGTATGAGTTACTTGGTCAAGATTACATCCATCAAAAGCTTCAGGAAAAAGGATATCGGAATACAATAATTGTGCATCGCTTGGAGCAATTTTTAGATGAAACTCAAAATAAAACGTGTAACCCCATACGGTTTGAGAAGGAAGGAAAGCTAATTTTCCGGAAAAATGAAACGATAGCTATGGGTGATTACTGTACAAAAACTCCTATTGTGTTAGGTAAAGGAGAGTTACTTGGAAATGAAGTGATTGGGGGAGGAAAAGATTTTTCAAAGAAGAATCGTTTTCCTATTAAAGAGATGCAGTTGATGTTGCGCTCCATTTTTTTTCCAGAATCTGTCCCTTATTATCAACGTTTTAACCTCACCGCGCAACAATTAAACTACGTCAGAAAGTGGATGGGGGCTTTACCTAATGAAAGTAAGTATCCTACTTACGACACTACCCAATATTTTGAAAGCTATGTCAAGTTTTTCATGTATGGAGATTCCCGACAACACATTCCATCACACATTCGAATTTTTAATAAAATTGGCGATGCCTATGGGTTTCTAATTGACAATGCCTATGTGGTTGACTATCAGAATGGTATAGAGTTTTTGCTCACTGCTTGCATTTATACCAATGAGAATCGGATTTTCAACGACAATCACTACGAATATGAAACGATCGGCTTTCCTTTTATGGCTAATTTGGGTAAAATGATTTATCAGTATGAAAAAGAAAGAACCAAAGAATATTACCCGAACTTTGCCCACTTAGATTTCTACAAACAGAATTAATGGACTTGGGTTTAAGCATAACCTACTAATTTATAAACTACATAGCCCATCACTTCTTTAGCGAGTACATTAAAGGTATCAAAAGCCCGTGCATTGGGAAGGTAGCTCATGAAACTACTTACTTTATCTGGGTCAGTAGTATAAAAGTCTGTACTAAAACCATCTACTGCTAACTGCACTTTTTTACTTCGGAAACAAGCGAGTGATCTTCTCATGTGAAATGCGGAGGTAATTACTAGATAGCGCTGATTAGGAAACTGTGCTCTTAATAGCTCCGCAGAAAGTTTGGCATTTTCGTGGGTGTTTTTAGCTTGCTTTTCTAAAATAATCACAGAATCGGGTACACCTGCTTGCAGCAATACTTTTTTGATTAGCACCGCTTCATTAATCATTTTTTTCTTGATTTGTTGATGTCCTCCTGTAACTAATAGTGTTTTTACCAACCCTTTGTGATACAATTCAGCTGCGTGTAAAAACCTTCCTGATCCTTTATCAATATGTACCCGATCGTAAGGCGCTTTGTTGTGTTTTACTGGACCTGAAAGGATAATGCCTACATCATAAGGTTGCGTAATAGCTTGATAAGGCGTTCCTGGAAGTTCCCAAGCCAACATCAAACGATTCACAATTTGTGGCGTACTACTTAAATACAAGAAAAGAAAAGTAATGCCGATGATAATGTTCTTTTTCCTTCCTTTGGCAAACAGACTGTACCCAATTAATAAAAGTACCCAAGTCATGGGCATGCCTAAAACATAAATGGTTTTTGAGAGCACGTAAAACATATTCCAAACAAGTTTAGTACACAAATGAAGAGGACTAAGTTAGAAAACATCTCTTCAAAATACGCTAATCCTTTCGGCTAAAAATCTTATAAATGCCAATTAACGAAATTAGAAAGAGCAAAATAATGAAACTGAGCTGGTTGGATGAATAGC
>JBMYQA010000194.1:0-11509 GCA_049600855.1 Flammeovirgaceae bacterium | reverse complement strand
AATTCATGAAAACAGGTAAATGTATGCTCTCCCATAACACATTGATTTGTTTGTTTATATCAAATATATGCGCTGGTAGCATACACTATTTACGGAGTGAAAAGCTAAAAAAACTAGAGGGATTTATTAGTTTTGTGTAAACTTTTTATACTTGCAATGTGTTGATTATCAAATGATTATTTTTTTATACTCAGCTGTTCTACTAACAATGAAAGATTTTTTTTCTAACATAAATTTGCCCTTTATTGCCGCTATTTTATTAGTGAGTTTAGGGATTTATTATTTCATTTTTGAGCAAACTAAAACTGATGTTTGGATGATGTTGCTGTTAGGCGCATTGCTCAATTTGTATTTAGCCATTAAACAAAAGGAGAGGCGAAAGAAGAAATAAAAAATGTCGAGCAAATGGTATGTTGCTCGACATTTTTCTTAAGTGTATTTATGCTGATATTTCAACCAGTTCAATTTCAAAAGTTAAATCTTTGCCAGCCATCGGATGATTGGCATCTAAGGTAATGTGTGTTTCGTCAAGCGCGTAAACCACTACAGGTATATTTCGACCTTGAGGATCTTGAACCGCTAAATTGTCACCCACTTTAGGATTCATGCCTTCAGGAAGGTTTGCACGATCCACTTTGATTAATTGATCATCTCTGCGTTGCCCATAGGCATCTGCTGCAAGGATATTCACGGTTTTCTTTTCTCCTACAGCCATGCCATTTACAGCATCATCAAATCCTTTAATCATTTGCCCTGCTCCAACCTCAAATTCAATAGGTTCATTACGTGCTACAGAAGAATCAAACACCTCACCATTATTAGGAAAAGTTCCTACATAATGTACTCGAACACGATCTCCTTTTTTTGCTTGCATAAAAGTAAATTAAAAATGTATAAAATATTGAAAGTCAATTTAATATAATTAGCTTATTTGTTTAAAATAAGCAATTGAATGTACGGGAAGAAAACGGTAAAACCTATGATTGCGGCGAAGAATAATCCCAATAATACACCAGCGGCAGAAATATCTTTTACTTTGCCAGCTAAAGGATGAAAATCAGGACTCACCAAATCGGTTAACTTTTCAATAGCCGTATTAAACGTTTCAGAAATCCACATGATGGAAATGGCTAAAATGAGCCAAAGCCATTCATTGCGCGTTACTTCAAAATACCACGCAAAGAAGATAACAATTACCGCAGCAGGAAAATGAACAAGGGTATTATGATCTTTCCCCATGTAAATTAATCCTCGAAAGGCATAGCGAAAACTTCTAGCTTGTTTCAAGAGATAGGATGCTTTTTTTTCTGCTGGTGGCTTCATCTTAATCTAGTAGTTCTACTTTACTAAAGTCAGCTAGTTTATGGCGAACTGTTTCTAAAAACTTCTCTCTTACGTTTAATTTAATGGTACAAGTCATGTTAAAATCTTGTGCTACTATGGGTAAGTCAAAATCTTTAACAACTTTCATAATCCCATTCATAACTGGATATTCGAAAGTAGCTTGCAGTACCCTACTGAAGTGTCGCGTTTCTGTGTGGTTTGCTTCAAGTGCTTCGCTTGCTGCTGTTTTATAGGCATGAATCAGTCCGCCAACCCCTAATTTGGTTCCTCCAAAGTAGCGGACAACAACCACCAAAGTGTTAATTAAACCCTTGGATCGAATTTGGCCTAAAATAGGCGGACCTGCTGAGTTATTTGGCTCGCCATCGTCATTGGCTCTCACATATTGCTCATTTCTTCCGATGATGTAGGCAAAACAATGATGACGTGCATCATAGTATTTCTTTTTCAAGGTGGCAATATGTGTTTTTACGGCTTCCTCAGACGACACAGGATAGGCAAAAGCAAGGAATTTACTTCCCTTTTCTTTGTAAACACCTGTTGAGTGTTCGGTAATGGTTAAATAGCTATCTTCCTCTGTTTCTTTCATGAATGCGCAAAGGTAGATAGATTATAGATAAATTGAAATCTTAAGAAAAATACTTTAATTAATTGATGAAAAATTACGCGATAAAATGTTGGTTTGCTGTATGGTGTTAAGCTGTTTTGTGGTATTAGGGAAAGTGTGAAGTGAATAGAAATACTGTTTTTTGTTTAAAACTTACATGTAACTAATCTAGTTAGGCAATCAGTTGCAAAGACGATAGCAAAGAAATACCTTTATATAAGGTTTCCTCATAAAAATGAGATGAACTCAAGAGTTATGACTCATATATGCGTAAAAATTAAGAAATGAAACACTGACAATAAACAATATCTTTACTACTATTGATTAAGCAATTGAATAGTTGTTCGAAGCTTAATTCATCATAAGCATCATTTTAATTTAGGAAACCAAAAGATACTTTACTTTACGACAATACTATTTTATGGCTGAATCACATAAGCATTCACAAACCAGCTCAGACGTACAACTTGTAGCCCGACCAGCAGAAGGGCAGTCACCTCAAACAGGTACAATTATGCACATTGATGAGGAAAAAGAGAACGCAGAATTGCTCAAACTGTACCGAAAACTACTCCGAAAAGCAAAGCCAAGACTAAAGGATGGTGATACAAAGTTGATTAAAAAGGCATTTGTTTTCGCAGCAGATGCACATAAAGACATGCGCAGGAAATCGGGTGAACCATATATTTTTCATCCGATGACGGTCGCTTTGATTGTAGCAGAGGAAATCGGTTTGGGAACAACATCCATCATTGCTGCTTTTTTGCACGATGTGGTAGAAGATACAGAATATACTTTAGAGGATATAGAAGAACGTTTTGGAGCTACGGTAGCAAATATTATTGATGGATTGACCAAGATGTCGGCAACAACGCAGTTTACGACTTCCATACAGGCTGAGAACTTTAGGAAGATGTTGCTCACGATATCCCAAGATATTCGCGTAGTGCTCATTAAGATTGCCGACCGACTTCACAATATGCGGACGCTCAACAGCATGCCGCGAGATAAACGCTTAAAAATCCGTTCTGAAACGGCCTACATCTATGCCCCGCTTGCGCACCGATTAGGTTTATACAGCATTAAATCAGAATTAGAAGATTTGGGCTTGTGCTATTCAGATCCTGAAGCGTATGACGAAATCCGAGTGAAGGTGGAACAAGGCAAACCAGAACGGGATCGTTTTTTTAAGATGTTTGTAAAACCGATCAAAGCAAGCTTAAAAGCAGAAGGCTATGATTTTGAAATAAAAATGCGGGCAAAATCGAACTACTCGATTTACCGCAAAATGCAAAAACAAGACATCCCCTTTGAGCAAGTGTATGATTACTTTGCTATCCGAATTATCTTAAAAGGGAATATTTCACTCGATAAGGAAAAGTCTGCTTGTTGGGAAGTGTATTCGATGGTAACCGACCATTATACGCCCAATACCAATCGTTTACGCGATTGGATCAGTGTACCTAGAGACAATGGGTATGAGTCGTTGCACATTACTGTAATGGGTCCCAATGGACAGTGGGTAGAAGTTCAGATTCGTACAGAGCGCATGGATGAAGTGGCTGAAAAGGGATATGCAGCCCATTGGAGGTACAAAGAAACTACGTCTGCAAAGGGCAAAAAGAAAGCGAAGAAAAAACGCGTAGGTTTAGAGCATTGGCTTGCCAAGGTACGCGAATTGTTAGAAAATAATGACCTAAATGCCTTTGAGTTTTTAGATGATTTTCGTGCTAATCTTTACCAAGATGAAGTATATGCATTTACACCGAAAGGAGATTTAAAGAAGTTTCCTACAGGAGCCTCAGTATTAGATTTTGCTTTTGAAATTCATACAGAAGTAGGCGCGAAGTGCTTGGGCGCTAAAGTGAATGGCAAATTAGTGCCACTAAATTATAAACTTCAAAATGGCGATCAGGTAGAAATACTAACCTCAAACCAACCGAAGGCCAATGAAGGATGGTTAAAGTATGTAGTTACCTCAAGAGCGCGTTCTAAGATAAAAGATTACCTAAAAGAAGACTTTAAGCGTTTAGCAGCGCTGGGTAAAGAGGTGGTGATGCGGAAATTCAAGCAGATGAAAATCCAATTCAATGAACGCAATGTGACCAAACTAACCCATTTCTTTAACTATAAAACAGAATCAGAATTTTATTACCATATCGGGAATGGCGATATTGATCATACCGAGATTAAGCGCTTTAAAGATCAAATTACCTCTGAAAGTCAATCGAGTAAGTTGCGTCCTGAAACCGCCAAAGAATTTAAGCGGGAAGTGAAGAAGTTGAGGAAATCAACCTCGGAAGATGAATTGGTGATTGGCGAAAATATGGATAGTTTGGAGTATAGCTTAGCGAAATGTTGCAGTCCCATTCCTGGGGATAATATTTTTGGTTTTATTACGGTAAATAGCGGAATTAAAATCCATCGAACGTCTTGCCCAAATGCCGTTTCATTGTTGGCAAACTACGGGCACCGAGTGATTAAGACACGCTGGGCGAGTCATCAAGAAGAGGAATTTGAAGCGGATTTGATTATTGAAGGAACCGACCGTATTGGACTAGTAAATGACATTACAAAAGTGATCTCTAATCAGATGAAAGTAAATATTAAATCCATTAATATCGGTACAAATACGGGTATTTTTAGAGGAAATATAGCCCTATCTGTACACGATAGCGAAGAGCTAGGTCGCCTCATTATCAACATCGAAAATATTGAAGGCATCATCAAAGTGATCCGAATGGAAGAAAAAGTCTAGTAGCAACAGACCCACGTGTCTGTTGCTATTTCCCCATGTCCGTCGCGATTGCACAAGCCCAAGTTCGGGCGATCACGTTGGATCGCCCCCAACAAATATCGGTTACAACGGAAACAATACTTTAAATTCAGTTTCGTTAAGGTTTTCTCGATTTAACCAAATTTTGGCTTGCAGTTTATCTGCAATAATTTTGGCCTCATACAAGCCAAGTCCTGAGCCTTTCGATTGTTCAGAGCCAATGAAGAACATATTGAAAATCTTGGGTTCAATGCTTTTATCAATGCCACTTCCGTTATCGCGAACGGCTATTGCCAAATGCTCGTCTCCTTCCTTTTGAATTTCTATTGTGATGATATGTTGCTCATTCGCATTTCGGAAATTGATGGCATTACTGATCAGGTTCTCCAATAATATGAGTAACAGCACCCGATCTGACTGAAAATAAATGCGAGCATCAATTTCTTGACGTACTTCAATGTCTTTCAAATGATCGGCACTCTCAAAACCTCGAAGCGCATCTCTTACCAAATTATTAAAATCGATGACACTCAGGCTGACATCTTTTGATTTCGCTTCTAGGGTACGAACCAATCGCGATAGCATCCAGCGCAATTCTTCTGAAGAGTTTTCCAGCTTGCTAATGCACTCAATTACTTTAGGGTTTTCAGATTCGAGGCGAACTAAATTACAAAGTCCCAGCATTCTGCTGATAGGCGCTTTTAAGTTGTGTGCAGAACGGTAGATGAACCGATCTAGTTCGTCATGAGATTCTTGCAATTCCTCATAGGCATGGTTCAGCTCATCTGTGCGGTCGCGCACTTTTTCTTCCAGCTTGTGATTGATTTCAGTAAGTTTTCTATTTTGCTCTTGAATAATCCGTTGTGCATATTCCAACTTATTGCTTTTCAACTCAATCATTTCATTTTGAGTTTTGATTTCAAGCATTGCCTTATTGAGTTTTTTATTACTCTCTTCAATGCTGTCTCGTTGAGAAATGATTTCTTCTTTTTGCTGTTGGAGAATTTGATTTTTTCCAATGATTTCACTTTGTTTTTCGCGTAGCTTGGCCGTTCTTTCCATCACTTTTTTAGCTAAAATGCGTTGTTGCTTTTGAATTTGTCGTACCCGATAGTTATAAACGAAAATGCTGGCTGCAATTACCAGTAGCACTACAGTAACTCTAAACCACCACGTATTCCATATGTAGGGTTTGATCACGAAGGTCAATTGCGCGCCTTCTTCATTCCACAAGCCATCGTTATTACTTGCAATCACTTTGAAGGTATACGTGCCATCGGATAAATTTGTGTAAAAAGCCTCTTTTCGATTCTTGCCTTCTTGCCATTCGGTTTCGTAGCCTTCCAGCCGATATTTATACTGCACATTAGCGGGAAATACATAACTAAGTCCTGCAAAATGGATGTCAAGTCGATGTTTACCTGGTGGCAGTTCGATGGGTTGGTTAAGATCAAACGACTGATTATTGGCAATAAACTGTTCGATGACCACTCTAGGTTTTTCTTGGTTGGTGTAGATGCGATTCGGGTGAATCATTTCTACACCTTTGAGTGTAGGAAACCAGAGGGCTCCATCATGTGTGCGAATACTAGTGCCATTTGCCGTACATTCACTTGATTTCATCCCATCGGCCAAGGTGTAGCTAACAGCGTGTATTTTAGCAATCTTACCTTTTGCCAAATCATTCATTTCCTGCTTGGGTACTTTAAACACACCTGTGGAAGTGGCATTTGTCGTCATCCACAAATACCCCACATTATCTTCAATCACTTGAAATACCACATCACTTGCTAAACCATCTTGAGGCGCTATTTGCGTAAATTCACCATTTTCATAGCGCGTAACCCCTCCACTGCATCCTATCCAAAGTACGCCTTCTCGGTCTTCATAAACTTTAAATACCACATCTCCGAGTAAGCCATCAGCCATTCTGAAGGTTCGGAAATGCCCATCGCGATATCTGCCAAGACCGTTACGGGTAGAAAACCATAAATTGTTATCTGTATCTTCGAAAATAGAAAGTACAAGATCATCGGGAAGACCATCTTCACTGGTAAAGTTTTGGATATTGCCATCCGTTTTAATAACGCTAGCCCCATTACTGGTATAGACCCAAAAATTGCCTTCACTATCTTCAATTACTCCCCTGACATTATCATGTACTAAACCATTTGTAGTAGAATACTTAGTTACTTTCCCTTGTTGATAGCGAATGAGTCCTGTTCGTGTAGCTACCCAAATGGCATTCTTTGAATCAATATAAGCAGATTTCAGGGTAGATTTGAGGTGTTTATTTAAGTCGTTAAACTTGTTTAATTCATTCGTTTGTCGGTCTAAGGTGAAAATATCATTTCTACCAACAATTAGGTTGGTATTTTTATTCACTTCTAAAATTCCGTGAACGAGAAAATCTTTACCAGCTTCATATTCTGAAAAGTTAGTGAACTTGCCATCTGAGATTTTAAAAAGCCCATGGCGATAGGTGGTTACCCATAAATTGCCTTCCACATCTTGGGTGATGTCAGTGATTTGATTTTCAGATAAAGGGTGTTCGTTGGGGTAATAGCTGAATTTTTCACCATAATAGCGACATAATCCATTAAAAGTCCCGATCCACAGGCTTTGGTCAATGTCTTCATAAACTACCGAAACGCTGTTGTCGGGCAGTCCATTTTCTTTAAAAAAAGCGTTGATGCTCTTTCCTTTCACCTGATAAAGCCCCAAGTTCGTGGATAACCAGATCGATCCTTCATGTGTTTCCGTGATCGAATTAATTCGGCCGTTTTTTAACCCTGTTTTCTCATCAAAAATGGTGAGTTTATTTTGTTTATAGCGGTATGCACCTTTATTGGCTGTACCCACCCACATGGCCCCTTTACTATCAAAAAACACAGAAATGGCATTGATGTTTTTCATGGAGTTGGGGAGGCCTTCTTGACTAAAACGTACGCCATCCCAAAAGCAAATTCCTTGATTAGTTCCGACCCATATTCTGCCTTTTCGATCTTGGGCAATGCATTCAGTGGTATTACTAGGGAGTCCGTGTGTTTTGGTATAATTATCAAACTTTCCATCTTTCAGGCGGTTTACGCCACCACTTTCGGTACACGTCCAAATGGCATTGTCTCGCGCTTCAAATAGATAATTGATGGCATTATTAATGATTTGCGATGTGTTAGCGGTGTTGAACACATTAAATTCTAACCCATTAAATCGGGTGATTCCACCAAAAGTAGCGATCCATATATGCGTATCATCCGTTTGGTGAACCTGAATGGTGCTATTAGTAGGCAGCCCCTCCTCAGACGTCCAATGCATGTAGGAATATTGGTAGAGCTTTTTACTTGGTTTTAAGCCCTTCTGTGCAGATGCTTGGAGCATGAAAATCATGCCGAAGCAAGTGAAAAAAAAGTATTTATGTAGATTGCCAACTGGCATATATTCATTGATTATGTAGCGATACAACTTTTACACAAATTACGAAATAATCAATAAACAACTACTTGGAACTATTTTAATTTCAATAAGATGTGAGGTTTTGTAGACTGTTATCTTAAAAAATGAATCCTTTCATGAAGAAGTTGTTCGTTGAATTACGTAAATAACGCATTTAATATGGCGATCGGGTGTATACTTCTTTGCAGTTACTCAATACAAAATGTGAAAATAAATATGCGGCAAATGACAAAACATATTTTTGGCAAGTAACACATTTTTTTCTGATATGTTACTTGAAAAAGGATAAAAAATGTGATCAAATTTTGATTTTAAATACTTCCAAAAGCACTTTCACAAATCAATTTTGAAAATTGTGAGAAAAATTTAAAAACTACTGAGTTTTCCGTTTGACTTTTTCCATTGATTTTCGATATTTGCAATCCCAAATTTCAAAAGAAGAGAAAAATGAGCAAGGTTTGTGATATTTCAGGCAAAAGGCCTAGAGTAGGAAATAATGTTTCTCATGCAAATAACAAAACTAAAAGAAAGTTTTTCCCGAATTTGCATAAGAAAAAATTCTATATTCCTGAAGAAGACAGATGGGTAACTTTAAAAGTATCAACTAAAGTGTTGAGAACCATCAACAAGAAAGGTGTTTCGGCCGTATTAAATGAGGCCAAGAAAAATGGTGTTAAACTCTAAAAGAGCTAGTGAATCATGGCAAAGAAAGGAAATAGGGTTCAAGTAATCTTAGAGTGTACTGAGCACAAAAACTCTGGTGTAGCAGGTACATCTCGATACATTACGATGAAGAACCGTAAAAACACGACAGAAAGATTGGAGTTGAAGAAATACAATCCTATCTTGAAGAAATATACTATTCACAGAGAAATTAAGTAATCATGGCTAAGAAAGTAGTTGCAACCCTGAAAAAGGAAGGTGGACAGAAGTGGGCCAAAGTAGTGCGTGCCGTAAAGTCTGAGAAAACAGGCGCTTACACCTTCAAGGAAGAAATTGTTCCTGAAGAGACCGTGAATGATGTCTTGAAGAAGTAATTTCAAAAAGTTGATGGTTTTCCATCTCTTAACTAAGCATTATGCGTATATTCGCCCTACAAATTGGTAGGGTTTTTTTGTACCCAATTTTGCCAAATGGATTTTTATTCATTTGAATAGAGTTTATATAAAACTTACTTTATATCATCTCTAATAGTAAAATCGCCACCTCAAACGTATGGACTGACTATGGGTGTATTAGATTTTTTCAAAAAGAAAGAAAATAAAGATAAACTAGAGCAGGGGCTCGAAAAAACAAAAAGTAATTTCTTCAATAAACTGGGTAAAGCCATTGTAGGTAAGTCTAAAGTAGATGATGAAGTACTTGATGAGTTGGAAGAAATTCTAGTGACCTCTGATGTTGGTGTCAATACCACATTAAAAATTATTGAGCGCATCGAAGAACGAGTGGCACGTGATAAGTATGTGGGTACACAAGAGCTAGATCGTATTCTTCGAGAAGAAATTGCAGGACTATTATCTGAAAACCAAACACAGGATGTAGAAGGTTTTCAGATTCCTTCAGATAAAAAGCCCTTTGTGATGATGGTGGTTGGGGTAAATGGTGTGGGTAAAACCACTACAATTGGCAAATTATCTGCTCAATTGATTGGACAAGGTAAAAAAGTGGTATTGGGTGCGGCAGATACTTTCCGTGCTGCTGCGGTTGATCAGCTTAAACTTTGGGGCGAACGTGTAAATGCTGAAGTGGTTTCTAGGGGCATGAATACTGATCCTTCGGCTGTGGCTTTTGATGCCGTGAAAAGAGGTGTCGATGTTGGAGCTGATGTGGTGATTGTCGATACAGCTGGACGTTTGCATACGAAGGTAAACTTAATGAATGAGTTGAGCAGAATTAGAAGGGTTATGTCAAAAGTAATTCCTGATGTGCCTCATGAGGTATTGCTCGTGTTAGATGGAAGTACAGGGCAAAACGCGGTTATTCAAGCTCGTGAATTTACGAAGGCAACGGAGGTAACCTCTTTGGCAATTACCAAGCTCGATGGCACTGCTAAAGGTGGGGTAATTATTGGTATCTCAGATGAGTTTAAGATTCCCGTAAAATACATTGGAGTAGGAGAGGGCGTAAATGATTTACAACCTTTCAATAAAATGGAATACGTCGATTCGTTGTTTAATCGATAAACACGAATACTTCTATAAAAAAATGGCTCATTCACATCAAAAGGTAAATGAGCCATTTTCTATTAAGGCATGATTATAAAAGGGCCTCTAACTCTTTTAAGTGATTGATTTCAAAATCAATATGTTGAAAATGCTCTAACTGACCTGGGTTAAAAAATACATGACGCATTCCTATACCTCTGGCGCCTGCCATGTCTGTTCTCAAATTATCCCCAATCATGACCGATTCTTCTACATTTGCATTTGCTTGCTCCAAAGCATAATCAAAGATTCTTCGATCTGGTTTTTTGAATCCCGTAGATTCTGAATTCACAATCACCTGAAAATAGTCGAAAATTCCGCTATTTCTTAATTTGGTTTCTTGCACATCGCCAAAACCATTAGATAAGATGTGGAGCTCATATTTACCTTTTAGGTAGTCGAGTATTTCAACAGTATAGGGGAGTAAATGCGGTTTTAATGGACAACGTTGTAAGTATAACTCAGCAATTCCTTCAGGCACATCCTCTACGGCTACATCTAAGGCATGAAAGACGAGTTCAAAACGCCTTTGGCGGATGTAGAATTTCTCAATCTTATTTCGGTTAAACATGTCCCAAAGCTTTGCATTCACTTCTTTGAAAACTTCCAAAAAAGTTTCCAAACTTTCATTGGAGAGCACACCAATATCAAATTCATGATACAGTTCACTTAAGGTTTCGACGGAGTTTCGTTCAAAGTCCCACAAGGTATGATCTAAGTCGAAAAAAACGTGTTTGCAATTGACTAGTGACATGGATTCCTCAATTTTTGGCAGCAAATAAAGCTGATTGGAATGGCCTTTCCTACCAAACTACGCTTTTGTTGATAAGGTTTACGGTTTTGTAATAAATTGTTGAATTGGGCACAGTAAGTATTCATAAAATGGAGTGCATTGCACGACTAACTGATCGCTGAACTCGATTAAAATAGTTCAAGAAATTGCCTTTACTAGCAGAAGCAGGTGAGCGAAAAAAATACCATATTCTTTTTGGTTAACTGCTTATTATTTAATTTAAACTTTTGATATCCAAAAACAGGGAATAACCTATGATATTTCAGGAAAAAGTACAGTCTTTAATTAATGAAAGTCGTTTAGTTAGTCGAGATTTGAGCTGGTTACAG
>JBMYQA010000193.1:0-11574 GCA_049600855.1 Flammeovirgaceae bacterium | reverse complement strand
CTGTTGACCGTCATCTCCTGATCTTTCGGAGATTTGGTTTGTAGGGCAAGGCCGAGGAAGGCACGGGCTTTGCGATGGAGGGCGAATTTTAAAGCATCTTCATTATTGGTAAATTCCAAGTCAGGAGACGAATAAATATTCTCATCTTTAAAAAAGGGTAAAAAGTTGATGATCGCTTGGTGGGAATAGTAAATTGCTGAGTCAAACCGATTTTCATATATAAATACCTGAGCTAATGAGCTATAGGTTTTTGCGTAATCTCTTGATTTATATGTACTTTTATTTGCGTACTCTAAAGAATTATACAGCCAAAACTTCGCCAGTTTAACATCTTTCTTATCTCTATATACTTTGGCTAAATTAGCTCTACTATCAGCAATTTCAAAGTTAGAGAAAACATTATCCGTATCTTTAGTATAAATATCATTATGTTTATGATAGTAGATTGCACTATCAAAGTTATTCAAATCATTATGTAATAAACCTAAACTTTCCTCTAATCTCCATCGAAGCTTATTTCTATAATTAAATGCTTCATTTTTAAGTAGAATTACTTTGGCTTTATAATAAGCATCTTTGGCTAAATTATATCTACCATCTAGATAATAAGCTATCCCTAATCCCATATAGTTATCAAATACTTCTACATAATTTTGATTGTTTAGTTTTTTATCAAGTTTAATACTTTCCTTTTGATATTTAATTGCTGTTCTAAAATCACCACGTTTAACACACACCGTTGCTAGACTTGCATGAATATCTGCTAAACTCTTAGTCTCGATTCCCATACCTTTTTGAACAGCTAAGGCCTGTTTATAATATTGATAAGCAGTACTGTAATCTTTTTTTAATCCATGTATAAGACCTAAGTATCCTAGAAAATCAACTTTAGAAGCTAAATCTTTATTTATTTCTTTCGGATACTCATTAAGTATATTATTAATTCGAAATATAATTGAATCATATTCTAACAAATAATAATTACAAAGGGCAATATTCAACTCTGCCTTAAAAAACTGCTCAAAGTTTTTATTTGCTTCATACGAGTTACTTGCTTGTTTAAATAGCGTTTTTGCTGCTACATAATTTCCCCGCTCAAGTTCTTCACTTCCTTTGATATCTTGATCTATTTGAGCAAATACAACACTATAATTGAATATGAATAGTACTATGAAAAAAAGTTTCATCATAAAAAAATAAGGTGATAGACAAATATACGTCTATCACCACCTTTAAAGTACATATATTGTTACTTCTTCAAAATTTGAATAGCTTTTTAGTATTTCCACTAATGGTGGATGGCAAATACCTGAAATTGTTAGCCTCTCCCCAACTTTTGCAACTGATCCAGATCATTGAATGTATCGTTTCATAAACTGTTCTTTGTATGCGCGCCCGATAGGAATGACTTGTTCGTTGGTGAGAAAGAGTTGATTACCCGCGATCTTTTCAATGGCATTTGTGTTGACGATGAAAGACTTATGAATTTGACAAAAGTTGCTGTTTGCTAATTTATCTAGCCAATACTTTAACGGGTTAATGCTGAGGTATTTTTTGGTATCTGTGATGATTTCAGCATAATCGGCTCCTGCCTGAATGTAAATGATGTCAGCAATGGCAACTTTGATGTGTTCATAACCTGATTTTACGAAAATAAATGCAGGAGCTTGCACCGCATGTTCCTGAGCATTTGTCGGTTGATTAGGAATTTTGGTAATGGCTTTTAGGAAACGCTGAAAAGAGAACGGCTTTAATAAATAGTCAATCACATGATGTTCATAACTTTGTAACGCATAGTCAGGAAATGCGGTGGTTAAGATGATATGCGGAGGCTGCTCCAAAAGTTTGATGAAGTCAAATCCTGATATTTTTGGCAAATGAATATCGAGAAAGATTAAATCAATCTTTTCAAGTCTTAAAAAGTCTATTGCTTGCAATGCATCCGAAAACGTTTCTTCCAGTATTAAAATTCCACTATCTGCGATATATTTTTTTAAGATGCGCTGAGCAGGCGGCTGATCTTCTATGATGATGCAACGAAGCATGATTACTATGGAGTTAATTGTATGGTTAACGCTACTTTGTACCGATTATTAGCAGCATTAATGACCAGTTCATGAGAATCGGGATATAACAAGTTTAAACGCTTTTTGACATTCTCCAAACCAATGCCTTGTGACAAACTTTGAGTATTTGAATTCGGTAAATAAGAATTTTCAACTTCAAATATAAATACGCCTTCAGTGCTTAGCTCCGCTTTAATATGGATGAAAATCTCATCAGACTGACTAGAAGTACTGTGTTTAAAGGCATTTTCCACAAATACGATCAAAATTAAAGGTGCAATCTTATAAGAAGCCTGAATTTTAGGCGTACTAAATGTGATCTTTCCCCTTTCTTCAATTTGTAACTCATTGAGTGCCGTAAAGTTTTTTAAGTGCTGTAATTCATTCGAAAGTAAGACCACATCTCCTTTGCAATCGTATAACATGTATCGCAATACAGCTGAAAGCTCCAAAATAATGGATGGCGTTTTGGGAGAGTTTTCAATAGCGTAGGCGTATAAATTATTCAAATTATTAAATAGAAAATGAGGGTTGATTTGTGATTTTAAAAAACTTAATTCACTGTCTTTTATAGTTTGTTGCAGCATATTTACTTGTTGTTGGGTGTGATGCGCATCCCAAGCAAATTTGAATCCTGATAAGATCGTGATGACAGGCATTACATCCAGTAGCGTGTTGATCACCCCTGAAAACCCTTTTCCCCTCGTATCTGGAAAATAAATCTGCTCTAATAAAAATTCCTCAATAAGAATAACAATAGTTACAATTACGATGACGTAACCGAAAAAATAGAAATATTTTTTGCGGTAATAGTATGAAGGAAGTAAAAAGTAATTGATGACGAATGCCGCCGCCGCATAATTGGTGAAAAATGCCCAACGATGTTCTTCTACCTTTCCGCGATCAAAAGAGTAAAAGAACAATACCACAATATGAAGTGTTATTTGAAAAAGGATTTCCTTGCCATGACTATACAGACTATTCTTTAGAATATTTCTCATCTGTCAAATATAAAAGAAATCTTACGGGTAGCTGATGATTAATCTGTGATCGACTGAAACTATCCCTTAAACAGCATAAATAGGAGCTAAGTCGTTGAGGGGAAAAGTTCTGTCGTTCAAGGATTTTTTTAGGGATTCCTAGTGGTTAATCAGACATTTGTATAAACATTTATTTTAAGGGACTATTTGAACTTTTAGCACTAAACAAAAAGTTCAAACAGCCTCTATACACTTTCTAAATGCTAATTAGAAAAATCATGAATTTGAAACTTACTTATTTATGCTTTGTGGGGTTGTTTTTGATGGGAACGCTTCGGTTATATGGACAAGCCTCCGAAGTGACCATTACGGGAAAAGTCATCGAAGAAAAGACACAGCAAGCCATGGAGTTTGTAACTGTACTAATTGGAGATAAACAAACAAAAAAACCAATCACAGGAACGACTACAGATGGAGCAGGAAACTTTGTGATTAAAACTACAGCACGCAATTTTTACATTGAAGTACGTTTTATTGGATTTGATGCAAAAACGATTACCGAATACCAAATAGTTAATAATAAAATTGCTTTAGGTGAAGTTGCCTTAGTTGAAAGTGCAGAAGCACTCCAAGAAATGACGATTACGGCTGAAAAGTCGCAAACGGAATTTCGATTGGATAAACGTGTATTCAATGTAGGAAAAGATTTGAGTACCACAGGTGCCAGTGCTTTAGAAGTGCTTAACAATGTGCCATCGGTAAATGTAAATATTGAAGGACAAATTAGCTTGCGCGGTAGCGAAGGCGTGCAGGTGTTGATTAATGGAAAACCTTCCATTTTGGCAAGCGAAGAAGGAAATGCTTTAGGAACCATTACTGCTGACATGATTGAGAAAATAGAGGTGATCACAAATCCTTCGGCAAAATACGATGCAGAAGGTAGTTCGGGAATCATCAACATCGTCTTGAAAAAGGAAGAAAAGAAGGGCTTGAATGGTTCGATTACTTTAAATACAGGAGTGCCAAATAATCACAGTGTCGGTGTGAGTTTAAATAAAAGAACAGAAAAGTTCAACTTGTTTAGCCAGTTTGGAGTAGGGCGTAGAACGCTGCCCACTGATTTGGAAAGCATAAACCGTGATTTTGTGAATGATACGGAGCTGACTAGCCTTGGAAGGCGAGAAAAGAATGAAACATTCTACAACGTGATTCTCGGAACCGATTACCACATCAATGATTTTAATGTCATTACCCTATCGGGAAACTTTGCCTTCGAAAAGGAAGATGAAAGCTCCGAACTCCATTTTGATTTATATGAAGATGACGTGTTGACGAATGCATGGGATCGTGTAGAAGCCACGACAGCAGACAATCCAAAATGGCAATATGAATTGCAATACAAGAAAGGCTTTAAAAATAACAAAGATCGCGAATTGTTGTTTAGTGCCTTGGGTAACTTTTTTGGAAAAGATCAGGAGTCAACATTTTCCAATAATCAATTAGTGGGCGTAGAAGAAATTGACAATCAAGAAACGCGAACAGACTTTAAAGAAGCCCGATATACCTTTAAGTTAGATTATACGCACCCCATTTCGAAAAAATATACGGTAGAAACGGGAGCACAATATGTACTCAATAATGTAACTAATGATTTTGCGGTGAATGATTTGATTAATGGCGAATGGGTGAATAATGTGGGACTAACCAATGTCTTTGATTATAATCAAAATGTGTTGGGGCTTTACACAACAGGTGCTTATGAAGGAGAAAAGTGGGGCGTGAAGTTAGGTGTACGAATGGAGCATACCTATTTGTATACGCTACTTGAAAATACGAATGAAGAAAATATTCAGCGATTTACCAATTTATTTCCCAGCTTCCATACCTCGTATAAGATTACAGATCAACACTCCATTCAGGCTGGATATTCAAAGCGGATTTATAGACCAAGGTTGTGGAGTTTGAATCCTTTTTTCAATATTCGAAATAACTTCAATATTTCAGCAGGAAACCCAAATTTATTGCCTGAGTTTACCGATTCGTATGAGATCAATAGTATTCATGAACTGAAAGACCTTTCCTTTAATTTTGGCTTATACTTTCGCTACACTACGGATGCAGTGGAGCGGATTGCTACATTTGAAGATGGCGTAAGCATCACTCGACCAATCAACACAGGCACAAATAGTACCACAGGCGTAGAGTTTAACGCGAAGTATAACCCCGTAGATTGGTTTACCATAAACGCAGATTTTAACTACAATTACTTCCAACGAAAAGGCAGCTTTGAGCAAACTTCATTTGACTTTACAGCCGATCGTTGGTCGTCTCGCGCAACAGCAAAGTTTAAGCTTCCTTTTGATACAGATGTGGAACTGATCGGAAATTATCGCTCTGGTTTTCAGACAGTACAAGGGGAAGTTCGGGATAACCTATTTTTAAATTTTGGTGCGCGCAAACGGGTACTGAAAGGAAAAGTAGTCGTGAATTTCAGCGTTCGTGATGTGTTTGCCACACGTATTTCGCAACGAGAAGCGGGTGAAGAAGATTTTTACCTCTTTAACAGCAGACAACGCGGTCGATTTATCATCCTTGGCGCGAGCTATGGTTTCGGTAAAGGAGAAGCCATGCATTTCTCAGGACGTAGAAGGTTTTAGGAAAAGTTCTCAAATTTAACGAAACTAATCGTAGATTTTTACCGTGAGGTGTAAGGCGGTAAAAATCTACGATTTAGGCTTTAACATTAGTTAGAACAAAGTAGGTTTAGAAATTCTAAACGTATGTTCTCTAATGGTTTCCCCTGCATATTTAATTTGGAGCGAATAAGCTCCAGGTTCTAATTTTTCATCTTTACAGTCAAACACGGTATTGCAATACCCATTGGTGATGATGAGATCTTGGCTTCTGATAGGCACTTTATTGAAGTAGAGCACCAATTCAGCCTTATTTTCATCTGAAAACTCTGGAATATTCGTTTGAAACTCAATAGTGATCTCTCGTACCTTATTTGGCGTATGAATGGGCTGATCATTGAGCCATACTTTTCCCCGCTTTTCCCGTTCTTTAGGAACGTAATAGCAGTGTAATTCCATGACTTGAAGCGGTTGCTCTCGGTTAGTTACAAGCGCCAAAGAATCTTCTAAACCTCTAATGATTTTTGCATAATCCGTAGTATCGCTCGTCATCATATCTAAGGTAGAATCTTTGGCTTCTAGCATGGCTAATAGTCGATCTCGTTCCTCTTCGAGTGATTTGTCCGTTTTCCCGTTTTCTGCGAGTGATTGAAGCGTTTGTAAGCTATCTAAAAGCATTTTTTTCTGATCAAGATAAAGCAACATGCTATCTCGATAAGCTTTTAAGCGATAGCGGTAGCTGGCAATGCGCTTTTTGGCAATACGGGCATCTTCTTCAAGGGCTTCGTTCATCTCCTGAAGGTAAGTCACCACAGCACGCTGGAAGTTATCTAAGCCAGTTTCTGAAATATTTGAACCATAGTAAAGCGTGTCGATTACCCCAGCATTGCGTTGCAGCTCTTCATAAATATTTTGGAATCGACGCATTAAATCTTCTTTATCACTAGTATAAAAACGATTATCAGCAAGTTGATTTAAAATCTTAGCTAAGCTAGAATCTATTTCGGTGTACTGCCCTTTTAAATCCTTTAGTTTTTTATTATACCGCGTCATACTAGCATCCTCAACATCCGCTTTATAATCTGTAAACTCACTAATCTGAGTTTCATAAGCATCGTACTGTTGGTAACCAAAATATCCGCCCCAGCTTAAAAGTGCCAGTAAGAGAATGCCAATAATAATCCAAATAATGGTGTTACGTTTCATATAGAAGAATAGTTATTGCCTATTTTAGTGCTGTTTTTTACTCAGAAAATCGCTTCAATGAAGAAAATTTAGGTGCGCGATTTAAGATTAAAATCCTGAATCAAACAGCTTTTTTTAATGAATCACAAAATGACGGAATGTGACTAAGGAACAAATATATGCCTATTTTCAAATTCCGAGAATCTATGTGGTTTAAAATAATTGCCTGAAAATGAAAAACTTGACTTATAGACACTGTATTTTCGCCTTTTTAATCGTTTTATTTGCTTGCGGCAAGACTGAAATCAATCTACAAACTGTTCAAACAAATACAATGAAATCAGAAGCACTTCACTTTCTAGCCCTTGGCGATTCATATACGATTGGAGAACGGGTTGCGGTAGCTGAAAGGTGGCCTGTTGTTTTAGCTGATACGCTTTCTAAAAGTGGAATTCAAGTGAATGCACCACGCATCATCGCGACTACCGGGTGGACGACTGATGAATTGGCCGAAGCAATCGAAAAGGAGAATATTACAGAAAAGTATGGGTTAGTATCACTCTTAATTGGGGTGAATAATCAATATCGCGGGGAAGCCAAAGGATATATACTTGATCAGTACAAAAAAGAATACCGAGCATTAGTACACCAAGCAATTGAATTTGCCGATGGAAATAAAAAACGCGTATTTGTCGTTTCCATTCCCGATTATAGCGTAACGCCATTTGCCAAAGACATGGATACCGCTAAAATTCATGAAGAACTAAAGGTGTATAATCGGGTAAAAAGGGAAATTACCGAAGAACTAGGAGTTTTATTCCTTGACATTACCCCCATATCTTTAGAAGCCAAGGGCGATCCAGCGTTAATTGCAGCAGATTTGTTGCATCCTTCTGCCAAAATGTATCAACGTTGGGTAAATGAGGTGATTTATGAGTCTGTCTACCAGCTATTAAAATGAGTCGTTAACCGACATCACTTGGGGACATATACCAGTTTTTTCGTTTCAAAGAATTCCTCTTCAAAAACATCCTGAAGCTCATAAATTCTGAAGTTGCGTTTAAAAGTGGAGAATTCCTCTTTCAAATCACCTCCTTTCAAGCAGATTAGGCCATTTTGTACTGCTGAGTTTGGGCTAGACTTGATTTTGTCTTTGATCCAATTGAAAAGTGCATTGATATTGGTAACGGCTCGGCTTACCACAAAATCATATTTATCCTTTACTTTTTCAGCTCGCTGGTGAGCACTGGTGACATTCGTGAGTTGTAGCGTTTCAGCTACGCCTTGCACCACTTTAATTTTCTTAGCGATAGAGTCTACTAAATGGAATTGCGCTTCTGGAAATAAAATAGCTAGGGGAATGCCAGGAAAACCACCTCCAGTACCAATATCCAACACCTTTTCTCCTTCATCGAATCCAAAAAAGTGGCCAATGGACAAGGAATGCAACACGTGGCGCTCATACAAGTTCTCAATGTCTTTCCGTGAGATTACATTAATTTTTGTATTCCAATCTGCATATAAATCTTGTAACTGGCTGAATTGATGAATTTGTTGATCAGTAAGGTCAGGGAAGTATTTTAAGATAATGTCCATTTTATGGCGGTTGAAAGGGCTGTTTGGCTTAAAACGATCTTGCTGGTTAGGGACAACAGTAGCCACTGCGGGGCACTGCCTTGCCCGTACAGCTGGTTATTTATTTGGGAAGCTGTAAGGCATTAAATCATATGCTTGGAGTTTTTTACCAAATCGTACAGCAACTCTCGAGCACGGTGTAATTGTGCTTTTACCGTTCCTAAAGGTGCTTCGATTTCTTTGGCAATTTCATCGTAAGACAGCTCTTCAAAGTAGCGAAGCTTCACTAACCGCTGGTATTTTGGAGGCAGTAGCGTAACAAACTTTCTAACTAATTCAATCTTTTGTGTTCGTATAGCTTCTTCTTGAGGATTTCGAGCACTATCGCGAATATCCATGTGAATGGGGTCATCGTCATCATTATTAATGGATGAATGGATACTCATGGTGTCTAACTTCTTCTTTCGAATGAAGTCGATACAATTATTTGTTGCAATGCGGAAAAGCCAAGTACTAAATGTGTATTCTTTTTTGAACTTAGCTAAATTTCGGAATGCCTTAGCAAATGCTTCTATGGTCAAATCTTCAGCATCATCTACATTTCTTACCATTTTGAGCATGGTGTGATAGACCGATTTTCTATAACGTTCCATGAGTGCCGCATAGGCTTGTTCATCTCCTGTTACAGCTCTATCTATCAAACCAAAATCTTCCAGTGCCTTATCCGAAAACTTTTTTTTTATTTCCATGCAACTTTTTTAGTTGAATATGCTTTTGTGCTCACAAATATATAGTAGAAAATATACAATATATCAAACAAAGGAACTAGGTAAATCTCAATATCTTGTCTAAACTTCTTATTAAACAGGTAAAAAAGTGTTAACAGACTAATAATTCGAATACCATACCCTCCGAGCAACACCCAATGATTAACACCCGCTAAATAGCCTAATCCTAAAAATATATAACTATTTGCGTGCGAAAGGTTCATCAAACCTAATATAATTTTATCAGAAAGTTTGTATTGTTTACTCACAGATAAATGTCGAACTTTCTGTTTATACCAATCTTTCCACCTAATTTTAGGAATAGATTCGGTTTGTGCTTCCTGAACAAAGGCTATTGCGGTATTTTTTCCTGTGGCAACTTCACTGATAAATAAATCATCATCTCCTCCTGTGGTATTTCGATGTGAATGGAAACCTTTGTTAGCAAAAAATAGGTTCTTCTTGTAAGAAAGATTACGTCCAACTCCCATATAAGGTTTTCCCCACAAGGCCATAGACAAGTATTGGATGGCTACATAAAATGTTTCATAGCGAATGATTTTATTCAATAAACCCTTCCGTTTTTGGTAAGGAGAAAGCCCAATTACGATGTCTTTTCCTTTTTGATAGTGTTTGGTCATTTCGGCAATCCACTGCTTGCTTAAGGGTACACAGTCGGCATCTGTAAGTAAAACCACCTCATGTTTGGCTGCTTTAATGCCTAAGGTTAAGGCATATTTTTTAGAGTTTAGATGTTCTGGCGTGTGGTTGATGCGAACAAGCTTTATTCGATCATATTTCGCCTGTATCTCTAATAAAAAATCATAGGTCGTATCATCAGATTTATCATCAACAATAATGATTTCATAGTTGGGATAATCTTGTTCTAATAAAGCAGGGATGAGGGTTTGCAGGTTCTCAAACTCATTTCTGGCAGCGACAATCACTGAAACGGGTAATCTACGATCTGTAGCAAGTTCATCTTTTTGAAAAGCTGCACGTCCAAACAAAACCCATATGTAAATGAGCTGAACGGCAATCGTAATCACAAAAAGGTAAAAAAGTAGGGCCGACAAACTTTAGCTTATTTGGTTGTTTAGCCGCTAAAATAAGAGAGTTTATTGGATTTCTTTAAGATTCAGTGGATTTCAGATAAAATATTTTTCTCCTTCCTGTTAGGTTTCCAAACCCAGCAGGAAGGAGAAAAATGAATGCACTTAAAATTGATGTCAGGCCACTGCTAATTGGCGATCGAATTTTTTTCGATAACTTCGGTTCCACCATCTAATTAGTGGCACACCAATTAACGTAGGCCATAGCCAAACAAAAACGGAATTGATTTCTAAGATTCCGAAAATAGTGGTGGAAAATGCGGTAGTAGTCGCAATTAAGCCGCCCATCATGTTATTTAAATGATGGAACCACCAAAATTGCTTGTTTTTAGGTTTGATGAAGAAGGGCTTGGTATTGGTGTAGGTGATGAGTATGCCCCCAACGCCAAAACCGATGGCTAGTTTGGGAAAAAAAGAAGCTGGATGTTCAACTAAATGGTATCCGCCCCATACCATAAAAAGTATACTGGAACACAAACTAATCCCCGCTGACAACCAATCAATCCATTTGGGTTTTTGATCGCTGTAAAGCTGTTTAAGAAATAAAATTCGATAACCACTAAAGACTTGGTAGAAGCTAAAGAAGGCAATCATGAAGAGGAAGGGAATAAATTTGAAGGTGGATAGAATGACAGCAGTGATGAATACCACCAGCATGCCCCAAAAATAAACCATCCCCCATTTTCGATGAGCAGTTCCTCCTTTTTTAGTCACTACAGCGATGGCTCCAGCCAGCAACGCTATAAACCCAGCAAGTACGTGAATGAATAGTAAGACTTTAAGCGTAATTTCCATGAACGTGAATTTTTTCTTTTATGAATCGAACTCACACAAAAAAATCTACAAATTCAGGTACTTAAAAATGAAAGGGATGAATGGGAAAGTTTAGGTTTGAATTGGAAAATAAGAAAGTGAAATGACCTATTTTAATGCGTGAAGCAGCTTTTCCAGCTCTTGTGATTTAGACCGGGAAACAGGTATCAACTGTTTATCAAAACCTTCAAGATGTAATTCAAGTCCTCTGGCATTTCCCGTTACCTGCGTTACTTTATCTAAATTAACCAAATAACTGCGATGACATTGGTAAAAATTAGGCTGATTGAGAATGGGTAAAATATTTTTCAGTCGATTTCTCAATACATAGGTTTGGTGCTGATGATTCAGCTGGTAATGGATGTCTATATAATTACCCGCAGTTTTAAGAAACAACAGGGAGTGGGCACTAATTTCAAGTTCAAGCTTTCCATTTTCTGCAT
>JBMYQA010000192.1:0-11589 GCA_049600855.1 Flammeovirgaceae bacterium | reverse complement strand
CCCCCTTTATAAAAGGTCGTTATCAAATTGTGGCCGAAATCAATAATGAACCGGCCTATAGAGAAATAGAATTTTCCCTCACCAATCAGCAAAACTATACTAGCTTTGTTGCCTTGGCTAATATTCCTAGCTTTTCATTTACCCTACCAGTAAACAATGTGTTCTTTGGGCAAGAAGTTAACTTGGGGGCATCTGTTAGCTATGATACTGGTGACGAACTTACTTATACCATCCAATCAGACATTGATGGACAGTTGCTAAACCATACCACCACTGAAACTTATTTGGACACAACACGACAACTTTCTTACGGGCGACATGAACTCACTTATACCATTAGAGATCGTGAAGGAAGAATAGACACTAGGACGCAAATTATTGATGTGGTTGCAGGAAGCGATTCTTTTCTGGTGTCTATTAACTCCTTATTAGATGGCGAAACTATTCCTAGAAATACAGATTTCACATTAGGACTTGATGTTGTGAGCCCAGAGTTAGGTAGTATTTGTCCTTCGCAAGGCTTAAATCAGAATGTGCTCATTTCATGGGAATCATCAGCAGATGGAACAATTGGGGAAGCCAATACTTGTGAATCAATTGCTAGTTTATCCAGCTTAGGAGTACACACCCTAACAGCCAAAGTCAATATAGGTGGGCAGCTTGTAGAGAAGTCAGTCACTGTAAATGTGGTGGAAAGTACTTTATCTGCTACTATTACAAGTCCGACATCTGGTACCAGTCAAGGCTCATCAGATGTCTGGAATTTTACTGGAATCGGTACAGCTTTAAGTACAGTTCCCTTGAGTAACGATAGCTTAACTTGGTATTCAAACCAAGATGGATATTTAGGGGCAGGGCCATCAATCACTGCATTCTTATCTGCAGGCACACATGAAATTACACTTCGTGTGAAAAATACCTTAGGTGAGGCAAATACCGATAAGATTACCGTAGCATGCAATGATGACAATGCCATTCCTCAAATGTCGATTTTGCACCCCATCAATAATTTTGGTTTTGAAGGAGGTACTGATTTTAGAAGTTACATTGCAGGCATTGATTTAGCGACAGCCAATATTGAATGGAGTTCTAGTATTGATGGAGTCTTAGGAACTGCGCCTAACTTGCCAATGACGATGCTATCTCCAGGCGCGCATACCATTACACTAAAAGTTGAAGGAGATTTTGCAAGTATTCCGCTTAGCCAATCAGTAGGTATAAATATCAGTCGGCCTGTTCCTGAAGTTGCTATTTCTATGAGCGATGCCAATACGGGAACATTATTAGGAGCAACTATCAGCGAGACTCAAGATATACAGCTTACAGCAATTCCACAGAATGGGGCTAACTTGGCAGATGCAACCTATGAATGGAGATTAAGGTATTATGGCAGCTTATCTTCTGTTGCCACATTATTAGGTAACGGTGTAAGTATTACGTCAGGCAACTTGAGTCCAGGCAACTACGAACTGTTATTGATTGCAACTACGCCAGAGAATCGAAAAGATACAGTAAGCAGAGATGTACTGGTAATGAATGAACAAACAATCATTATCAATACATTTAATGATGGAAACTCAAGTAATAGAAGTTATACTGGCCCTGCAACTTATACTCCATCCTTAACCGTGCCTGCAGATGTAACAGTACTTGAAGCTTCAGCTACATTCACCACTGGTACAATTTCTACAAGCGGGTTTGTGTTTAAGGCCAATGGTCAAACGAAGATAAGTATCTCAGGGGAATTGGCTTCTAATACTACTTATTCCGTAAGTTTCTCTGTATCTTCTCTACAGGTTCCAGGTTCATCTACCGTAATCCCTTTTGAAATTACTGTAGGGAGTGGGATGATAGATGGTAATATCTATGTAGGTTATGCTGCTGGAATTAATGGAAGTGAAGATGTTACGTTACCAATTATTAATAACTTACAGGTAAGCCCACACCCAGTAGTGGAGAATAATTCTACTATTGTATCGGCTACTATTACAGATAATGCAGGACTTTCTAGCATTTATTATAAAGAAGAAAACTCTGGTTTTAACCTCATTAACCTAAATGGTGAGACTTCATATACGCTGTCAGAAACATTAACACCAGCTGGTTTAGGCAAACGTGCGTTAACTGTTATAGCAACAGACGTTAATGGTCTTTCAAGCGTTGAGGAAATTCCAGTTAGTGTTGTAAAAAATGGGACAGATATTGATATTATTGGAGATGATAGTTTTACTTTTTTTGTTGAAGAACAGTCCCAAACTACAGTTAGAAAGGTCAGGAATATTGGTAATACTATGGTTGCGAACCTGCCTGTTGCTTTTTATGTGAATAACCAAGAAGTAGAAAGGGAATCTGTGTCGCTATTGCCTGGTGAAGAAATTACCCTCTCATTTGACTGGACTCCTTTAGTATCAGGCCCAATTACTACCAAAGTTATGGTGGATCCAGAAAACCAGCTTAGCGAGTTAGATGAAACAAATAATTATTCTGAGAATATATTATCTGTAATAGATGCTATTCCTCCTACAATAACAGATTTGCAATATCCTGAATTTGTAGCGCTATCAGATTCGTTTAACATCAGAGTAGTGGCAAATGATAATGCTAGTGGAGATATGTTTAAACTGGAAGGTGATTACTTGGGTGTTTCTAAAGACAAAACAGGATTAAACCAAATGTTTTATGAGCTAGATTTTGTAGTGGGTAACACAGGTACAAACCCTGTACTACTTGCTATTAGCGACTTTGCAGGCCGCAAAACAGTCTCCGTAGCTGAAATTACTACTGTAGCTCCTAATGCCGATTTGCAGATCACTTCGTTTGACTATGGCACTGATATCATCGCATTTACAGGGCTTGAAACTAGACCTTTATATGTTACCATCAGCAATAATGGCAGCAATGGCGAAGACGCAGGCGAGTTTGATGTTGTATTCTATCAAAATGGAGTAGAACAAGACCGAGTAACTGTAGAAGAGCTACCAGTTGGGGACTCTAGGGAATTAGATTTTGAATGGCAAATAGCACTTGGTGAGCAGTTTTTGGAAGTGATAGTTGACCCATTAGACAACATCCAAGAGATGAATGAAAACAACAATACTGCCAGCTTCAGAACCCTGATTGAAGATGACTTGCCGATTATTCAAAATGCCAATATTACAGGACAGCCCGTATATATTGGAGGTAATTTTCAGATTCAGGCTACTATTTCTGACTTGGTAGGATTAGATGAAGTCTTAGTCGCTTATCAAGGCATTGAACAAACGATGAACCTACTGGATGATTCTACGGGTCTCTATGAAGCCAATCTTACAGCAGATACCATCGGTCGCCAATATGTGGAAATCATTACAACAGACACTCGTGGGCAAGTGAGCAAGCAAAAAGTGTACCTCACCGTTTACGATGTATCTGTGGACTTACAGGTTGATCATAACAATGGAATTGTTGCTGAGTATGGCGATGACCTTGTCGCTGCTTTAAGTATAAGAGTAGGGAACTTCGGAGGAACAGCTGCCAACAATGTGTTAGTTTCTGTACTTCATAATGGAGTTGAAATAGGCAACTCTACCATTGATTTGGCTAAAGGAAGTATAGAGGAACTGAGTTTTTCAGCAAACTTTGTGGAAGGCAATAATAATATTGAGGTAGTATTAGATCCAGATTCAATAATAGATGAGTCTAATGAAGCCAATAATAGCAGTATTAGAACATTCTATGTCAATGATACTTTTGCACCAGAGACTCCGTTACTTTCCATTTCTCCAGATGGTTGGAGTACCAGCTCATTATTTAGCGTTTCTTGGCCAGCAGACGCTGACCCAAGTGTTAGCTATGCATATCGGCTTGGAAGTGGTGATTATGTGAATGTGGGGAATACTACTACGGTATCCATTGATGTAGAAGAAGAGGGCGTGCATTTCCTCGATGTAATTGCTATAGATTCTTTGGGCAATCAGAGTGTGCCAGCAGATACCGTACTGTTGTATGATGCTGCTGAGCCAAATGCGCCAATTCTTACAGAAATGGCTTGTGGAGAGGAATGGACAAACCTATGCGATTCGGCTTTTATTGTTTGGAATATCCCTGAATTGCTATCAGATCCCATGGGAGTAGCTACTTATAGGATCGTTGTAGATGGCATCTCACAACAAGTTGAAGGAAATGTAAATACAATGTGGTTAAACCAACTTGGTGAAGGTATGCACAGCATCTATGTTGTTGCGATTGATGAATTGGGCAGAGAAAGTGCGCCCTCAAACCTAGTCAATATTAAGGTAGATCGCTCTGGTCCAGCTGAGTTGCTGGTCACCAGCAGTACACATCCCAGCGAAACGGAATGGTACAATAGCAATTCGCCAGTAGCAATGAGCTGGACTCCTACAGTTACAGACCTTTCTGGAATCCATCAATACTTTTATGTATTCAACACAGAAGAAGACTTCAACTTCATTCCTGAGGCACTTACACCAGCACCAGCATCTGAAACGAGTGTAGACCTCACTACTACTTATATAGTGGATAGTTTACTTACTCCCATACCAGAGGGTGAATATTACTTCCACATTGTAGCTAGCGACAGTGCTGGCAATATAGGAATACCAAATAAGTACAGATTCGGGATTGATCTAACATGGCCAATGACCTCCATACATTATCAAGGCATAGAGGCTTCCGATGGCTTGACTATAACAACAGGAATTCCATTGCAGATCGTAGCTGACGATTACCTTTCAGGCGTTCAAGACTCTTATTACAGTGTAAATGGTGGTATGTATCTATCAGGTAGTCAAATTACACTTGCCCAGCCAGGCAGTTACGCCATTACGTATTACTCTGTAGATAGCGCAGGAAATCAAGAACCTGTAGATACGATTAATGTGACAGTTTCTGAGGCTCTTCCATGTATAGGTAATATTTTATTTATCACAGATATTAATAATAATACGGGACTTCCTAGCTCAGGCGGAGATAGAGATTTGAAAGAAATTATTGAAAATACAGGCTTAAATGTCATTCTCATTGATGACCAAAGCTTTACACTTGCAGACGCACAGGACAAAGACTTGGTCTTCATTTCATCCAATACCTATTCAGGTTATTTGACTGATGATGATTTAGCTAACCTGCCAATACCTATTGTAAATACTGAGTTTGTCCTATTTGATGATTTAGGTTTGTCTGATGGAAGTCATGATCATGTATCGGGTAAAACGGTGTCAGTTACAAATGAAAACCACCCTATTACAGATGGGTTGCCCGCTGATGTATTTGTTTACAACAACGTTGGGCCTTTGGCTTTTAATGTGCCTAGCAATCCTGATCATGTAATTTTGAGCGTACCAGGCCACCCTGAAAAAGGAGTAATTACCGCCTTTGAAGTTGGTGATTCTTTAGAAAATGGCACAGTAGCACCTGCAAGAAGAGTAACCTTATTTGCTCGTAATTTAGTTGAAGGTAATCTGACAGAAGATGGTGAACGCATTATTGGCAATGCAGTCATCTGGGCAATGAATTCATGTATCCCATCTCCAACTACAACAAGCGTCATCTCTGGTAATGTATGTAGTACTTCTGGAGAAATCGTTTATGTGATGGATAATGGCAACCCAAATCAGGGAGATACTGAATTAATAAATAGAATTACCAATTTAGGTCATTCCGTAACGGTTATAGATGATGATGTATTTGACTATACAGATGCAGCTGGCAAAGAGCTTGTTGTCATTTCTTCATCTGTAATCAGCAGTAAATTGGCAGATGAGCATTTGCATACTATGAATGTACCTGTAATCGTATGGGAGTCTTATAGTTTTGATGATTTAAAACTGTCTGATCAATATGGTAATATTGAAAATCAAGATAAAATAGCTATTTCAAGCGGAAACCACCCTATTATAAGTGGACTAGCTCATGGGCAACCCATCACGGTTTATAACAATGAAGCAGATATGGCTTACATAGAAACCCAATCGATACCTTCTGAAAATGTACTTGCTACTGTTCAGGGTATGCCAGAGAAGGCTGTAATTACTGCTTTTGATGCAGGAGACACATTGTCTGATGGCAGTGTAGCGCTTGCAAGAAGGGTGAGTTTGTTTAATCGTGATTACAAAGCTGGTAAACTAACTACTTATGGTGCTGTAATATTTGATAATGCCATTAGTTGGGCGATGAGTGATTGCAGTGAAAATAATACGAGAATAGCTCAGCCAGTTTCAGAGAATAGTCCTATAAAAACAAACGCGTATCCGAATCCATTCAGCAATTCAGTCAATGTTTCATTCAGCTTAGAAAAAGACGCAACTATTTCAATTAAGCTTTATGACATTACGGGTAAACAAGTGAACGAGTTACTGCCATCACAAAAAGAAGTTGAAGGCAAACATAACTATTCATTTGAAATGGGTGGATTGAGAAATGGTGTGTATATTCTCACCATAGAGTGTGACAACGAAGTATTTTATATAGAAAAGCTAATAAAAGGATAGTGTATTCCTAGTTTTTTGAGGAGGTCTACTGTATTTCAGTAGGCCTTCTTTGTTTTTTCTGATGAAAAATAGGACCCAAGTCCCATTTTATAGGTGTCAGAATTGCTGTCCTTTACAAAAAATCAGGAATTAAGTTGTTTCATGCGCAAGGGCAAGAGGTTTGAATCATTCGGCTAACCAATCCCGTGCTGGTGTTCATAAGGAAAACTTTAAGCACCCGTTCAAAAATATTGTGGTATTTATTTTATGTAAATGGTGAAGCTCCGATAAAGAAGAAAATCATAAAAAAATAGTAAAAACAGTCTCTGAAAAAATGTCAGCAATCAATCCTTATGAATTTAGATTTATAAGTGTTGACTGCTTTCATGTATGATGAATATTGTGTTAACCCTCTTTGTTTTGTTAATTTTATAGTTCGAATCAAAAATACTTATGATGATTAGGCACCTAAGAATAGCTAAATATATATTTATATTATTTTTGCCTTTTTTTTGTTCTCAGCTGCAGGCACAAGATAGTTTTGATCAACAAATCAATCAGGCAACTTTGGACTCAATAAATAAATGGGAAGAACAGTTGTCAACAGCACCCACCCTGAAGGCTGAGTTAGACTTACTCTATAAATTAATAGCTATTCATTATAAAGTGCCTGGCAATTACCCTAAAGTGCGTTCTTATAGTAGTATGCTCAGGCGCAAAAGCAAAAATCACGATGAATCTTTATATCAATATGCTATTAGTGTTTTAGGCCAAATGCAGTATGTTAATGGCAACGAGGAAAAGGCATTTACGTACTTTGATAGTTTAGCAGATAAAAATGTCAACCCCGCTATAAAAATAAAGTCTTATATCAATTTGAGCAAATTTTTCTTATATGAAGAAGAACCTGAACACTCTTTATTGTTTGCCAATAAAAGCAAAATTATAGCTGATTCCCTTGAAGACAATAATTCAATCGTTAAAAGTCTACTCTTAATTGCCAAAGCACAGCGCAAGCAAGGAAATAGCCAAGAGTCCATCAAAGTGTTATTCGATGCACTCAAAATGGATAGCAGCAATATTGAAATCATGAATAACCTGGCTATTTCTTTTGGTCGCATCAATGACGACCAGTCTTCTGTTTTTTTCTTTCAAAAAGCTTTTGAACAAGCCTTAAAACAAGAAAACATTGAAGGTCAAATCGTGTTGTCTGGTAATGTAGCAAGTATATATCTGACAGAGGAAAAGTTTGATTCTGCCCTGTTCTTTATTAATAAGTCCTTAGAGATAGTGGATAACAGCAGTTATGAAACGGCCAGTAGTTCTATGGCAATTTACAAGCCTGGAATATTTATAATCACATCAGAAATATATTTAGGCCTCAAAGAGTTTAAGAAGGCTGAAACGTATGCGAATAAAGCTTTAAATGCTGTAAAAAAATATCGTGGCATTGGTAAATCTGACGAGGTAGCAATTATGCTGCAAGTGGCCAGAATCAAGCAAGGTGTACAATCCTATCGAGAAGCTTACCATATTTTAGATAGATTACTGAAAAATAATGTTGTTGTTGAGAATTCTCCTTTTTATAAGGCGGAGATTTATCTTATGATGTCAGAAATTCAAGATGCTTTAAATAAATGGAAGTCGGCTTATGAGCTGCGTCTCTTGTATGATGCATTAAATGACTCATTGCGGAATGAGAATGTGCAAAAAGAAGTTGCTGCCTTAAAAGAAAAATATGAAGCTGAAGAAAAAGAACACCAAATAGCCATGCTCGAACAACAAGGGCTGATTCAAGAAGCCAATATTGAAAAGCAACGAGTGTATAATAAAGCATTAGTCATCTTGATCATTATCATATTCTTAATTGCAGGTATAATTTTCTATGCAAAACAAAAACTAAGCAAGGCCAATAAAACCATACAAGAGCAGAATAATGAACTGTATGATGCCAATGAAAGCTTGGCTTTACTCAATCATGAAAAGGATGAGTTAATGGGCATTGTAGCTCATGATTTGCGTTCTCCATTGCACCATATCGATATCTTATTAACAAAATATATACATGAGCTGCCTCATAACTTTATGCGGTTAATCAAGAACGAGACTTTTAGAGGCAATGAAATGATTAAGGATATATTACTTTTCTATGAAATAGAAAACTTAGAAGATGAAATCATATTGGAAAAGACCGACTTAAATCAAGTAATTGATGAGGTAATACTTCTGTATCAAGAACGTATCGCTGCCAAGGGGATAAACCTGATGACAGACGTTTTAGATAGTGAAATTTATGTAAAAAGTAATCCAGTATATCTCAAAAGAATCGTAGAGAACCTTATTTCTAATGCTATTAAATTTACTTATCCAGATAGCAATGTTTTTGTCAAGGTTCATCAACAAGATGGAAATGCGGTGTTAGAGATAGAAGATGAAGGTCCAGGCTTCTCTGAATACGACAAGAAGCGACTATTCAAGAAGTTTGGTCGTTTGAGTGCTCGACCTACTGCTGGAGAACCTTCTTTTGGTTTAGGACTCGCATCTGTAAAAATACTTAGCCAAAAATTGAAGGCAAAAGTAGAACCCGTATTCTCAAGCGCTGATCATAAAGGAGGTTGTGTGAGGTTGCAACTCACAGTAGCTTGAGCGATTTCAAGGATCAAATTTACTGTTGGTCTTTTCTATAACTCTCAATCAAGAACTTATATTTTATAGCGAACTTCAGAATACTGTAGTTGCCAACTAGCCCTAATTTAGAGGCAATATTGCTTCGATGGTTTTTAATGGTTTTGGTGCTATTTGAGAGGTTGTCTGCAATCTCTTCCGTAGTCATTTCTTGGGCAATTTGTTCTAAAACAAGTAATTCTCGCTTTGTTAAATCACTTAACTTTTGAAGTACCTTTTGTTTTTCTTTTACTGCTGTTTGAGTGGATAAACCGCCAATGCTTTGGCTATAAAATGTGTTGCCTTTTAATACATTTTCTACGCAAGCTTCGATTTCGTGAATGGCGTTGTTCTTACAAAGAATGCCTTTTACTCCAAGATCAAGAGCGCAAAAAAAGTTATTTTTATTTAAGTGATGGCTGAGAAGAATGATATGTATTAAAATATTTTGCTCTCGAATCAATCTAGTTAGCTCAATGCCTGTCATATTTGGCATATCTATATCAAGTATGAGTACATCTGGTAAATCATGATTTTGCAAGTATACCCAAGCTTCTTTACCATCTTTAAGTTCTTTAAGTAAATGCCATTCAGGATGTTGGTTTATCAAAGCAGCGACCCCCATTCTTGTGATGGGGTGATCATCTACAATTAAAAAAGAGGTCTCTTGCAAAGTATTATTATTTAATCGTAAGGCTATAAAATTAATTGAAACTTGAAAATATAGTTTTCAACATGAAATTCACAGACCTGATCAGTTTTTTAATCACTAAAGATTGGGATGTACTCAGAAGAAAGATAAAGATTTAGATAAATCCAACAAAAAAGCCCCATGATACATGGAGCTGCTATATCAAAAAAACAAATTGTGATTACCTCAGACGATCGACTGATTTCACCAATTTCTCATCTTTACGAATAAAGCGATTGGCCAGAGAGTTAAAGAAGAGTGCTACAATGGGTAAAAAGAAACCAATTTTAAACGCACCGGGATTCGTAGGATCAAATACTTTTTGGGCACTATATAGATTTAGTGCAATGAGTACTACAGTGGCTAATAACAAAAATGAATTGAGTAGATTTAATTTGATTTGAGTCATACGGTTTTTGTAGCTAAACAAAGAACCGATGGCTACGGCAGCAGAGATAAAAGCAAGAATGGTTAGGTAAATGGTATTGGTTGTCTCTACGACTTCTGCTCCTTTTGTATGGGTAAGTGTGGAAGCATTTAATACAACTAATTGTGTATTTTCGGCATCTGCTTTACCCCACATAGGAGAGAAAATCATGGCAAAGATGGCAATAGCAGCCAAAGCCAAAAAGATAGATTGGACTCGTTGAATCATCGCAAATGAAATTTTATGCAATACAAAAAAGTGTACTCAAAACAGCGAGTACTTAAATGTGGGTGCAAAGTTAGGGCTTAAGATAGGAAAGGGAAGGTTTTTTATTTTTTTTCTACCTTACTTCCTTCTAAATCGAATAAATCTCTCAACATATCAGCGAGTTCCTCAGCTTCTCCACGCTTACACGCAGCCTTGAACTTCAACACATGCTGCTTAATTATTTTTTGGATGATGCTCTTAGATATTGCCTCCGCAGCTTTTACTTCCTGATCATTAAACTTTTTCAGGAATTTTTTCATTTCTTCCTGACGAATTTGTTCTAGGGAGTCTTTAAGATTTTGAATAATGGGAGAAAAAACCATATTCTTGGCCCATTCCTCAAAATCATGAATGGCTTCGCCAATAATGTCCTCCACATGTGGAATCGCCTTTTTCCGCTTTTCTAGGGCTTCTGATGCTCGATTATTAATGTCATCAATGTTGTAAACAATTGCACCAGGCACTTGTTCCTCCATACCAGCCTCGATGCTGCGTGGAACGGCAAGGTCTAAAAAGCATTTATGAGATAAGATATTGAATTGCTTTACGCGCTCAACACTAAAAAATGGTTCTTTCAAACCAATTGAACAAATGATGGCATCTGCTTTTTCAGCTTCTTCCCAAACTTTTTCAAAAGGAAGTGATTCATAACCACATTCTTTGGCTAATAAATCCGCTTTTAAAGCCGTACGATTCGTAATGATGACTTCGGTAATTTCTGTGTGTTGTAGGTTTCGAACAACGTCTGCACCAATTTCTCCTAAGCCGATAACCAACACACGTGGATTTACGAAATCTTGCACCAACTCTTCCAACATCTCTACTGCCGCATAAGATACAGATGCTGCCCCATCTCGAAAAGCCGTTTCCTGCACTACGCGCTTGTTGGTAAAAAAGATGCTATGGAGTAAACGATGTAAAAAAGGGCCTGCCATGTTATGATCTGCCGTCCATTGATACGCCCGCTTTACCTGATTTGAAATCTGCAAGTCACCAACCACTTGTGATTCTAAGCCCAAAGCCACTCTGAATAAATGCTCAATGGCATCTTTGGTGTTGTTTAAGGAAACAAA
>JBMYQA010000191.1:0-11597 GCA_049600855.1 Flammeovirgaceae bacterium | reverse complement strand
CAAGAAGCGATAAATAAAAGAATAACTATGAGTTTTTTCATGTTATAAGTTGTTTGATGTTCAAAAGAGAAGCCCGTTTAAGCGGACTTATACGTTGTAAAACTAGTCGAAAAAAAAATCAATATTCGGTACATCACAGACTAAAAAATCATAAATTTATCTCTAAGTTTGAGTAAAATGATTGAATTCCCTATTAATACCAATAATTCTACTTAATATACTATAAATGACCTATTAGCGTAAATTAAGCAGCGTTTTGGGGTTCTTTATCAAAATTTTGGCCAAAATGTGATTTCTCTATTTCAATCTAAAAGACTGTTTGAATTTTTTGTATAGCCGAAAAAAAAGTTCAAATAGTTTCTAAGAACGAACTAACAAGTCAGACGACAATCAACAAATGAAGCAATTCCTAATTATAACGCTATGTTTTATTCTTCCGATAACCGTTACTATTGGACAACAATATAACTTCAAAAGGTATTCCATTGAAGAAGGCTTATCGCGTTCAGGAGTGTATGACGTGTATGAAGATAGTCGGGGGTTTTTATGGATTGCTACAGAAGGCGGAGGCGTTGATCGTTTCGATGGCAAAACGATGGTTAATTATAATACAGAAAATGGCTTGCCTTCGAATGTGATTCGCAGTATTTGTGAAGATAAAGAAGGAAACATGTGGTTTGGGAGTGAAGAAAAAGGAGCTATCCGTTTTGATGGGCATACATTTGTCTCGTTTGGTGTGTCGAATACCGATGGAGGCATCAAACACAATACAATTAGAGATATTGTACAAGACGATGATGGTAATATGTGGTTTGGAACCTTTGGTGGAGGAGTTAGTAAATTTAATCCAACGAGTTACCAATTTGAAGTGATTGATACGGAGAAAGGCTTACCACATGATAAAGTCAGAAGCTTACTTAAAGACAATAAGGGACATGTATGGATTGGGACAGATGGTGGTTTGGCAAAGTATAATGGCGTAAAATTAGAAGTGTTAACAACAGAAGAAGGGCTTCCACACGAGCGTATCTTATGCATTTATGAAGATGGTTCGAAAGCCATTTGGATAGGTACTCCACAAGGTGTAGCAAAGTATAATGGAAGCAGTAAAGGGTTTACCGTGTACCAAAATGAGTTAATTCAAAAGCGCGTAAAAGCGATTACACAAGATAATAATGGGCACATGTGGTTTGGAACGCGAGATGGCGCTAGCCGATTTGATGGATCTCATGTCGTTAACTTTACGCAACGTCAAGGCTTGAGCAGCAATCGAATCCGATCTATTTTATTTGACAGTGCGGGTAATTTGTGGTTTGGAACTTATTTTGGCGGCGTTTGTAAATATACAAATGATGCCTTTGCCCACTTCATGGAAAAAGATGGGCTACCCAGTCATCAAGTGTATGCCATTCATGCTGGGAAAGATGACAAAAGCATGTATTTAGGCACTTTTGAGGGCTTAACACAACTAAACTTGAGCGAAGATGGCATGATTAATAGTGTGAAAAACTTCGCATCGAATTCGATTATCCCCCAAGAAAAAATCAATTGTTTGCTCTTAGATGATGATAATATTTTGTGGATAGGAACTGACAATGGACTGCTCCTATTTGATGGGAAAATACTAAAAAGTATTGATGCCAGTGAAGGGCTTGCAGGAATCAAAGTGAATGCCATTTTTCAAGAAAGTCCGACCTCTTTTTGGGTGGCAACGATGAAGGGAGCGAGTCATCTAACAAAAAAAACGGGTTCCACGATGGCTTTTGAGATTAATCATGATTTAATTGGGAACACCGTTTATGCGGTTTTTAAGGATAGTGATGGCTTTTTGTGGTTTGGGCATGATCAAGGAGAAGTGACTATTGTGAAGGACGATTTAGCAAATACCTATTCGATTCCAAATGCATCTCACAACATCATTCATATTTTAGAAGATAAATATGATCGGGTTTGGGTAGCCACAGAGGGAGACGGTTTATTTAAGGTTCCCTCGTTCCGATTGATGCCCGATTCGCTGCAAACTGAAAGTACTACCACAAAAGAAGGGTTAAAATCGAATTTTCTTCATTTGATGGCCATTGATGAATTGGGAAACATTTGGGTAGGATCGGAAAAAGGAATCGATAAATTGAGTTTTAAAAATGAAGGTGAATTAGCTCGGATTAAGCATTATGGGAAAGAAGAAGGTTTCACGGGGATAGAAACAAATCAAAATGCGGTTACCATTGATAAACACGGCCAAATTTGGTTTGGAACCATTAAAGGAGTGACCCGATATAATTACCTCACCCGACACAAAAATAATTTAGAAACAAGAACGCATATCATTGAGGTAAAGGTGAATCAAGAGGAAGTAGATTGGACGGACAAAAAGTATGAAGGTGGCGCACTCAATTGGTTTCAATTGCCTGAAAAACCCGTGTTGCCTTATAATCAGAATAACCTCACGTTTACATTTACGGGCATCAATTTAAAAATGCCAACTAAGGTGCTCTATCAGTGGAAATTGGTAGGCTTAGACGAGGATTGGAGTAAGCCATCTACGCAAACAGAAGTGAATTATTCTAACTTACCTGATCGAGAATATATTTTTCAAGTCCGATCTTGTAACGAAGACCGAGTTTGGAATAAAGTGCCAGCAGCTTTTTCATTTGAAATTGAACAGCCATTTTGGAGATCTCCTTGGTTTTATGCCATCTTTATTTTAGCTACTTATTTATTATTTTTCATCTTTTTCAAGTGGAGAACAAAGCGTTTACTAGTTGCAAAGCAAAAATTAGAGCGTTTAGTAGAAGACCGTACAATAGAGATTAGAGAGAAAAATGTAACCTTAGAGCAGCAGAAAGAGGAAATCAATACCACCTTGGAGCAAGTACAGCTACAAAAAGCGACCATTGAAGAAGAACGGGAAAAAATAGAATCACTACTACTGAATATTTTGCCCAAAGCTACTGCCGAAGAGTTGCGGATAAAAGGATATGCCGAACCCCAAGCTTACGAAAAAGTAACCATCATGTTCACAGACTTTAAGGGCTTTACACAAGTGGCTGAAAAATTAACCCCAACGCAATTGGTAAAAGAGCTGGAACAATGCTTTTTAGGTTTTGATGAAATTTTAGACCGTTATAACCTCGAAAAGATTAAAACAATTGGGGATTCGTACATGTGTGCGGGTGGCATTCCGATTGCCAATGATACTAATCCAGTGGATGCTGTGCGTGCAGGGCTAGAGATACAGGCGTTTATGGAACGCTGGAAAAAGTCACAACAAGAAAATAACCTACCTTTTTGGGATGTAAGGGTTGGGATTCATACTGGAGAAGTGGTAGCAGGAGTCGTAGGTAAAAAGAAGTTTGCTTATGACATCTGGGGAGATGCTGTAAACCTTGCTTCACGGATGGAAAGTAGTGGAGAACCCCAAAAAGTAAACATTTCAGGAGCCACATTTGAGTTAATTAAAGATCAGTTTGATTGTGAATATCGAGGAAAAGTAAAGGCCAAGAATAAAGGAGAGGTGGATATGTACTTTGTCAATCGGGAAATCGGTTGATTTGATGCTAATAGTTTTTAACACGAACTTGTCTAATATGTGACTTAAAACTTCCCGATAATCACATCTATGCTATAGTATAAAGTTTCGGTGAGTAAGAACGTTACTTTAGCTTTCCAAGATCGATACCGTGTAGTTGGAGTAGGGGAGGGCAAGCCCTCAATGTCATGTACTTGACACATATTCATTGCTCTTTTCATGTGCATATATCATTTTACATCAAAAAAGCCTCTCCATAGCTGAAGAGGCTTAGTGTAGAATAGGTTCGAACCTAACCGTTTGCGAGGGCTTCTGCACCACCAACAATCTCTAAGATCTCTTTGGTAATGTAAGCCTGACGAGTACGGTTATAAGTCAATTTCAAGTCTTTAAGGAGGTCATCAGCATTCTCTGTTGCCTTATCCATAGCAGTCATACGCGCACCATGTTCAGCAGCATTCGAATCTAATAGTGCCTTGTAGAATTCAATTTTCAAAGCCTTAGGAATGAGTTCGGTGACTAAATCTTCTTTATTAGGCTCAAAAATATAATCGAGATTGCTATCTGCTTCTTCTCCAGTTTCAGTGGCTACAGTTGGCAAAAATTGATCTATTTTTAGAACTTGAGTAGCAACGTTCTTAAATTCATTGTAGATTAATTCAACAGCATCGTACGTTCCATTTACGAAGCTATCCATAGCATATTCTGCAGCTGCTTTAGCATCTTCGAAGTTTAATTTACCCATAACTTCTGCATAATCAGAAATTACCGTGTATTTATCTTGCTTCTTAAACCCATCGTAGGCCTTTTTACCAATCGGCAAAAGTGTTACCTTACCTGCGGCAGCTTGTGATGAATATTTTTTAGTAATTAAAGAGTTTGTAGCTTTAATTACATTTGAATTGAAGCCTCCACAAAGTCCTCTATCAGAAGTTACGAGTACGATAAGTACATGATTTACCTCACGCTCAGTACCATAAGCATTTGGCAAATCTCCTTCTCCTAGCGTTGCGGTAATATTGGAAAGTAAATTGCTCAATTTTAATGAATAAGGACGCATTTGATCAATGCGATCTTGAGCCCTTCTCAACTTTGCTGCAGCCACCATCTTCATGGCTTTAGTAATTTGTTGAGTATTTTGTACTGATTTAATCCTTTCCTTAACTTCTTTTAAGCTTGGCATAGCTTCTAAAAATGTGTTGTTGAATCAAACTTCAAAGAGCAAGGAGTAAAATACCTTTACTCCTTGAATAATATTATAATTAGGCAAAGGTTTTCGCTACATCAGCAGCTACTTGCTCAAGAACATTTGCCTGATCTGTTCCTTTCTTAAGCTTTTTAAGTGTTAACAAGCTATTCAATGTATCTGCATGGCTTGTCTCTAAAATTCTCAAGAATTCTTTTTCAAACGCTTTAACGTTTTCCTCTGCTACATCGTCAAGTAAACCATTAGTAGCGGCATAGATAATTGCTACTTGTTTCTCTACTGGCATTGGATCGAACTGAGCTTGTTTCAAGATTTCCAAGTTCTTACGACCACGGCTAATCGTTAATTGAGTAGCTGCATCCAAGTCAGAACCAAACTTAGCAAACGCTTCTAGTTCACGGAATTGCGCTTGGTCAAGCTTCAATGTACCTGCTACAGATTTCATGGATTTGATTTGAGCAGAACCTCCTACACGAGATACAGAGATACCTACGTTAATAGCAGGGCGAATACCTGAGTTAAATAGGTTGGTTTCCAAGAAAATCTGACCATCAGTAATTGAAATTACATTGGTAGGAATATAAGCAGAAACGTCACCAGCTTGAGTTTCAATAATTGGAAGTGCCGTTAATGAACCTCCACCCTTAACAATTGGCTTAATTGATTCAGGTAAATCATTCATTTGGCTAGCAATTTCATCAGAGTCAGTGATTTTTGCCGCTCTTTCCAATAAACGTGAGTGCAAGTAGAATACATCACCAGGATAGGCCTCACGACCTGGAGGACGTCTCAATAATAGAGATACCTCACGGTAAGATACTGCTTGCTTAGAAAGGTCATCGTAAATCACTAATGCAGGACGACCAGTATCACGGAAAAACTCTCCGATAGCAGCACCCGTAAATGGCGCGAAGAACTGCATAGGAGCAGAGTCAGAAGCACCAGCAGCTACAACGGTAGTATAAGGCATCGCTCCACCTTTTTCCAAGGCATTTACTACACCAGCAATCGTAGAAGCCTTCTGACCTACAGCAACGTAGATACAGTAAACAGGCTCTCCTTTTTCATAAAATTCTTTTTGATTGATGATGGTATCAATCGCAACCGCAGTTTTACCAGTCTGACGGTCACCAATAATCAACTCACGCTGACCTCTACCGATAGGAATCATAGAGTCAATCGCTTTGATACCAGTTTGCAATGGTTCAGCAACAGGTTTTCTGTAGATTACACCAGGAGCTTTACGCTCAAGAGGCATTTCATAAAGGTCACCACCTAATTCGCCTTTACCATCAATAGGGTTACCCAAGGTGTCAACTACACGGCCTAACATGCCTTCACCTACTTTGATGGAAGCAATCTGACCAGTTCTTTTCACTGTATCTCCCTCATGTACTAACTTAGAATCACCGAAAATTACCGCACCAACATTATCCTCTTCTAAGTTCAATACCATGCCACGCAAGCCATTACCAAAATCGATAAGCTCACCAGCTTGAGAGTTAGTTAATCCATAGATACGGGCTACACCGTCACCTACTTGTAATACAGTGCCAATTTCTTCTAATTCCGCCTCTGATTTAAAGTTGGATAATTGTTCCCTTAAAATTGCAGAGACTTCATCGGGTCTGATTTGAACCATTGTCTATGTCGTTTATAAAAATGAACGTTCTACTTAAAGACTAAAAACGGGATTGCTTCTACAACAAGCCCTAAAATATACTTAGGCCGAAAGTTCGGCTCGCAAGTTTTTCAATCTGCTTTTTACAGAGTCATCAATCTGCTTATCCCCAACACGTAAAACATAACCTCCAATTAAGCTTTCATCTACTTTCTCTTCCAACTCAACAGTCTTACCAGTTACCTCACTAACTACTTTATTAATAGCTTCTCTTGCCGTTACAGTAAGCGGAGTAGAAGAAATTACAGTAGCCTTTTGAATTCCTTTAACCTCATTATATTGATGAAGAAATTGCTTAGCAATAGGATAAAGTAAAAACTCCCTTGTTTTCTTGCAGACGATGTCGATGAACGAAAAGGTTAACTCATTTACTTTACCTTCAAAAAGGCTTTTTAAAATCTCTGCCTTTTTTATGTGAGAAATGATTGGGCTTTTTAGCATGAGACTCAAATCCCTGCTCTGATCGCAAGTGTCACGGAACAAAACCATGTCATTTTTTACTTGATCCAAAA
The DNA here is from genome assembly GCA_049600855.1 of Flammeovirgaceae bacterium. GTDB lineage: Bacteria > Bacteroidota > Bacteroidia > Cytophagales > Flammeovirgaceae > JBMYQA01. The sequence continues at coordinate 4,668 of JBMYQA010000191.1, read as the reverse complement.
GATTTTTCTCTTGAGCCAATTCGATCAATGATTTTGCGTATCGGGATGAAACTCTATATTCTGACATGAGCTATGAAATAAAATACAAAGATTAATGAAGCTTATTGGTTATGTGTGAGTCAGCAACTGATTAGTTTAAGTTGATGTCTTTCAAATAACCTTCCACCAAGTTTTCTTGAGAAGCTTTGTCAGCTAATTCTTTTCTAAGAACTTTTTCAGCCAAGTCAAGAGAAATCGCAGCAACTTGATTTTTTACTTCAGATAATGCCTTGTTTTTCTCACTTTCAATCGCTTCTTGAGCAGTTTTGATGATTTTATCTGCCTCTACTTTAGAAGCAGCTTGAGCTTCTTCTACAATATTTTTAGCTTGTGTACGAGCTTCTGTTAAAATTTTGTCACGCTCGCTACGCGCTTCACGTAATAACTCCTCATTTTTAGCAGTTAATGAAGCCATCTCTTCTTTAGCTTTTTCGGCAGAAGCCAAAGCATCTTCAATAGACTTATTACGATCTTCTAAAGCCTGAGCGATAGGTTTGAACGCAAACTTGCCTAATATCAAAAATACAATGATGAAGAAAAGAGATGTCCAGAAAATTAAGCCTAACTGAGGGGTTACAATGCCTGCAAGAAGAATCATTTTATAGAAATGTTAAATGTAAATACACTCGAATCGATTTAGCTTTATTTGGAAGAGAATCAAGGTGTCGGCAATCCCGAATCACCCTGATCCAAATCTTTGTAACAGGTTGCCTTATCCAGCGATAAGGAAACAAACCGCAATTGCGAAAAGCGCAGCACCTTCAATCAAGGCAGCAGCAATCAACATAGCAGTTTGCAAACGACCAGCCATTTCTGGCTGACGAGCCATAGATTCAACAGCTGAACCACCGATACGGCCAATACCCATACCAGCACCCATTACTGCTAAACCTGCACCAATACCAGCACCTAATGTGCTGAAAGAACCTGCTAATTGTAACAAAATGTCTAATAAAGCCATTTTAGAACGAATTTATATGATGTAAAAACAATTAAAATACAATACCAGTGTTAGTTGATCTTAGTGGTGATCGTCATGCTCCTCAACTGCTAATCCGATAAATAGCGCAGAAAGAAGGGCAAAAATATATGCTTGTAGTGCTGCAACAAACAACTCTAAGAAGGTCATCGCAATAACAACGGCTCCTACAGGTAAACCTAAAGCAGCATTCTTAAAGATGAAGATGAAGCTAATTAAACTCAAGATAATGATGTGACCTGCCGTGATGTTTGCAAACAAACGAATCATCAGGGCGAAAGGCTTGGTGAAAATACCTAAAACCTCCACAGGTAACATGATAATTCGAAGTGGTAATGGAACACCAGGAGTCCAGAAAATGTGTCCCCAGTAATGTTTATTACCTGAAATATTAGTAATAATTAAAGTAAACACGGCTAGTGTTAGCGTGAAGGCAATGTTTCCAGAAGCATTAGCTCCTGTAGGAATTAAGCCTAATAAGTTGTTGAACCAGATGAAGAAAAACAAAGCCATAATGAATGGCAAGTATGTCCTATACTTCTTCTCTCCGATATTAGGAATGACCACATCGTCACGAATAAACTCAAAAATGGGCTCAATGACCGCTTGTAGGCCTTTAGGTGCTTGTCCAGGACGCTTTTTGTAAGCGCCAGCAACACTTAAGAAAATGACCATGAGTAATAGCGTTGCCAACATAATGGAGAAGGCGTTTTTCGTAAGTGAGAAATCCATAAATGATTTACCACTTTTCTCAACTAAGTGACCGTGCGATACCTTATAAGCGCCACTTGGTCGGGTAATGTACCCTTCTTCATCTGTGTTGTGATGGAATTCGCTAGAAGAGAAAACATCTAAGCCTTGATCTGTCCAAAGAATTACGGGAAGTGGAATGGTAATGTGGTTGCCATCTCCTGTAGTGGCGATGTGCCACTCGTATTCATCCATGACGTGATGCATAATCATGTCTTTGGCAGAGAACTTTCCCCCTGCGGGGCCACCAGCTAGGGCAGTTTGAGGATTAGCCGCAAATAAGGCTGCGAAAAAAAGGCTGAAAATTAACAGCTTAGCACGTAGGTCGAACTTATTTTTTTTCATTTGATTGCTTATCGCTTTCGGAATTCGGGCGCAAGTTAGCCAATAGGTACTTAATTTCAAACACTGTATAAGTGAAATAGAAAGCAAAAAAAGTAATTGTGAAACTTATGTTCTCTACTTTCACTTTAAAGTAGTATATAAACAGCACGGCGGCTGATAATAAGAGCCTGATGGCTACATTTCCCATGAAGTGATTGTAAAACTCAAAACCATCATCGCTTTTCATACCTTGTCGGAGCATAAAAAATGAAATGGTGGTTAATCCCAGATGATAGGCTAAAATCCACCAAGTGTAAGGATGTTGCTTAAACCAACCCAGTTGGTCGCCTCCAACGATTCCCAAAATCATTACAAGCGTAATGATGCCTGTCCACTTAAAAAATTTTGCTGTATCAATTGCTTGAGCCATATCAATCGACCAATTCATTGGGGGCGCAAAGGTAGTAGTATTTTGCTGATTACAGCGAAAATTCGCATTATTTTTCGGTGATTCGTGATATTGATTAGAATTATGCAAATTTTACTTCTTCTATCGTCCAATCGTCTACTTTTTTGGCTTCTGTATTGAAGTTGATACCTAATGCTAAAATGGGTTTTTCTACTCCTGAGAACGATTGGTGGTAATTCTTGCTTTTGATTTGTGCTAAGGCAATAGCTGCACTTTGATTTACCTTGAATTCTACTAAATAAATGGCTCGATTGGTTTGAATGATGGCATCTAATCGTCCTGTTGCTACATGGACTTCGGATTGTACGTGGATACCTACAATAGAAAGTGCTAAGAAAACAATGCTGTGGTAATAGGCTTCATTATCTTGGTGAAGGTCATAAGGTATACTGGCTAATAGACTATTAAGGTGTAGGCAAAACTCTTCTACTTGATCAGAATGGATTGCGCGCGCCATCTTTGCTGCAGGCACAGCGGCACGGCCTTGTGGGGCTGCTGTATAAGCCTCCATTAAATGACGAAGCATCGACTCTCTTACTTCTTGGTTTGGATAGCCCACTTCGTACAAGTCAAAACCTAAATCTTTTTTGATGGTAATGTAGCCCGTTTGAAAGAGTAAGGTTTCTGTAGAAATAGCTTTTAGTCGGAAGCTTTCCAATAAAGAATTGTCCAGTTCCATGGCATCAAGGTTATAAATGTGCCGTTGATGCAAAGCCTTAATTAGAAAAGTTGGCGTGCCTGTCGTGAACCAAAAATTTTGGAATTGCCCCGCAGAAAAATAATTTAATATGGAAAAAGGATTATAAAGTGTTTCTTTACCAGCCCAGTTATAGCCATTATACCATTTTCGAATTAAACTTAATTGCTCCGTTACACTTCGATGATGTTCTTCGGCTAACGCCTTTATTCGATCATCAAAATAATGTTCTAATTCACCTTGGGTGTAGCCACAAATGGTGTTGTAATGAGGATGTCTGGAAATATCCTGTAAATTATTCAAATCTGAAAAAATGGATACTCGACTAAATTTACTAACCCCTGTAATGAAAACAAGTTGCAGGTGGGCATCTAAAGGTTTTAATACCGAATAAAAAACTTTTAAGATTTCTCGATTCTCTTCTGCCTGAGGAATATTATCTAGAAAGTCTATAATAGGTTTATCATATTCATCAATTAAGACGACGACCTTACCCTGTTGTTCGTAAAGGTTAAGAATCAATTCCCGAAAGCGTAAGGCATAGTTTTCTTCTGATAATGTTAAGGAATATCGCTTAGCCACATCATCTAATCTGCGATTAATGTCAACAGTCAGTCCAATGTCTTTATACACACTTTCATTGAATCGTAAATCAATTACGGGGTTTGTTTGATTCCAATCCCACTGATCTTCAATCCATAAGCCTTTAAAAACAGCTTGATTACCCCGAAATACTTCGGCAATGGTATTGATGAGTAAGCTTTTCCCAAATCGCCTTGGGCGGGATAAAAAATAGTATTTTCCCCCATTTATTATTGAATAGATGGATGAAGTCTTATCAACATAGATGTATGAACCTTCACGAAGGGTTTTGAAATCCTGTATTCCAATGGGTAAATTTTGCATAAAACGAAGATACTAAGAATTCAGTGATGATAAAATGCTAGCCTTACTTAAACGCTCCGATAATGCCTTCTAGGAATTTACCGAATTCTTCGCTATTTGCTTGCGAATAACTTAGTCGCACAATCACCAATTTTAGTGATGGAATAATGGTGATGGATTGGCCATCAAAACCACTCATGTAATACATGTCTTTTGGAACGCCTTTCCATTTTTTTTCTTGTTTGCGATCTCCTGCATCCATCCAAAAGTGGGCACCATATTGTCCGCCAATAGCTGCTGGGGTTGGGGTGCTGGTATAGTTTACCCAACCTTCAGGTAAAATACGTTCTTGGTTCCATACGCCATCTTTTAAGTACAGCAAGCCAAGTTTTGCCCAATCACGCGCAGTGGCATAAGCAAAAGAAGAACCTATAAAGGTTCCTGATGGGTCAGGCTCTAAGGTCATGCTGGTGATGCCAAGTTTGGTAAAAAGTTCTTTTTGAGGGAAATTCCAATAGGTATGTA
>JBMYQA010000190.1:0-11636 GCA_049600855.1 Flammeovirgaceae bacterium | reverse complement strand
CTCTTTATTTCGCTTAATAGCATTGATGATGCCTACGGCACATTGTTTGGCCGTAATGCCATTTGCCGTTGCTTGATCCATGCTAGCTTGTGCGGAACCATCGCCTGTAAGGGCATTTTTAGAAACATTGGTTTGTACAAAACCTGGGCATGCTATGGTTACGCGAATGTTTTCGTTGTGGAGCTCTGCGCGTAGGGTATCGAAAAAGCCATGTAATGCATGCTTTGCGGCTGCATAACTTGAGCGCATTGGCGTAGCAAATTTGCCCACTAAGCTCGTCACTACAGCAAAATGACCTTGCTTGCGTGCTAAAAAATGGGGCAAAAGTGCTTTGGTCAATGCCACTGTACCCAAATAATTAATATCCATTAAACGCTTATCTACTTGAATAGACGTGTTTTGGACCAACGAGCGTTGACTAATTCCGCCATTATTAATCAAAACATCTACCTTCCCTGCTTTTTCAAGTGCTTCTGCCACTTTAACGTCTAGGTTCTCATAGTCTTCTAAATCGAGTGGCACCACATGAACAGATTCAGGATGATGGCATTTCGATTTGACTTCCTGGAGCACTTCGCTTCTGCGAGCGGAAAGGATAAGGCTGGCTCCTTGGCGAGAACACTCATAAGCTAGGGCTTCGCCAATGCCCGATGAAGCGCCTGTAATCCAGATGACTTTGTCTGAAATTTTCATAAGTTAAATGGCTTAGAAAAAGATTGCAACACACTTGGAAAGGCAGCAATTGTTCCTGCGTCATAAATATGCCGATCGGGTCGTAAGATGACGAAATCTACGTGATGCTTACGAAACCACTTTCCGAGCTGTTGTTGATAATCGTGAATTTGCTGTCCTAAATCATGCTCAAAATCGATATTTAATATACGCATCGGGAAGTTATCTCCCAAATTTTGGAGCGCATATCGTGGGAGCGGTTGGAAACATAATAGGGCAAATTCATGACCCAGTAGTTCATCTAGTAATACAAGGCCTTGTTGACCGTCTTGTACTTGAGGTTGGATAAACAAGGAGCCAGCGAGTGAGGGATGATTACCGCCGAAAAATCCATTACGAAGCTTTTCTTTTTTTACAATTTGATTTTGGATGAGTTTGACTAAGGCTGGTAGTTTGCTCAAAATTCGAAGAATCAAGTTACGAATCGAGGCAATCATTGGTTGTTGCGTTTGGATGATGGCACCTAGAATGATTGCGCCTTTGATCAGTTTTTTGACATGTGGATAGCGCTCAGTTTGGTAACTACTGATCAGATTTGATGACTGCATACCTTTGAGTAAGAAGTGCAGTTTCCACGCAAGGTTATGCGCATCGCGAATGCCAGCGCACATTCCCTGACCCAAAAAAGGGGGTGTTTGATGAGCAGCATCTCCTGCTAAAAATATGCGTTTTGAGTTCCACTGTTTGGCGAGGCGGGCTTCAAAGGTATAGATTGCCCTTCGCGCGATTTTGACCGATTTTTCGAGTGCTAACAGTGGAAGCAATGATTTGGAAATTTCAACAGGATCGTTGGAAGTAGTGGAATCGCTAAGCATAAATTCCCAACGGTAATGCTGCTGCGTACTTGGCACAAAGGTGATGGGTTGTTGCGGATCACAGATTTGTTGATGAATCGGCTGCCAATTTTTTGGCGGTTCGTATTCCCAGTAGGCATCAACAACCAGCCATCGTTGTCGGAAGTGAAGGTCTTCGAAATCAATAGTTAATGCCTTTCGCACAAAGCTATTGGTACCGTCACATCCAACTAAGTAAGTAGCACTTAAATGTTGAATTGTTCCTTCTCGCTCGATTTTTAAAAATACCTGTTCTGTGGTTTGAGTCAATTTAATGGCTCGCCATCCTAGAAAAGTGGTGATGGTAGAAAATCGCTTACATCCTTCGCGCAAGCTTTGCTCAAGTGTAGGCTGATGAAACCAAAAGTCAGTGCCAAATCCATAATCGCCTGTCGTTTTACCCACCTCAATGGTTAAAATTGGCTTTCCAATGCGCGAAGCCAGCTGCATTTGCGTGAAAAATGCTAAATCGGGTTGGATATGATCGAGCAAACCAATTGCCTGAAAAATACGGAGGGTTTCATCGTCTCCATGAACGGCTCGTGGATGAGGATAAATTTCCGTTTCTTGTTCTATAACCGCTACATTCCATCCATACTGTCCCATCAGATTGGCTAAAGTAGCTCCTGTAGGGCCAAAGCCAACAATGATGAGATCGTAATGATTGGATAGCAAGCGCAATGAAATTTAAACGTTTGCTCTACCCGCTAACAAATAGAGTACAGCCATCCGAACTGCTACACCATTTTGGACTTGCTCTAGGATAATGGAATGCCCAGAATCGGCTACATCACTGGTGATTTCTACCCCGCGATTGATCGGGCCAGGGTGCATGATGGTAATTTCTTTGTCGAGTGAATCTAATAAGGGTTTATTTACACCAAAATATAAGGCATACTCTCGCAAAGAAGGAAAGGGCTTAGTCGATTGGCGTTCTAACTGAATGCGCAGGATGTTGGCAATGTCACACCATTGGAGCGCTTCGCGGATGTTATGACTGACTTTTACGCCTAATGTGTTAATGTGTTTGGGCAATAAGGTAGGTGGAGAGCACAACATGACTTCTGCCCCTAACTTTTTTAAGGCGAAAATATTGGATAAGGCAACTCGTGAATGGGAAATATCTCCCACGATCACGACTTTTTTCCCCGCTACATCGCCGTGCTTTTCTCGAATAGAGTAGCTATCCAATAAGGCTTGTGTAGGATGCTCATGAGTTCCATCACCCGCATTGACAATATTGGCATCAATGTGTTTCGACAAAAAATGTGGTGCTCCTGGGCTAGAATGTCGCATGACCACCATATCCACTTTCATGGATAAGATGTTGTTGACTGTATCCAATAACGTTTCTCCTTTTTTGACGGAGCTATTACTTGCCGAAAAATTCACCACATCTGCTGAGAGTCGTTTTTCAGCCAATTCAAAAGAGAGACGCGTACGAGTTGAGTTTTCAAAGAAAATGTTGGCAATCGTGATATCTCGAAGCGATGGAACCTTCTTAATGGGCCGGTTGATCACTTCTTTGAAATGATCGGCCGTTTCAAATATCAAATGAATGTCTTCTTCAGTGATGTCTTTAATGCCTAATAAATGCTTTGTGCTCAAACTCGACATAGATATAATTTCTTAGCTATAAAAAAATCCGAACTAATCGGATTAAATAATTATTCAGACGTTAATTCTTGTTTGTTGATGAGCCAAATGTCATCTTGATCATACCCCAATTCTTTCCACTGTGCCAATACCCGTTGTGATTGAATGGTATTCACACTTTTGCCCACATAATTTGCTTCAATAGGAACATCTCTACTGTACTTACGATCAATCAATACCAATAATTCGATGTGTTCAGGCCGACCAAAGGCCAACATGGCACTCATGGCTGCTCGTACGGATCGTCCAGTGTACAGCACATCATCAATGAGAATGACCCTTTTTCCTTCGATGATGAAGGGAACTTTGGTGGCATTAGGTTTTAACGGCGTATCTCTTCTTCGGAAGTCATCTCGGTAGAAGGTCGTATCCAAATAGCCTAATGGAACTTGGATGCCTAATTTCTCTAAACGCGCTTTAATGCGCTCAGCAAGATAAACCCCTTTGGGCTGTAAACCCATGAGCGCTGAATCGGTAAAATCATCGTGATTTTCGATTAATTGTTGGGTTAATCGATCCAGCGTAATGTTGAGAAGCTTATTATTTAGGATATGAATTTTTCCCATTGGGGCAAAGTTAATAAACCAGGCGTGATAAACACTAGTTAAACAAAAAATTCAAACAGTCTCTAAGGAATGGCTTGGAGGTACTAATCTTCAGCAAAAAGTTCTTTGAGGTTGATGCTCATTTCAGGAAAAATGGCCGCAGTTAAATTGGTATTCTCTGTGAACGGTTTTAGTCCAATAAACTTTCCTTGCTCATTTAAGACATAAACCAATACATTTTTTTCGATAAAATTCACTAACCAATATTCTCTAACGCCAGATTCCTCATAAATCTCAAACTTTTCATCCATTTCTTTTTGGGTATTACCTGGCGATAATACTTCCACAACCAAATCTGGTGCCCCTACACAACCGCGTTTGTCTAGTTTGGATTTATCGCAAATGACACAAACATCAGGCTGAACAACTGTATAAATGCGTTGATCTTCGTGCTGACCTTCCTTTGGAAGTCTGACATCGAATGGAGCAGTAAATACTTCACAAGTGTGCCCTCCTAAAAATACAGAAAAGCGTGCTATTAAGCGTGTGACTACTCGTTGGTGTTGCATAGAAGGAGCAGGAGACATTTTGAAAAGTTTACCTTTAATCAGCTCTACTCGCTCTTTAAATTGCCACAACAAATAATCTGCATAAGAATAAACCTTATTGCTATCAATGTTAATTGTATTCATGCCTTTTGAGATTAGGGATTATACAAATATACAGAATTACACTACTATATTCTCAGGTAATTCGATTATCCTTATCGCGAAACAACAGGTAAAGGCGCAAAACTTTGCGCCTTTACAACAGAGAAATTAATGTTAGATGTATTACCACCGAATCAAAGCACTTGCCCAAGTAAAGCCACTACCAAAGGCCGCTAAACATACCAAATCTCCTTTTTTGATTTTTCCAGCTTCCAAAGCTTCTGCTAACGCGATTGGAATAGAAGCTGCGGTTGTATTGCCATAGCGTTGAATATTATTCATGACCTTGTCATCCGATAACCCCAATTTTTTCTGTACAAATTGAGAAATTCTGAGGTTAGCCTGATGGGGAATTAACATGTCAATGTCGGTTGTACTCAAATTATTGGCTTCCAGTGCCTCCATAATGACCTCAGGGAAGCGTACTACCGCATTTTTGAATACAAATTGTCCATTCATCTGTGGATAAAAACCTCCACCAGCTTCAACCATGTGTTGCTCAAAGCGCTTCTTTTTGCTAGAACCTGGATCGGGAACAGCGAGTACCTCGGCAAACTTTCCTTCACTATGTAAGTGGGTAGATAACACGCCTTCATTTTCTGCTGTAGGTTGAATAATGGCAGCGCCAGCGCCATCCCCAAAAATGACGGAAACGTGTCGACCCGTATCGTTAAACTCTAATCCTGTAGAATGCACTTCTGAGCCCACTAACAAGATGTTTTTGTACATGCCTGTTTTAATGTATTGCTCAGCAATGGATAAGCCATAAACAAAGCCAGAACATTGGTTTCGGATGTCTAAAGCTCCAATAGTCCCACAGCCGAGTTCGCGTTGTAATAATACACCAGAACCAGGGAAGTAATAATCTGGGCTAAGGGTAGCAAAAATGATAAAATCGACCTCTTCGGCTGTAACTCCTGCTTCTTCCATAGCTTTCCGAGAAGCTTTTGCGGCCATAATGTAGTTTGGATCTTTGTCTACATCTGCATACCTTCTTTCCTGAATTCCTGTTCGCTCTTGAATCCATTCATCACTGGTTGTCATTCTTTTGGCAAGGTCATCATTTGTTACTACTTGCTCTGGAACATAGTAGCCGATTCCGGCAATTCTAGCGTTTTTCATGTTTATTATGTTTGTTGTGAGCCTACTGGATTAGGCTTGGATGGTTGTCATTTACTGCGTGCTTATTGACCATAAAATCATTCACACGCAAGTAGAAAAAGTATGCGTGCAGAGTATATTAAAGCACTTTTTACTTTTCCCGAATCGCAAATTAAGTTATTTTTTTTGGAATTTTAGTGAGTGAAATCAGTTGAAGCTTGGGTGAAAACAGAAAAAAATATCGGTAAAAGTTTCGCAATCAAATGGAATGCCTTACCTTTGCGCTCACTTTTTAGGAAAGTATATATGCATAAACAGCACACAACATATCGCATTTTTGCTTCATTCTTTGCAATACTTTTATTGTTTGCGCCAATCTCCCAAAACTTGGCCTACACGAATGGTATTGATCAAATCAAAGAAGTCTTAGAAACTGAAAAAGACAGTAAACAAGCTGATAAAGATGCCGATAATCAGACCTATTTACATGCTGCGAGTGCCATTCAGGCGGTTATTATTACAGGTATCCACTTAAATTTTGATGTCGTTGATTACCTGTATGACTTTCCTAAGCCCGTAACGCCACTTAAAGAGTTTGTCCAAATTCCAATATTGCCAACGCAATCGGGACACATCCAAAATATATGTGCGTATTACATAGCCCCACACGCACCCTAGACATTTTTTCTTCTTATAAACTTGTTGATGCACTCGTGATTTTTCATCCGATTCAGCATCAAAAAAACTTACCATTCTGGTAATCAATTCATTATATTTTTTATTCATTCAATTTAAGTAACTGGACATAATTGTGTTTAGTTATTTCAATCGAATAACATTATTCAATTGCTATGCAAAATAGGTTTTGGGTAACTACGTTTACCATCATTATTTCTGTATTGAGCATTTTCTATTTGTCTTTCACATTTATAGGAAGAAATATTGAAAATAAAGCTCGTGAGTACGCCATGGATTCAGAAGGCGTAGTAGATTATGCTAAAAAGCAAGATTATTTAGATTCGCTAAGAGACAGTAAAAGCATTGTTTACGACCTTGGTGTAGTGAGCTATAACTTACAACAGGTACAAGAACGTGAAATCAACCTTGGTCTTGACTTAAGAGGCGGGATGAATGTGATTTTAGAAGTTTCTCCCGTTGACATCTTGAAAGCCTTGGCTGTTGAAAATCCTCCACAAGGATTTAATGATGCCTTAAAAGCGGCTTCTGAAGCACAGAAGAATAGTCAAGAGCGCTTTACTACCTTATTCTTTCAAGCGTTAAAAGCAAATAATGTAAGCTTGCAAGAAGTGTTTATTACCACTGCGAATAAAGATCGTGTAAGCTTTAACAGTACAGATGAGGAAATTGAAGAGGCTATCTCTAATGAAGTAGATAACTCAATCAATACAGCTGAACAAATCATCAAAACGCGTATTGACCAATTTGGTGTGACACAACCATTGGTACAGCGCATTGAAGGAACGGGTAGAATTCAGGTAGAATTACCAGGTGTGGATGATGCCAATCGTGTAAAACGATTATTGAAGGATGTGGCGAAGCTTGAGTTTTTAGAAGTATTTGAACCTACACAAGCTGCTCAAACGATTTTGGCTATCGACCAAATGCTTTACAAAAAAGAGCAAGCAGAAGATGCCATTAATGTAGAGGAAGGAGGAGATGCTGTAGACGCTGATACGACTACTAAAACAGAAGATACTGGAAGTCTATTTGCAGACGATACTACTGGTGGAAGCAGTGATAGTGACACGACTAAGCAAAAAGAACCTGAAGTTTCTAGTTTCGGTAAATTGATCAAAAGTTTAACACCTATTGCCTTCTCAGGAAATGATACGGCTAAAGTAAATGAATATTTGGCTCGTGAAGATGTGCAACGATTGCTGCCTAAAAACTTGCGTTTTGCTTGGGCACATAAAGAGCGTGTTGAGGGAACAAACTTGTTTGAATTATATCCTTTAAAGTTAAGTCGTGGGGGTAAAGCTGCTTTAAGTGGTGAGGTAGTTGCCGATGCACGTAGATCATTCGATAGCTATGGCAAAACTGCGGTCTCGATGCGTATGACAGATGATGCGGCGGATAAGTGGAGAGTGTTGACGGGTAAAAACATTGGTAAACAATTCGCTATTGTGCTGGATAACCGCGTTTATTCTGCTCCTGTCATTAATGAGGAAATTCCTGGAGGTAGCTCAATTATTTCTGGTAACTTCAATGTAGAAGATGCGGATGACCTTGCTAACATCTTGAAAGCTGGTCGTTTGCCAGCACCTACGCGTATTGTTGAAGAGGCTATCGTAGGTCCTACACTCGGTATTGCTGCGCAGCAGTCTGGTTTGATTTCGATTGTTGCTGGTTTACTAATCGTAATTATTTTTATGATTGGCTACTACGCAAAAGGTGGGGCAATTGCCAACTTAGCCTTGTTGTTCAATATCTTCTTCATCTTCGGCATTTTAGCTTCTCCTGGTTTAGGCGCTTCGCTTACCTTGCCTGGTCTTGCGGGTATTGTACTCACCATCGGTATGTCCATTGATGCCAACGTACTCATCTTTGAGCGTATTCGTGAAGAAATGAAAGTTGATTCCAACCTATCACGTGCGATTAATCAAGGTTACGAAAAAGCATTCTGGACTATTTTTGATGCCAACGTAACCACCTTCTTAACGGCCATTTTCTTATTTGCTTTCGGTTCAGGACCAATCAAAGGTTTCGCAACGGTATTGATGATCGGTATTGCTTGTTCATTCTTCTCGGCAGTTTACATTACGCGCGTTGTTGTTTCTTTGATGACGAAAGATGGTAAGAAAGATAATATTAGCTTCATTACTCCATTGAGTAAAGGTTTGTTGAAAGGAGTAAATATCGACTTCTTAGGAAAGCGTAAGATTGCCTATGTGTTCTCGGCTACAATGATCATTATTGGTATGGCATTGATTGGGACGCAAGGCTTAAACTTAGGTGTTGATTTTGAGGGTGGGCGTTCTTACCAAGTGAAGTTTGGTAAAGATGTTTCTGATACAGAAGTAAAAAGTGCCTTGCGTGATGTATTTACAGATGCTGGTTTGGAGGTAAAAACATTTGGGAACGATCGTACCTTAAAAATTACAACCAACTATTTAATTGATGATACCAAGGAAGATGCTGATGATAAGGTATTGCAGGCTCTTGTGGGTGGTTTAGAGCAATTTACTGGTGCAAAATACCTTGATGCCGATAAATTAGATTTGGCAGAGGATGAATTCTCTATACCGTTTACCTCAAAAGTAGGCGCTACGATTGCTGACGATATTTCTAGCGCTTCTCGTACTGCTGTGTTGTTTTCATTAGCAGCGATTTTCTTCTACATCTGGGTACGTTTCCGTAGATGGAGGTTCGGTTTAGGTGCGGTAACTGCCCTATTCCACGATACTTTGATGGTATTCTCCGTTTTTGCAATTGCGCGTGCGCTTGGCCTTTCTTATGAAATTGATCAAGTATTCGTAGCGGCTATGCTGACGATTATTGGTTACTCCATTAACGATACCGTGGTGGTATTTGACCGTGTGCGTGAATACCTGAACTTACGTCCATCTCAAGATACAGCAACTACTTTTAATCAATCAATTAATGGTACATTAAATCGTACTGTTGTGACTTCAATTACGACATTGATTGTAGCTTTAATCTTGTTTATATCTGGTGGTGAGGCACTTGGAGGTTTCTCATTTGCAATGTTAATAGGTGTGTTCTTTGGTACTTACTCATCTATCTTCATTGCTACTCCATTAGTATACGATACGCGTAATATCGGTGGAAGCAGCAAAAGTGCTGAGACAAGCACGAAGGGTAAAGTTTCTACTGCGGGTGCGTAAAGGAAATATATTTTGATGATAAAATAGGCCAATCGTTCAGATTGGCCTATTTTTTTGTGCTTCATCTTCTTTTGGAGTAGGGAGAGGATGAAAGAGCGAAAGGTATTTCGCCCTTACTTTTGTCTTTTTATGGATTAGTTAGACCACGTATTGGATTCTTTTTCCAATAGTCCGTGTGTATATTCTTGTGATTTTCCTAAGGCAACTTTCAAATCGCCATTGTAAATATCTTCGATGTAAGCATCTCTAGGGTTGGCGTAGCGAATCAATTGAGCAGATTCTAAGTTCAAGTCAAAGGCATCGGCTAAATTTCGGTGCTCTACTATATTTTGTGAATTGTACCACGTAGCATTGGGATTATCTACAAATACGTTTTCCACGAGTTCTTTATATGAGAATGTGGCTAATTTCTTATCAATTCCACTGGGGTAATAATCGCCAGGAATGACGATGGTGATTGATTCTACTTCGCGGTACATGCGTGAACGCTTTTTATCAAAAATTAATTGGGTTTTAATTTCTAAGATGGGCATTTGCTTGGTTAAAAACTCATCGTCTCCTGCAGACTCCGCTCCCTCAATCGTTGTGCCATCTGTGAGCGAACCTTCTCCTGTCCAAGGCTCAGTACCATCACCATCAGGCCATATTTCTTCTTCAGAGGGCCAGCCATCTATTGGGTCTTCGTCCATTCCTGATTCTGGTAATTTCAAGTTCTCTAAAAACTCATTTAAGCTCATACGCGTTTCTAACTTGTCATCTGTAAAAGGGCGTAATACGCCAGCTTTTACCGCGTCTACGATAATCTGTGTGATCTGATTGCCTTCTGCAAAAAATGCTTCGTTTTGCTTTTCGCGCATGTCCATTCGCCACCAAAGGGTGTTTAAATACATCATATCCGATTTGCGAATAGGGCGAAGTGAATTGTAGTTATATTCCTCATTGACTTCTTGGGCAGAAGTGATCCAAGGCATTCCTAATAATAAGGCAAAAGCGAAGACTAAAAATGTGTTCTTTTTCATTGTGAATCAAGAATTAATGGTTAGTGAGTAGCTCTTTTACTCAATTAGATTTTTGGGTTATACCGCAATAAGCTGCGTACACCATAGAGATGGCAGCTTTCCATAAATTCCATAACAGTTTTTTTGGAAATTTTCTAACTTGTTTATAATATATTGATAGTCAGTGTTTTGTGTGTTAAAAATAATTTACTTTTAAGGTGGTTCGTGCTGCAGTTTTGAAAAAAGTCGCACAGCTTGTAATTTTTATATGACTTTTATCACTAATGTGTCAAACTGGTTTTTAAAGGATATCCTTCACTTGCACGTATTTTTAAATCACAATCATCAACAATTATCATTACATCACCATGTTTTTATGAACAAGCAGCAACAGGAGTTTCTCGATCAGATTCAAACCCATTCAGGCATCATCCATAAGGTGATTGGCTTGTATGTGGATTTGCCTGAAGATCGGAAAGACCTTTATCAGGAGATTTTGCTACAAGCTTGGAAGTCATTTGATCGTTTTCGGGGAGCGTCACGCTTTTCAACTTGGCTGTATCGGGTGAGCTTGAATACCGTGCTTACTTTTCAGCGCAAGGATCAGAAAAAAGTGGATAAGCATGCTCAAGAACTTCCCCAAACAGGTGTGAAAGCAGAAGTAGAGCAACGGGAAAATTCGGAATTACTCTACCTTGAAATCAAGAAGTTGAATGAAATCGACCGAATGATTATCACCTTGCATTTAGATGGCTACAAGAATGGAGAAATTGCCGAAATCACGGGTTTAAAGGTCAATCACATTAATGTGAAGCTACATCGAGTCAAACAACAGATCATTGAAGGATTAAAAAAACGGAAGAGTTATGGACTTGCATAAAGAATGGCAGAAACTCCAAGCTGAGAAATTTGATAAACCCAAACTCAAAAAGGAGGAAATTATGGAAGCAATTTATAAAGAATCAAAATCAGCGATTTCGACATTGACGAAGCGGATGCGCTACAAAACGTATTGGAGTGTTGCCTTCACCGTTATATTTGGAGCGGGTTTACTCGCTAGTTTAGGAAATGCAGAGTTAGCATTGGTGTTAGGCGTTTGCGTGACCTATTTTGGAGTATCTTTTATGGTATTGTATGCGCAATACAAAAAGTTAGCCTCATTGCGCGATTTGGGAGGGCAAACCCTTCAAGTGTT
>JBMYQA010000189.1:0-11656 GCA_049600855.1 Flammeovirgaceae bacterium | reverse complement strand
ATGGTCTTTATGTGATTGGCTTTTAAAGCTTTCATATATAGTTGTTTGTAATATCAAAAAAGCCGCATCAGGAAATGATGTGGCTTTTTGTTTGTCTTGTATGAAGGGTTAAAAGAAGCCCCCTTTTCGTGTTTAGGTCAAAAAAGGCATTTTGGGAAGCCATCGTAAAAGAGCCAATTGAGGAATGGTTATTTCACTGCCAAGGAAGCATTGCAGTTGATCAAATTGAGCCTGTTGAGGATGTGCGAGTTAGTAAGCTTTGACGAGTCAAGGCTTTTGTGGTATGTGGTAAAGTCTTATTTATTATTTACACAATGTTACAGAAAGTATAAAGTGTCAATTAGGACATCAAAAAAACAATTTCAGCAATAAATCATTGTGTTAAACATATGAATCATACAAACCCATTTTTCTCTAAAAAAAAGTAACCGCATTTAATCTATGCGGTTACTTTAAGTTATGCTAAAATGTAAAAAGACTTTTAGCTCATTGGAGAACTACCTAACAATTGTTGAACGGTAATAGAGAATAACAATAGATTTTGTATTTAAAAAACGGCAATGACTCAACGTCTACTCTCCATACTGTATGGCTGATAAAGTCACACGCAGCGTTTGCAAGGCCACAGTTATCACTACTAGCATTAATAGGACATCTGTATAAGCCACTTGTGTCCACATCATTTCCTCTACAATTCTTTATGCCATTTCCTTGAACTTCTCTCGCTTGGCTAACACTTAATTTCTTGTTTAAAAACTTTTTCATTGTCTTATTATTTCAAGTTTCAAAATGTTTAATACTTCAAAACTCGTCTTTTAAAGATGTTAAAACGTCAGTAAAATATTGGTGTTTATTAAGTAGTATTACTGTATTGGATTGTTTTTGTAAGTAGTTATACTGGTTTTATTATAAAATACAGTATTTGATTTGTAAATAAATTAGGCTTTTGGAATCGTTATTCTGCGAGGTTTTGTATTTGTGAAATAGGCATTCAAGATTCTTGGGTGATCTTAGCATGATGAATAGTTTTCATGAGCTAGCGATCTTTTCATTCCAAAATAGGTAAGCTAGGGGTAGGGCTAAATACGGACACAGATTAAAAACATCTACTCATTTATATACAAAACAGGTACAAAAAGCTATCTTTGTTCAGGTACAGTCTATAAACAAACATGCAAAAACTTCCCATTGGCATACAAGATTTTAGAGAAGTGCGTACAAAAGACTTTTTGTATGTAGATAAAACGCCATTAGTCTATCAACTTGTTAATTACGCAAAATACTTTTTCCTCTCACGCCCGCGGAGGTTTGGCAAAAGCATGTTGGTTTCTACTATAGCCGAACTCTTTCAGGGGAGCCAAGACTTATTTAAAGGCTTATGGATTGAAGATCAATGGGATTGGTCGAAAACAAATCCAGTAATTGAATTTAAGTTTAATAGTGCGGCTTACCAAGATATTGGGCTTGATGCCTATTTATTCCAACGCTTAGGAGAGCAGGCGGCACGTTATGGCATTAGCCTCCATAAAACTACTCCTGTTGGGCAATTAGAGGAGCTAATTTTAGCACTTTCTCAAAAACTAGGGCAAGTAGTGATGTTAGTAGACGAATATGATAAGCCTATTATTGATTACCTCGATGATATTCCTCAAGCCGAAGCTAACCGAAATACGTTAAAGAAATTCTATTCGGCTCTTAAACCCCTAGACTTACACATTCGGATGGTGTTTTTGACAGGAGTATCGAAGTTCAGTCGTACTTCTATTTTTTCTGATCTGAATAATTTGAAGGATTTAACGACTTCTAGGCAGTTTAATGCACTTTGTGGGATCACACAAGAAGAATTAGATACTTACTTTGTAGAAGAGAACAAAGCACTTGCAGTAGCATACGGAGAAGCGGAAGATTGGGCAAAAATGAGGATTAAAAAGTGGTATAATGGCTATGCTTGGGGAAATCTCAATCAACGCTTGTATAATCCTTTTTCTATTTTACAGGTATATAGTGACTTGAAATTTGATAATTATTGGTTTGCATCAGGTACACCCACTTTTCTCATTAAATTGCTCAAAAACGAACAATTATACGATTTGGAAGAACGAATTGTACCTGAAAATCTACTTGGAAGTTACGAGCTAGCGCATATTGCTCCTGATACCTTGCTATTTCAAACAGGTTATTTAACCATTAAAGGAAGTACACGAACACGAGAGTATATCTTAGGCTATCCAAATCAGGAGGTGAAAGAGTCGATGTTGCAGTATTTATTAGCTGATTATGTGAAAGGGCGTAATTTGAGCAATATTTCACCTGCACTTCGCATGGCCAATGCTTTATTAGATCATGAACTTGATCAACTTCCAACGTACATCAATGCTCTCATTGGCAGTATTCCCTACGAACTCCACCAAAACAATGAGGCTTATTACCATACGGTAATGCATTTGGCTTTTAGCCTCATTGGTGTACATATCCAATCGGAAGTGCATGTAGCTAAAGGCCGATTGGATAGCATTATTCAAGCGGATCATGCAGTTTATATTTTTGAATTTAAGGTGAATGATTCGGCTGAAAACGCCATCGAGCAAATTAAAAAACAGGGCTATGTACAACCTTATTTGGGGCAAGCTAAGCCCGTTTATGCGATTGGAGCAAGTTTTAATACAGAGCTCAAGGAGGTGGATAGTTGGTTGGTGGAGGAATTGAAAGGCTAGTAATCTAGCCTTTTCTACTATAAAAACTGTTCTATAGTTCCTCTAAATCCTTTAAAGAAACGCTCTAAAAGCCGCAAGTCCTCCGTAATGATATTGGCTGTTCCAGTCATTTCTTGTGAGAAAGGTAAGGCTTCACCGTATTTGGTCATCAGGCCATTGGGCATATCAATGCGTAAGAGGTATTTGCCATCCCTAGAAATATCTGATTTAGCCGTAACTACACCATACACATAGCCAAATTCTTGAAAGGGGAAATCTGCTAATTCAATGCGCACCTTTTGTCCTTCCTGCACTTTACCCGAATTTGCAGCTTCTAAATAAGAATAAGCGAATAAATCATCTGAATGAGGAATAATCACCATAACTTCATCACCACCTTGCACTTCTTGGTTTTGTGTCCAAAATTTATAGAAAGACACTTTTCCATCTATAGCAGCTTTTAATACATAACTTTCTTCCCATTGGGTTAACTGAGTTTGGAAACTAATAGCTGCTTGCCGAATCGCATCAATCAATTGAATTCTACGTTCCGTGGTTTGCTGCTCTAGTTCTACAATTTGTTGTTTGAGCCCTTCTACTTGTAATTGCTGATTCGCTCGTTCATTTCCCAAATTGGCGAGGGTTAATTTTTCATTGAGATAGGTTTTTTCGGCATTATCATATTCCTGTTCTGAAATCACCCCTTCTTCATGTAAAGCTTTATCAGCTTGGTATTGCTTTTCAGTTAAGGCAAAAGTTTGATGATTCACCTTGATTTTTCGTTCAATACTGCTTCCTAATTGTTCTTGTACTCGAATTTGTTCGTTCAGCTGTGTTATTTTTCGTTGATTAGCTGCTTGAGAAAGGTAAAATTGGTAATCGCTACAGGCTTTTTTCAAGTTGGCAAATGAGGATTGTAGCGTCCCTAAATTTGGAGTAACTCCTTGATAAAAAGCTATAATTTGTTGCTCTTTATGAAGTTTATCCCAAAAATTAGTAAACCAAGCTTGTACAGGAACTAACTCTTGGTACACCACGGTGTTCTCTAAAATCCCCAAATATTCTCCTTTACTTACCTGCTGATGTTCTTTAACGAATAAGTGGGTGAGCTTTCCGCTTTGTTTTGCTTTTACACTGGTTGGGAGGGTTTCTGTGGCAATGGTTACTTCTGTGGGTAAGGTATCGGGATAGTGAACCACATAGGAAGCAGCTAAAACTAAAGCTGTAACAACAGCAATCATGAGTATACCCGAACGAATAATCCAATGTGGTGGATTGCCGAGTACCTCCCGCACTTCTTCAGATTTAATGTCCACATCTTCTTCCCGCATCAAAATTAGCGGGCGATCTTCATCATAACCACTGTGGATATCATAACTATCTTCTTGAGGGAGGTCTTCTTCTAAAATTATTGCTGTTCCATTAGCTGTTGACATGATTTTTTGGTTTTGAGGTGAGGTAGAAAAAGGTTACGGTAGTACAGATGAGCGAAGAACTATGGGCATTTGCTGAACAAAAAGCTGAGGGGCAAAGCCCCCCTCGCTTAAAACGACATGCTTTAGACACGCATACATACTACTAAAGGCCAATGTAAATTTGGTTTACCAATCATATCCATCTTCAATTTAATGATTATTTATAGGGACAATTGCAGGCATTTCTGGTATACTCGCTTGCCCGATGCTCCTTGTTGAAAACGCGTCTTCCTTCGCCTGAACATAGTATTTCAAGTCTGAGATCAATTGCATTCCGTTTTGGAGTTCTCGGCCATCTACAATCAATGTAGGAGTTCCTTTAAGTTGTGCTTTAGCAGCCCAGTTGCTACTTGCTTGTAAAGCAGGCTTCATTTGTTCGAGCAGTACGGGATTGACAGGATATTTCTTTTGCCATTGCTCAATCGCTTTTGCTGACTTATCTGTTGCATTATACCATTCCGCCATGGCATGATGTAAAGTTTTCGTATCGCCAAGATGAGCTAGTGATAGTAACGTTAAGGCAATAATGTCTTGCTTCGCACGCTCTCTTGCCATCTCATGAAACTTATTGTACCAATCTTCAGGCGTTTCTCCATAAAAGGCTTTTAAATTCTTGATTTGTGCTTCATCTTGACTTTTTTCCATTTCTGCTTGTAGCTGCCCAAATTGCTCTTCTACACGCATTGGATTGCCCTGATTAGAAAAACGGAATACTAGACGAACATTATGCTCAACTTCTTGAAGCAATTGATCAAGTTTTTGATGAGCCAGCTTGCAAGGATTGCAAAAAGGACTTGTAAATACGGTTATAGTAGAAGCTGCATGAGGGTTGCCGAGTATCACTTCTTGTGGAAGTTTTTGTACTGCTATAGGACGACTGTGTACAAGTTGTTCTTTAATATTAGAAGTCTTTGCCTCTTCCTCTTCTAACTCTTCTTCCATCGCACGAATGTAGTATTTCAAATCCGTGACATATTGTACCCCATTTTGAAACTCTCGGTCATTGACAAATAAAGTAGGTGTACCATTAATTTGTGCGTTTTGTGCCCACTCGCTACTAGCTTGTAAGGCAGGCTTCATTTGTTCAAGTAAGGCTGGATTTACAGGGTACTTTTCTTGCCATGCTTGAATAGCATCAGGTGTTTTATGCGCTACATGATACCATGCTGTCATTGCTTGATGCAAGGTGTTCGTATCTCCTGCATGAGCAAATGCTAATAAAGTTAAGGCAATAGAATTACGTTGATCAGTATCCGCTTGTCGCTCTTGAATGCGTTTTTTCCAATCTTCAACTGTTTCGCCACCATAATACTCTTTCAAACTTTTGAGTTGTTCTTTGTCTTGTGTTTCCTCTAGCTGTGTTTTGATTTGAGCGATTTGCTCTTCTATACTTCTAGTATCTCCCTTATGCGTAAAACGAAATACTACACGAACACCACTACCAAATTCATCCAATAACTTATCAAGTTCTTCATGAGCTTTTTGGCAAGGGCCGCAAAAAGGGTTAGAAAAGATGGTCACAGTAAATGCTGCTTCAGGATTACCCAAGACCACTTCTTGTGGTAGAGTCGTCATGTCTACTTTACGGCCTTTATCCAGTTTTTCTTTAATAATGGCTGGGTTACGCTGATAAAGATTCAGTTGTTTGCGAAGTGTTTTGATTTGTGCTTCTTTGCCTAAACCCGCTTTAAATACAACCCAAGCCATAGTGGGCAATACAAAGCCCCAAGCGAGTGCAGTGAGTGCATGCCAATTGAATGCTTCTAATCCATTTGCCCAAAGGCTAATGCCTGCTGCAAATTCTAACCATAAAATCACTTGTACCGCTACACATAAGGTACACCATTGTTTCGCTTTTGTTGCTTGATAGTAGATTGAAAAGATAGTGTAAGGGAGGGCAAGGATATTCAGGACAACTAACCCGTATAATACACTGGTTAAAGCATTTGAGAACAAGCCAAAGGCAATGGATAATAAGCCGCCTACAAAATAAAATGCACCAACTTCTGACATGCTCAACCAACCAAATAAGGTTGCTGCTTTAGAATCTAATACGCCTTCACCACAACTCGAAGCTCCATGTTGCTTTTCTGCTTTTGTTGGGCCTGTTCCTAGATTACAAACTTTATTGACAATGGTATTTTCTTTATCCACGAGTTGAATGAGTAAAAGTATACAGGTCACTGTACCTGCTAATTTTGCGGCAAAGAGGGGAAGCCATTGCAGCATATTTCCTTGTAAAAAGATACCCGTCATGATAATGGCGAGCACTAATAAACTCGTTCCTACAAATACAGTAGGTAGTTTCAAGTTCCGAAGCCTTTCCTTGAGTGCCGCTTTTTTATAATCAGGATCTCCAGACTGCGAGTTTTTTGCCACTAAAAGCATAATACCTGACCATTTCCGAAGAAATTCTTCTCGTGGTTCAGTGATCCAGCCTTTTTCTGTGTCAAGGTAACGTGCTTGAGTGTCCGTCACTTCAGAAACCATCACAAAGCGAGGGGTTTTCATTTCGTCACCAATCCCACAAGAAGCTCCAGCTTGTTGTTCTTCTGCTAATTCTTCCGCTGTTTTTACAGGCGGTTTTAAATGGGCAATTACGGGGAAGGTGACATCAACTAAATCTGATTCGTCTAAACGAACCGCTAGATTTTCTACTCGCCAATCACTCAAGCTTTCGGAAAGAGAAGCCAAACTAGGATAGTTTGGGTTTTCCTTTAACACATCTTCAATGGTTTGATTGGTAACCTCTACATTTAATTGGCGTAGCAGGTTTTGCATTACTGCCACGCTATTGTGCTCGGCATCTTTCTGCTTAATCCATACGGGGGCACTCATAAGGCATTTATTTTTTATTGAAACATTAATCAAATCAGATAAACAAATGTCACATAAATATAGCCGCATTACTACTGGTAGTGATACGTGAAATGAGCCTTTTGCTATAGGTAGTACTACGCTACTTCTATTGCAACAAGTGAGGTGTGTTTAACAGGAAAAGAAAAAGCCTGTTGGAATTCCTCCAAAATCTGTTGCATTTCTAGGTCGGCCAAATCAAAGTTCCAGTAGAGTATTACTTGGTTGCCTGATGCCTCGTAGTATTCTTCCAGTTTTCTAAGAAAATTCCACAAAAATTTGGTGGTAACAACATTAAACCTGTCCAGGTTTAGTACTACGGTGGTTTGTTTGGGTTTAGTAGCTAAATAGTTATTTGTCCATTCAAGAACAGGGCAGCTTACTTGCCAAATATGCCGCATTAAACAAGTTCCTGAAAAGTGTAGTATGCCTGTACCTGCATCAAGGTGAACGGTAGGAGTATAATCATTGTATGAATGAAGGTGTAAGGGTTTCATGAGCTTTTTTTATTTGGAATAACTATGGAATAAATTTGTTACATGGGTTTGTCGGCAGTTTAGTTTACTGATATTATTTAGTGGCACAAGTTCTTAAATTTGAGTTATAATAGAAATAGGTATAATTACTGTTTTTATAAAAAAGGCCCCTTATTTATGTAAATAAGCGGGAAAGAGTACCACTAATTTAATTTCCTAACTCAAGTTGATTTTTTACTAAATCATAATACAAGCCTTTTTTAGTTGTGAGCTCTTTATGTGTGCCTTGTTCGGCAATACGTCCTTTTTGGAGTACCACAATGTTATCAGCATGACGCACAGTACTGAGACGGTGGGCAATAATCACAGCTGTTCTATTTTCATTGAAACGATTAATTTTTTGGGTAATCTCTCGCTCATTATTGGCATCTAATGAACTACTCGCCTCGTCAAAGAAGATGTAATCAGGGTTTTTATAGACTGCTCGGGCAATGCGTAAACGTTGTTTTTGTCCTGTACTCAAGTCTTTCCCTTCTGCCCCAACTTTTGTATTATAGTTTAAAGGCATATTTTCAATAAATAAACGCGCATTCGCTATGTCTGCTGCTTCCATAAGTCGTTTTTTGTCGGGGTTTTCATCGGCAATGGCAATATTACGGGCAATGGTATCAGAGAAAATATGTCCTTCTTGCATGACTGCCCCACATTTTTTTCGCCATTCTCGTGCATTCAGATGTTGCAGGTTCATATTTCCCAATCGAATTTCTCCTTTTTCCGGTTCGTAAAACCGAAGTAGTAGTTTCATCAAAGTGGTTTTACCACTACCACTTTCTCCAACAATAGCCGTTGTTTTACCATAAGGAATGGTCATGCTTAAATCATCTAACACCCACAAACCTGTTGGGTCGCCATAACGGAAGCTCAAGTTTTTAATCTCAATATCTTGATTTTCAGGAATAATATAGGCTGCTTCATCCATGCTTTCAGCATCTTCTTCTTTCTTATTATGAATCTCACCCAAACGTTCTAAACTAATTTTTGCATCTTGTGCTTGCTGAATAAAGCCTACAAATTGGTTGATTGGCCCATCGAGCTGCCCTAAAATTTGGGTTGCAGCCATCATCATCCCTAAAGTCATATCGCCCTCAATTACTTCCTTAGCAGCCCAAAATGAAATGATGATGGATTTCATGTGGTTGATAAAAGAACTTCCTGTTCCTTGAAATTGCTCTAAGATGAGACTTTTAATACTAATTTTAAACAAGCGAATTTGTACGCGTTCCCATTCCCACCTCCGTTGTTTTTCACAGGTATGCAGTTTAATTTCTTGCATTCCTTGGATTAAGCCTACCGTTGCGTTTTGGTTATTGGCTGATTCATTAAAGTTTTTATAGTCTAACTCTTTTCGTTTCTTTAAAAAAGCAACTACCCATAAGGCAAATAAGACGCTGGAAATCACAAAGATACCGTACATCTCAATGCTGTAGGTAAACATCACAAAACTATAGACAACAAGATTTACCAATGAAAAAAGGATAGATAAAGATTGTGACGTCAAAAAGGATTCGATACGGGAATGATCGCCCATACGTTGCATAATATTACCTAAGTTCTTTGCATCAAAAAAACCAAGTGGAAGCTTCATAAGCTTCACTAAGAAATCTGATAAAACAGAGATGTTGATACGAGTACTCATGTGAAGCATCACCCAACTTCGGATAAGCCCTACGGTGGTTGTACCAATGTACATCATAATTTGGGCAATCAATAACACATAAACAAAGTTCATGTCAGCATTTTGGATGCCCTGATCGACCATAGCTTGTGTTAGAAATGGCGTGATGAGTGAGAATACACTTCCTAAACCCATGCCAATGACCAGTTGCATAATGAGCTTCCAATGTGGGATAATGTATTTGAGGTAGAACTTGAAGTTTACACCAGCTTCTTCCTCTTCTACTTCAAAGGTGTAGAAGTTAGGAGTAGTCTCAAATAATAAAGCGATTCCTTCATCTTCTCCTCCTGATTTGGCCGTACACCAAGCTTTACGAAACGTTTCACGGTCTACTGTAGTACGCTTGCCATTAGGGTCGGAAATGTAAAATCTTCCTCCTTTAATTTTATACACCACTACATAGTGATTCTGATTCCAGTAGGCAATAAATGGGGTTGGTTTTTCTTCTTCCATCATTTCTAAGGAACACTTCACCATCATGGTACGAAAGCCCAGTTGATCTGCTGAATCACTGAGATTTAAGAGGTTAGCGCCTTGTGAACCTCGGTAGACTAATTTCCGAATAGCAGGGCCTGAAATATCTTTGCCATAATATTTGGCGATCATCCGCAAACAGGTTGGCCCACAATCGTTAGAATCGGCCTGTTTGTAATTGGGGAATTTTTTTAATTTTCCAAACATAACTGTTTTTGTTTGATGTCTTATTGGTTGAAATGACGTTGCGTAGTCACATCATTAAAAGCTTAGTTCTTCTCCCATGTAAAATCGGAGGATTTTTATTTTGAGCACAGCATCATACTTACTTCGTAAAAGTTCATTTTCACTCATCCAAAGACTGTTTTTGGCTGTGGTATATTCAAAGGAATTGATTTGCCCTTTTTGGTATTTACTTTCTGCTTGGCTGAACGCTACTTGCTGTATTTTTTGCTTCTTTTGGTTGATCCGATACGTTTGAAATGCCGCTTGCGCTTCTGTAAACTTTTGAAATAGCGTTTGTTTGAGCTGGTTTTGATCATTCTCTGCTTTCATTCGTGCCCGTTCTACAGCTAAACGGGTGTTTCTAAGTCCTTGCTTTAGGCTGGTGGCCGCACTTAAAAAAGGAATCCTAACATTGAGGTTAGTTGATTGGTTGACGTTATTTTTAAATTGATCTTGTAAAGGTACTGTTACAGGAACGGGATTAGGACCAATAAAGCTTTCTTGATACACTATATCTCCCCGTGTTTGTCCACCATCTGGTGACACAAAACCAATGGGACTTAACACGGTTTGTACTTCTCCTTCTCCTGGAACAAAATTGCGGCTTTGGCTCGAATAACCTGTTCCCACACCATACGAAATGGACAAATTTGGTAAATAGGCTCGCTTGGCTTGTCGGTAATCAATTTCTGCTTGCCTTACAGCCAAGGCATTGAGTTGGGTTTCTGGCTGTATACGGGTTAAGTCAAAAATCTGCTCATAAGATAGCAGTAAAAAGGTACTATCAGGCTCGGCTATTGTAGGATAACTTACTGCAAAAGCTTGCTCGGCAGGCAAACCTAATAGTTGCTTCAACTGTAGTTTTGATACCAGCAAATTGTTTTTTCCATTCACAACTTGCACTTCCGCATTAGTTACTTGCACTTGCAGTTCATAAATGTTGCTTTGAGGTAAGCGACCTGCTTGAATAAGTTTCTCAGTACGCTCTACTTGGGCTTGGCTTAGTTGAAGTTGTTTCTGACTTGATTTGAGTTGTTCAGCATTAAATAAAATTTGCAAATAAGCATTCGCAATTTGTATATCAAGATCACGACTTGCTTTTTGCGTTGAAAGCTGGTTGTTTTCCAGTGAAATTTTAGCTTTTTCCAAATCTGCATGTAAACGAAAGCCCTGAAAAATAGGTAAGCTTGCATTAACATTCCATGAATTGGAAATAACAGGCTCAGTCGTAAATTGGTTGGAAAAAGGGTCGATCGTACGACCGAGGCCAACATTCACCGAAGTTCCCATAGTAATGGTAGGAACAAAGGCTTTTTTTGCATAATAAATATCTAATTCGGCAGAACGTTTGGCAAACTGGTTTTCCTTCATTTGCATATTATGCTCATGGGCATAGGCAATGCAATCCTGATAAGTCCAAGGTTCTGTTTGTGCTTGTGCTTTCCAGTTTGCACTAAAAATGATACTGATTAAGAGATAGTAGCTGAGCTTGCTCATAGTTTCTGGATTTAGTCTATTTGCAAGTTGGCGGAAATGCCCTAGCTCTTCAATGGGTAATGTTACTGGAAAACCAACAATAGATGCAGGTAGTATTACTATTTTTGTATTCTGTTGAGTTTCTCAATTCGTTGCGGTAGACAAAAAACATATGACTGATTACTTTGGCTATGGACTATGGCTCTATGATTACAAAGAATTTCCTACTATTCAGCTTGTCTGGTC
>JBMYQA010000188.1:0-11783 GCA_049600855.1 Flammeovirgaceae bacterium | reverse complement strand
CAAAGCCTTCCAAGTTCGGGAACCACAATTGGCCGTCTGATGATTTCAACACCTCTGCGGAAGGCGTGCATTCCTTGGAAATTAACCCATCCCCTCGGTTGTACATTAAGTAGGGAATTTCGTTGAGCTCGCCTTGCTCATATGCTCGAATGTTTTGCTTCAACACCCGAATAATGCCATCGCTTGAAGGCATCCAAAAATAGCCTAAATCATCTTCTATAATATCAAAAGGCGTACTAATGGGTAAGCCATCTTTTGAACTAAACATGGTGACTTGATTACCATCACCTGTATGGTAACGCGCAATGCCCGCATTGGTAGCCATCCATACAATTCCAGCAGTGTCAACATGTAAATTAAAGATAAGTGTACCGTTTAATCCTTGTTTTGCATCAATCACCGAGATTTCACCTTGCTCATTAATGATGTTAAGTCCACCGCCATTGGTGCCCACCAATAGATTTCCAGCCTTATCTTCCCCCAAACACATAATAAACTCAGAAGCCAAGCCCGCTTTTGCAGCGATGATGCTCCATCCTTCTTCCTCGTTGTATTTTGCTAAGCCACCACTCCGAAACCCAACCCAAATATTTCCATTCCGATCTTCAAACACTTTTCTAGCTCGCACTTCGGGTAAACCCTGCTCCTTAGCAAAATACGTTTGCTCCCCATTTTCTATTTTTAAAACACCTTTGTAAGAAGCCATCCAAATTCGACCTTTCGAATCTTTTAAGAGGTGTTTGATGCGCGCATTTTCAAACTGCTGAGGCAGTTGATAAGCATCCATTTTACCTTCTTTGAATATGTCTACAGTTCCATTATCGCTGCCTATCCAATATTCATTTGGGGCAATTTCGGCAATCAGATTAATATTTCTGGCACTTAAGCCCATTTGTTGGGAGTAATTCACAAATTTACCGTCTCGAATTCTCGATAAACCTGATCGCCTGGTACACAACCACATACTTCCCTCTCTATCTAGGGTAAATGCTGATATTGCATTGCCTAACAATCCATCCTTTTGTGTAAGCCACTCTATTGCGGCTGAATCAACGTGCATTCGTGCACAACCTTGGCGTGTACCTACCCAAAGGCTACCAAAATTATCCACCATGAGGTCTGTAATTCGGATATTTTCAAAACCCGCCACTTCTGAAAATACGCCATCTGAAAACTTAGCTAACCCTTTTGTTGTGCCCACCCAGACTTCTCCCTTTTTCCCAACTGCCAACGCGACTACTCGATCACTCAACAGCTTGTCTTCCACCGTGTAATGAGTCATTGCCCCATGATCATACATAAACAAGCCATGTCCTTCTGAGGCTATCCAAATTCGTCCTTTATCATCTTCGATAATTTTTCGAATGGCCGCTTTGGTTAAGCCTTCAAAAACGAGTTCTTCATGCCTGCCATCAATCAATGAGTATACACCAGAGTTAATGGTTCCCATCCATATTACGCCATTTTTGGAAGCCAAAACAGCACTGATTGGCTTATCAAAATTCGGAGTGGTGTTCTCCATTTTCCCATTTTGATAACTCAATAAGCCACTTCCTTGCGTGCCCAGCCACAAACGACCTTCCTGATCTTCATCTACCTGATAAATCCCGTTGGTTTTAAATACGTCAAAATCTTTTTGCGTAAAAATCTCAAAGGTTTTTCCATCAAATCGAATTAATCCTTCGAACGTAGAAATCCAGATGTAACCATTTTTTGCTTGAAAAACATGACTTAGGTTATTGTAAGGCAAACCATTATCGGTAGTCCAATTATCAATTAAGTATTGATGGATTTTCTTTTCGGGATTGAGTCCAACGGTGTTTTGCCCAAAAGAAATAGTAATAGTGGAAAAAAAGATGGCAATGCAGTATATTAGAAAAGAAAAGAATTGCTGCCTCATCGTATGATCTTTGGTCTACCATTTAAACAACTTGTGCTTAAAATATTGAATTTTGGTTGGCATTGCAAACAAACATTTCGCTCATAAAATATATTAACACTTCAAAAATGCATTAGACTCAACCGTTCGGAACTGAGAATCCTGCTGTCCTCACAGCACTTAAAAAGGATAACCGATACCGATATTTAACAGGGTTTGTCCTTTTTCCCCAAAAGGATTTTGCCAGTTAATTTTATTGCCAATGTAACGTTCACTACGCGGCCTAGCAGGATCAAAAATCTTAGTGCCAATATCTAACCGCATGAGTAAAAAGGAAAAGTCAAGCCGAAAGCCAATACCTGCTCCTACGGCCATTTCTGACCAAAAGTCATTGATTTCAAATTGAGCTCCTGGCCGAGTAACGTCCTCCGAAGTCATCCAAACATTAGAAGCATCAATAAACAACGCATAATCAAAATAACTAAATAGGTGACCGCGCAGCTCTAGGTTTGCTTCTAATAAGATTTCGCCATTCTGCTCAAATCGGTAGTCAAACACGCCTTCATCAGTCAGTTCAGGGGTAAAGCTCCCAGGCCCTACCCGTCTTGCCCGCCACGCACGATTACTGTTACTACCTCCTGAGAAGAAATATTTTTCATAAGGCAATACGTTTGTGCCGCTACCATAAGGCTTCGCAAAACCTGCATGTATTCGAGAAGCGAGCTGTCCGTTTTTACCAATGGGCCACGACAAACGCTGGTCTACTGAAAACTTATAAAAACGGTAAAAACGCAAGCCAAAAATGGTTTCACTATCTATTAAGAACGTTTGATTGAGCAAATTGAGGTATCCACCACCACTTTCTAAGTATAAGCGCGTGTATTTAAATTTTCGGTCTCTAAAGGTATTTCCTGTTTTGGTATACGTAAATATTGTACTGGTTATCAGCGAGTTATCAAAACTAAACTTAATGGTATTTCCTTGATCAAAAAGCTCATCTAAACGAGCCTGAAAAGAAGAATCAATACGAGGCGTACTGACCACAGAGAGATCGAGCAAACTTAAACTAAACTGTGCATTTTTCTTATTTAGCCATTGATAAGATATGGCTCCTTGAATGTTTTTCCGATTATATTCCAGACGATCTACAAAAGAATAACCACCTGAGATGAGTGTTTTAGGAGCGCGATAGGCCACTTTTTTCTTCCACTTTAAAGGGATTGGAAACATAATTCGAGGAAAAGAAAACGACGCATTTGCGCCCCATTGCAAACTCTGGAAATTGGCATTTTCATCAGTTGCACCTGCCTGAGCCTCTACGCCAAATTGTACGCGGAGCTCAAGAATGTCTGCTCCACCAAATATATTTCTGGTAATAAATGATCCAGACAAAAAAGGACCAGGTAATGACTGACTGAGGTTAAGCCCAAATTCTCCTGATAATTGATACTTCGGATAGGGCTGGGAGAAAATATTTGCCTTAAAGCCCCCGCCCACTGTGTCGTATTTGATGTTGACAAATTTGAATATATTCAGATTAGCAAAGGCTTTTTGCGTCTCTTCTGCGACGGTTTGACTATACAAACTATCTTTCCGAATAAACACCTTTCGGTCGAGTACTTTGGCCGAATACTTCTGCGTTTCTTGGATATAAATAATCTGCTGATAATTCACCGTATCCGCTTTAGTACGCTGCCGATTAATATCTACATCAGTTTCTACAACCACTTCGTCTATCCGATATACGCGATGTTTACCCCCATTGGGTGGATCTCTGATGATGGTTTTGATGTGTGCCTGATATGGATAGCGCAAGGTATCTACTTCAAAAAATATAAATGCTTTTACGAAGGTGTAATACCCATTGTCTTTCATCAAGCGCAATAAACGAATGCGTTCTTTTTCCAACTTACTTTCATCAAACTGATCACCTAGCTGGAGCAAGGAATTCACACTATCTTTACGCACCAAGTGCAACATGGAACTATCCTGAATTCCATAAGTTAAACTATCAATGAGGTGCGGCTGATTTTCAACCACCTGGTAAGTAACCGCTATTTTTTTCCCCGCAGTATCCAAGTTGGCCGAAACACTTCCTGCAAAAAAGCCCTTATGCTGTAAATAGCGATTCATTTGCTCTAAGGTAATGTCTAGGCTTTCTTTATTAAATATGCTTGGAGGCTCCCCTACCGAACTCATCAGCCAATTCCCTTCCTTCACCCTTTTCAACATTTTAGCATACTTGGCATCCCTTTTATCCTCTAGCTTCCCAATTTTGCGTTTCAGTTTAAACGTATCCTCAATTTGCTGTTTTCTCAAGGAATCCAATACTAAGAACTTCGCATCGATCTCTTGTTGAATCAGTGCTATCTTTTCTTTTCTTCGAATGGTATCCTGATGAAGGTGCTTATCAAAACCTTTCTTACCTAAATAATAGGCACTCAAATAAGGCATGATCGGCATGTATAAGATTTTACGATTGGTTTTTTGACGATAAAATGCTTCTAATTCTTCCGTATTTAACTTGTTAGTACCCTTAATGGTTTGGTTGAATAATAAATACTCCTCCTTGCCAAGCTTCTTTGTGGGAACACAAGCCTGATGTGTGATCATCATAAAAACTGATGCCAACAGCAGTAATGGCTTAGTTAAGCGATAAATGGGGAAAGAAATTTGATGAATCAACGTGTTAATGAATGTATTTACCATTAAAGGATCACTTTTCCTTGTCAACAATATTACCTTCAATCCTTAAATCGAGCAAATGATTTTTGGGATCATTGGTAATTAAGGTCAACCCAAGACTTTGCCATGCATAGCGGTTTTCGGTATTCACCGTTACTTGTAATGACATTTCTTTCCCCTTATTTAAGCGTTTTTGAGGAAGTTTAGCAGTTATGCAATTACAAGCAGGCAAGTTGAGCTTCCGAAACTTCAACGCCTTATTGCCGGTGTTCTTAATCTGAATATCAATGATTACGTGCTGACCTACAGGCACCTCTCCAAAATCAAATGTAGTTTTAGCTACGCTAATTTTGGGATTTTTTTTTGTATTCTTCTTAAATCGCTCTTTCAAAATTACCCCTACGCCCAATTCCTTATTTGGCATTACAGTATCGGTCGTTTTCAATAAAAACGGATCAGTAACAAATCCCCAATCTTTCCGTTTGCGTGCATGATAAGTTAGGGTAAACTGAATTGAATCTTTAGGAGGAATAACTAATTTTTCAAATTGAACAGCTAAGAATGAAGGAAGTTTGGACAGATTTAACAAAATCTCAACAGGTTCATTGCCAGCATTATATACCTTATTCTGAAAGCTTGCTTGTTCTTTTTGATACAGACTTCCTACAAACATATTTTGCTGTTTAAACCATAAATTTCCTAGTCGAAATGGAAACCAATCACGCGGACCAGGAGGTCGAGGTAATACTTTACCTTTTATGATTAAATAAATAGGCTTTCCAATTCCTTCAATTTCTACTCGAATGTATTTATTGAATGCTCCAGGTCGATCAGTAGGATCAAACGTAATGAAGATGGATGCGGTATCTTGCGCTTGTAGTGCCTGCTTAGGCCAATTTGGGGAAGTACAACCACAAGCTACTACAACATCTTTTAGTTTAATGGTTTGATTACTAACATTTCTGAAACGAAACCGTTTTGTTACTTTACCCTCAACCTCTTTAATTTCGCCAAAATCATGTTCTGACGTTTCAAATTTTATAGGTACTTCAAAACGTTGGGCAAAGCCGAGTAGCGGTATTAGCATACCACATAGTATTAGTAAATAGCCTATTTTGCCTTGTTGTGAACGGTACAACATCTAAAAATGATTTCTAAAAATTACCCGTAATTGCAACATTTCTCTCGAAGGTAAGTACTTTCATTTGATTTCGCTGCAATACACATTCATACTTTTTCGCTAACTTGCTACGAGCTATATAAATCGATCCATCAAGTAAAACCAAGTAAACCATGTTAAAAAAAGTTCTATTAACGCTTCTTACCTTAATCGTACTTTTGTTGGGAGGTGTCTATGTCTACGTTTACTCATTTATGCCACAATATGAAGGTGCGGTAACTTTAACAGGTTTAAAAGAGGAAGTTACTGTTCATTTTGATGAATATGGCATTCCCCATATTTATGGACAGAATGAAAAAGACACTTATTTTGCTTTAGGTTACATACATGCTCAAGAACGCGCTTTTCAGATGGATTTGATGCGAAGAGCTGCACAAGGACGATTATCAGAAATTTTGGGCACTGCTACAGTAGATACCGATCGTTTTTTTAGAACATTAGGCATCTATCAAGCAGCCCAAAAAAGTATGAATTTTTATAAAAATAAGCCTAATGCTCCTTTTATCAGTACCGTTGAAGCCTACCTAAAAGGAGTGAATACTTATGCACAATCGCACAAGGCCATTGAACATGCTATTCTTGGTGTTGATTTTGAGCCATTTACCTTGGCGGATGTTTATGCCATTGGAGGCTTAATGGCATTTGGCTTTGCAGAAGCATTTAAAACAGAACCCATCGTTGAGCTCATCAAAGTCAAGATGGGTGATGCCTACTTACACGACTTAGCCCTAGCGTATCCGAGTGGAATGACAAAAATCCCAACTACGGTGAGTGCTTTTGATTCAGTCAATTCTACAGATATGGCTTACCACCATACCGCCATCCAAGAGGCACTTGCGGCTTTGCCAATCCCACTTTGGATCGGTAGTAATGCATGGGTAATTGCCCCGCAGAAAACCAAAGCGGGGAAAGTGATTTTAGCCAATGATACCCACATGGGCTACGCCCAACCTGCAGTTTGGTACGAAGCGCACCTCGAATATCCTGGTTTCAGCCTGTATGGTCGTCATGCGGGCGGCATTCCTTTTGCCCTCATCGGTCATAATCGAAATGCAGCTTGGGGATTAACCATGTTTGAAAATGATGATGTGGATTTTTATCGCGAAAAGGTAAATCCTGAAAACCCCAACCAATATTGGGCAGTGGATCATTGGGACGATTTTATTATCCGAGAAGAAACCATTCAGGTGAAAGATAGTGCTGCCATCGCATTAACTGTGAGAAGCACCAAACATGGGCCACTCATTTCCGATTTAACTACGCACGATTTACATCATCAAGGCAATGCTCCCATTGCAGTCTGGTGGTCATTTCTACAATTAGAAAATAAATCCATTGAGACCTTTTATGAATTGGCTCGGGCTAAACAACTAGAAGATGCGCGTAAAGCAGCCCGTAAACTCGATGCTCCTGGCTTAAATATCATGTTTGGAGATTCGCAGGGAAATATTGCTTGGTGGGCTTCCGCAAAACTATTTAAGCGTCCAGACCATGTACATTCGAAATATATTTTAGATGGAGCCAGTGGCAAAGACGATCCTGTTGAGTTCCTAGACTTCGCGTACAACCCTAAATCAGAAAACCCCAAATCAGGCTTTGTTTATTCAGCTAATAATCAGCCTGATACCATGAATGGTCATTTTGTGCCAGGCTATTATGTTCCCGAAGATCGAGGAAAAGCCATTGCTACCTTACTTACCCAAGAAAATCAATGGGATATGGAAAAAGTAAGGCAAATGAACTTTTTCACTACTTCACTTACCAGTCCAGCCATCGCTAAAGAAATTGCTGCTGCATTCAAATCAACACCTAGCACCGATCAAAAATATGTAGATGCCATCACATTACTAAAAAACTGGGATGGTTCACACGAATTGGATGACATTGCCCCTTCTGTGTATTACAAAACGCAATACTACATCTTAAAGTATAGCATGGAAGATGAAATGGGAGCCGAGCTGTTTAAATCTTTCCTATCTTCTCACCTGATGAAACGCTCTTGGGCAGGTTATATACAAAATGATTCCGCTGTTTGGTGGGACGATATCACGACCAAAGACATGAAAGAGACGAGAAGTGCTATTGTAACCAAAGCCGTAAAAAGTGCCGTAACTGATTTAGAAGCCCTATTTGAACGTGTAGCAGAGGCAAAATGGGGCGATATACATACCTTAAAACACAATCATGCTTTTAAGGCCGTACCGCTTCTGGATAAATTTTTCAGTGTAGGAACCTTTCCAATGGTAGGCGGAAATGAAACGATCAATAATGAAGGTTTCCGATTATATCCCAATAAACAGGGTGGGTTTAGCATCGTATTTGGCCCTGCTATGCGCTCTATTATTGATTTTTCGGATATTGAAAATAGCGTGAGTGTATTACCAACGGGGCAATCTGGTTTTTTCTTGAGTCCGCATTACGACGATCAGGCTCCGCTTTACAATTCAGGTAGAAATCGAAAGCAGATGATGAATCAGGCGGAAATTATTCAGACCAAAAAATCGACCTTAACCCTTCAACCTTAACAAGAAGGGTTTTATTGTTTTGCAGCAAATTGATTAAAATACACTATTTTTGCGCCACCTAGATCATATTCAACAAAATGAAAAGCTTATAGTCATTTCGATTGATCTCGGTGTATGTATCATTTGTCTATTTTTATAATTAACTATTGATTTGCTAAGTCGTTGTGTAGAAGTAAATGTAACATTATTTCCATCCAACCACTTACCAACAATCAACAAATTTTTTTTCATTATGATTAAGCAGATTTTAGGAGCCTTATTTATTTGTTTGTTTGTGTTCTCTTGTGCTCAAAAAGAAGAACAAGTAGAAGATAAGCCAATGGATACTACAGCGGTAAAGGAAGAAACTCCAAACAAATTTGGCGTAGCTGTTGATGAAAGTAAAGCAATCACACTTGCGTCTTTATCAGAGGAAATCCAAGCGAATGACTCTGTGAATTGTGTGGTAAAGGGAGAGGTGGAAGCAGTTTGTCAGAAAAAAGGATGCTGGATGACCCTCAAAAAAGAGGATGGTAGTACCGTGCGTGTTACGTTTAAAGATTATGCACTTTTTATGCCTAAAGATTTGGCTGGTAAAGAAGTGGTATTGAACGGTGTAGCGAAGACTAAAACGGTATCTGTAGATATGCTTAAGCACTTGGCAGAGGATGAGGGCAAGAGCCAAGCGGAAATTGATGCAATTACTGAAGAAGAAACAAAACTAGCCATCGAAGCAGATGGTGTTGTGATAAAGATGTAATACACCCGAATAGCTAGTTCAAGTAATCACTACTTGGGCTAGCACTTTTCATGAATTCAACCTCAACCCTACCCAACCTTAATTTCAATGAACCTCGATCTTACAAATAAACACGCCATTGTATGTGGTAGCTCACAAGGTATTGGCAAAGCCATAGCTATTGAGTTGGCGCAACTTGGAGCGCATATTACCTTACTCGCCCGTAATCGAGAACGATTAGCGCAAGTGAAAGAAGAACTCGCCCAACAAGGCAATCAAATACATCACGTGCTCATTGCCGATTTTTCAAACCCTGATTCGGTAAAAGCAGCCATTACCCAACATGTGGCTACCAACCCTGCACACATCCTCATTAACAATACAGGAGGCCCACCTGCTGGCCCAGCAGCCGAAGCTACAGCGGAAGAGTTTCTAGCAGCCTATTCAGCCCATTTACTCTGTAATCACCACCTAATGCAAGCGGTTGTTCCTGCCATGAAAGAAACTGGTTTTGGCCGCATCATTAATATCATTTCTACCTCTGTAAAAGCACCGATTCCCAACTTAGGCGTTTCCAATACCACTAGAGGTGCAGTAGCGAATTGGGCAAAAACACTGGCGAATGAACTTGGACCTTTCGGCATTACCGTAAATAATGTACTTCCAGGGTTAACCCATACAGGCCGACTGAGTTCTTTAATTGATTCGCTTGCACGCAAAAACAATAGAAGTACCGAAGAGCAACAACGAATTATGGAACAAACCGTTCCTGCAAGACGAGTAGCCCAACCAGAAGAAGTAGCTGCTGCTGCTGCATTTCTAGCTAGTCCAGCAGCCGCTTACATTAATGGAATCAATTTACCAGTAGATGGTGGCAGAACACCAGCATTGTAACAAAAAAACCGTCTAGCTCATGCTGACGGTTTCCCTTTTTCTGATAACTTAGTGCTAACCATTGATAAGTGCCAACTTCAATAGTTAAACTTGATCCAATTATTCGCCCTCCCAGTTCTGTCCGAAGGCTAGTATATGTCCATCAAGGTCTTTGATGGCAAACTCTTTCATCTCATAATGTTCTCTAATTAAAGGTTCGTATACGATTTCAACTCCCTTAGCTTTGAATTCTTGAAAAAGCAGTGTTGCTTCTTTTATCCAAAAGTACGCATCCCAACATTCGATTCGCCCATTGGGTTTTACCTGTTCGGCTGCAACTTGTTGCAACATCACGGTTAAGCCATCTCTCGTGGGCATGCAAAAGCTAGGAGTTTCTCCCCAGTAACGTTCAAAATCAAAACCTAATTTTTCTTTGTAAAACGTTCCTGCTTTCAAGATATCGCTAACAAAAAAGACAGGTGCATTATCAATAATCATTTTTTGCTTTTCCATGGTTTCAACAATTAATAATCCAATAAATCAAGGTTATAACGCGCAATAATTTTTTTAAGTAAATTTCCATAAATGGGAGACGTGGCATACCCTACCCCTCCATATTTTGTAGAACCAATGCGATCGGCCCAAGCTCGGTAATCTTTTCCATTGGTGAATAGTGGTGCATAACGTTTGTTGTTCGCCAAGTATACAGAATGCGCTCTAAATGACTGCCAAGGAGTATGGTAATCCATAAAACTATCTCTGACTTTACATTTATAAAGTACTTTTCCGTTCTTCCTCACCTTCTTTTTCGATAAAATTTTATGCTTGTTGTATGCTACTTCTTTAGCGGTGTAATACTCTGTGGTTTCCATGTACGAAGACTGCTTGGTTTTATCTTTGATTCCAAAGTAATTGTTATTTACCACCCTTCTTCCGTACGCAGTTTCTAAGGCAGACTGTGCTAACTTGATGGATGCAGGAACATGAAACTTTACCTGTTCCATTAAGGCCGTTTTTACCTTATTCAAATCAACCGTATCCGTAAAGTAATCGTATACATGCGGTTCCATACGTTGCTTATCAATCACTAACTCCTTGAATAATGCCGCAATTTTACCATTCATTACGAGCAAACTCTCATCGTCTAATTGGTCAATACGAGATACCTTGTTTTTGATGAGGTGTTGCGTCACCAATAAATGCTTCTGAATTTGAAAGGCTTCTCGGTAATTTTGTTGGATACTTTTTTGATTTTTATCATACTCATTAAAATAATCGATAAAGTATCCTAACACATCTTGCTTGTAGCTTTGGCTTTCGAACCATT
This sequence comes from Flammeovirgaceae bacterium, assembly GCA_049600855.1. Taxonomy (GTDB): domain Bacteria; phylum Bacteroidota; class Bacteroidia; order Cytophagales; family Flammeovirgaceae; genus JBMYQA01. The sequence continues at coordinate 596 of JBMYQA010000188.1, read as the reverse complement.
GATCAAAACGCTGTGTTTCTTGCTCCATTGCCGTTAAGCGCTCTTGCATGGCCTGGTTATTATAATGCAGGTAAAATACCGTACTTATTGCCAAGGCAAATGCCAAACCGATTCCGTACCAAAGTTTGTTATTCGGTTGAAATGAAACCGTTCTCCCTGCTATGGTTAAAGCAAGAGGCCTGTTTTGAAATGCTGTAATCTTTGATTCTGCGAGCAACAAGACATTATTTACCTTGAGAAAATAGTTGATCAACCTTCTAAGGATAAAATTCACAAACACCGTCAATGCAACCAATACCTTGGGAGTCATCTTACTGACTTCCTCATCAGTGAACGTTCCTTGATTCGAGCCACTTAGTAAGTTTAGTTGTAACTCTGAATCTATGACTTGTCCTTCTTGATACAAGAGGAAGATAAACCAGATGAGCCAAGCAAATACGCCAGAAATTAGAAACCAGAAATTGCGATTGGGCACAAAGACAATACGCTGCCCTTTCCATGAGAATGTGATGATTGATGAGTACGCCTTCATTTGATACCTTATTTATGCCAATATTTTAAACAAAACAATAAATATAATAGCCGTAGTTAGTAGT
>JBMYQA010000187.1:0-11821 GCA_049600855.1 Flammeovirgaceae bacterium | reverse complement strand
TTGCCCATACACTAAGGCAGCACGGTATGGAAGCTTCTTTGGAGACGATGGAAACCATAGGCGATAAAATTTTAGATCGTACCCTATCTAAAATTGGCAGTAAAGGGGTTTTTACGGAAGAATTGGAGGCAAAATTGCTCAATGGTCAAATTGATATTGCCGTTCATAGTGCCAAAGATTTACCTTCTTCGTTGCCCGAAGGACTCGAAATTATCGCCTTTACCGAACGCGAAGACCCTGCCGATGTGGTGGTTAGTTATAATCGTTATTTGCGGTTAGATGACGATAGCCAAAAGTTAGTGTTGGGAACTTCCTCTACACGTAGAGTGGCTCTGATTAAGCATTATTTCCCCAAAATCCGTTTGGTAGATATGCGCGGTAACCTCCAAACCCGCATGAAAAAAATGCAAGATGGCAGTTGTGATGGCTTAATTCTCGCCTATGCTGGTGTACATCGAATGGAATACGATTCCCAAATTATTCAAAAACTTCCCCTAGATCAATTCACCCCTGCTGTTGGACAAGGTTCACTAGCGATTGAAGCAGCAACGAGTTTAGATCAAGAAACACGGGACTTAGTACGAAAGGCACTCAATCATGCTGAAACTGAATACCGCTTACTGGCTGAGCGGGCTTACTTGCGTGCCTTAGATGGCGGCTGTAGCATTCCATCCTACGCCATTGCCTTTTTAGAAGGAGAGCAACTACGCATTCACGGTGGCATCATTAGCCTTAATGGTCGCACCTTAATTCGCGAAGAAATGACCGCGCCAAAAGAAGAAGCTACAGCACTGGGAGCTGATTTTGGTAAGCTCATTTTAGGAAAAGGAGGCGATAAAATCTTGGAGGAAATTCGTAATCCTGCCGAGCCTGAATAAATGATTGCAGTAGTCGCTATAATTATGCTGTTTGACAAAAGTTTGATGCGGGAGCGCTCATGACATTTCAAATCAAGGATATTTTACATTACAAAGGACAACAGTATCGACTGGAAGAAGAGCTGGTCGAACCGTATTTTTTGAAATATCCAAAGAGAAAACCGCAGTCTAATCTTATTTCTTCAGCATTACATCGTGGTTATATTGCAACGGTTGAATTACAGGACAAAATATTATGGATTAGAGATTTTCAAATCACGCTTAGTGAAAATGGAAAAGAGAAGAAAGTATCGAAGTTTGCGGAAGTTTTTCCTAATCAACCAGAAGATTGTAAGTTGAATTGGGTCGATGTAATGGTGCTATTAGCCCATAAAAGTAAAAGAGCCTATTGGCGATTTTTTGGTTTTCGTAATGATGACCCTCAAGAAGCGTTTGAACTACTTCGTTTTTCGGCAGGAAAGCTAACGGCAACTGAGCATTATTCATTTGAAGGTTGGAATGACTTCATGGAAGCGCAGTTACTGAGTTTTAAAGCATCGAGCAAGTACGGTCAACTACTGGATACGTGGCAACGAGGGTTTGCTAGACGAAACAAAAATTCAACGAAGAAATTTGATAGGATAAAATTTCAAAGGAGAATAGAAGCAAATATTTTGTGGCATACTATCGGACTTGATGCCATGGCGAAGTATAAACAGCAGCAAACGACTTGATATAAGGTGTATGGGAATCGAATGAACTGTTGAAAGAATTGCAGCTTGTCTTTGCGGAGATAACCTGTTGAATTACATGTGCTGAGATGCCATCCAAATCATCACTCCAAACGACTAAAAGTTGACTGATATTCTTTAGGTGATTTATTATTTTTCCGCTTAAAAAGCCGGGTAAAATAAGAGAGACTATTGAACCCACATTCCATATACACATCTTTTACCTGCTTGTTGGGGTCATGCAATAAACTCATAGCCAGTTTAATACGCTCGGTATTGATAAAATCAACTGGCGATACCCCCATTTCATTCTTAAATACTCGGTAGAAGTTGGATTCGCTCATGTATGCCTTTTCACTCAATTCCTGAATGGTCAGTGGACGAGTTAAGTTTTTTCGAATGTATTGAATGATGTAAGCAATGCGATTACTTCCTGAGAGTGACATGGTCTTTTCGGTGTAAATCTTTTTGGTTTCTGCCTGAAGAATCCGAATCACTAATTCTTTTAACATAAAATCGGCAAAAACATCTTTATAGGCATGATGCTCGGTAAATAGAAATAACAAACGCTGAATAATCTGGTAAATGGCGGTGTCATTGGTAAAATGGAAATTGTAATCTGTAAATCTCCATTCTTGTCCATCTGCCTTGGGTTTTTGTTCATTCATTAATAAGACAATTTCCTTAATCTTATCTTCCGATATGGTCATTGCTAAGCATTGGGTAGGATTTTGCAGATCAGCGTCAGGAAAATCGATGCACATCAATTCACTTGCTGGCAAGATCAATGACTCTCCAGGCAGAAAGTCAAAAGATTGCTTATCAGCCATATGCATGACTTTTTTCCCCCGCAACATACTCGCCAATACCGGTTGATTAAAGGATAATAGGACTTGGTCGGCTTGCTGATAGGTTTCAAAAACATGCATCTCTGCATTATTTAGTGTGTAAGAAATTTGATTTTCTACCAAATTCTCTAATCGCCTATTTTTAATATAACTGTTGGGAAGGTTCATCGTTACACGGATTGAGTTACTTTAAATTTATCAAAATATATCGAATATATGCTGTTCAAATCACCTGATTTTAGTCAGTGAAAACTCATATGTTCAGGATTTGATAGGATTGTTCATCTATTTGATAGAATAGGTCATATGACTCTTTTACTTAATATTTAGCTTTGATAGTACATAAAAAAACAATTGTATCAACCTATTTTCTTTTATTCTATTAAATATTTTGAAAATGAGTAACGTACTAACAACATCCAGCGATGTACTCGCAAAACCGACTTTTAAGAACCAATATGATAATTTTATTGGAGGTAAATGGGTAACGCCAGTTAAAGGACAGTATTTTGAGAATATTTCCCCAGTAGATGGAAATTCGTTCACAAAAGTAGCACGTTCTACTGCCGAGGACATTGAACTAGCCATAGATGCTGCTTGGAAAGCAGCTCCAAGCTGGAATAACTCATCAGTGACTGAGCGGAGTAACCTGTTATTGAAAATTGCTGATGTAATGGAGCAAAACCTAGAAGCATTAGCAAGAGCAGAAACGTGGGACAATGGCAAGGCATTAAGAGAAACTCGTGCTGCCGACCTGCCATTGGCGATTGATCATTTCAGGTATTTTGCTGGAGTGATCAGGGCAGAAGAAGGTTCTGTAAGTGAATTAGATTCTTCAACGGTGTCCATGAATGTGTTGGAGCCATTGGGAGTCGTTGGGCAAATTATTCCTTGGAACTTTCCCTTACTCATGGCCGCTTGGAAAGTAGCTCCTGCATTAGCAGCAGGTAACTGTGTTGTTTTGAAACCAGCTGAGCAAACTCCAGTGGGTATCATGATTTTGGCTGAATTGATTGAAGGAATTTTGCCAGATGGTGTACTTAATATTGTAAATGGATTTGGCTTTGAAGCTGGTAAACCGTTGGCTTCTAGTCCAAGAATCAACAAAGTAGCATTTACGGGTGAAACCACTACGGGGCAACTCATCATGCAATATGCATCGAAAAATATCATACCTGTAACATTAGAATTAGGTGGTAAATCACCAAACGTGTTCTTTTCGAGCATTATGGATGCAGATGACGAGTTTTTTGATAAGTGTTTAGAAGGAGCAGTGATGTTTGCCCTCAATCAAGGAGAGGTATGTACGTGCCCTTCACGCTTACTCGTACAAGAGGACATTTACGAGGCATTTATCGAAAGAGTAATTGAACGAACAGAAGCCATCAAGTTAGGGCATCCGCTTGATCCTGAAACCATGATGGGAGCACAGGCATCAAATGATCAATATGAGAAGATTCTAAATTACATCAATATAGGCAAAGAAGAAGGGTGTGAAGTGCTTACGGGTGGAGAAGCGGCTTACAATGATGGACTATCAGGTGGCTATTACATTAAGCCGACCATCTTGAAGGGAAATAATAAGATGCGCGTGTTCCAAGAAGAGATCTTTGGGCCAGTAGTTTGTGTGACTACGTTTAAGGACGAAGCCGAAGCTTTAGAAATTGCCAATGATACTTTATATGGATTGGGAGCAGGAGTTTGGACTAGAGACATGCACCAAGCGTATCAGATTTCAAGAAATATTAAAGCAGGTCGAGTTTGGGTAAACTGTTACCATGCTTATCCTGCACATGCGCCTTTTGGTGGATATAAAAAGTCTGGTATTGGTCGGGAAACACACAAAATGATGTTGAATCATTACCGTCAGACCAAGAATATGCTCATTTCTTACGATAAGAAAGCATTAGGCTTTTTTTAGTGATGAGTGAGGCTACTAATGAAGAGGTAAAACGCGTACAGGTGACATCAGAAGCCCAAGCAGTTATTGAACAACTAAAGGCAGATTTTGGCGAGCTGATGTTTCACCAAAGTGGAGGTTGTTGTGACGGCTCTTCACCCATGTGTTTTCCCAAAGGTGAATTTATATTGAATGAAACAGACGTTTGGCTAGGACAAATCAGTGGTTGCGACTTCTACATGTCAAAAGATCAATTTGAGTATTGGAAGCATACACAACTCACCGTGAATATTGTACAGGGAAGAGGGGCGAGCTTCTCATTGGAAATTCCCTTAGGTATTCGATTTGTCATTGAGTCCAGGATATTTTCAGAGCAAGAGCTTTCTTTACTGAGCCCAATTCGTTTGGGAGAGTAACAAAGCTAGAACACTTGACAGCCTTCCTGAATTTTGGGAAGGCTGTTTTTTTATTTCTTCAACACCAATTCGGCTTTATGGAGTTTCAAATTATCACTTTCTGAGGCAATTAGATAAGATCGAAAAGTATAACTCGCATCTTCCTCAATTTTGATGTGGGAGTTTTTGCCCGTAAAACTCCAAGAAGTCTGATCACCAATGCTAGTTTTTACTTCTCCAACGGTCAGGCTTTTTTCAAATGGATTGATTTCCAGAGACTTGTAGTTGCCACCATTCTTATTGATGTGTACATGGAAACGCAGAGTAAGATCACCTTCATATTCCAACTCCATGTCTGACCAAAAGAAAACCTCGTCACCTTCTTGTAAATCGAGAGTAACTTCTTGCGCTGCTGGATCGGCTTCACTTGCAAGTTGATTGATGGGCAAACGGGCAATCTCTTCGCCACACGATTGAAGTGCAACTAGTAGAACAAATGCCAATAACACATTCAGTCTCTTGTTTTCCATAACCTTAGCGATTTATACCTACACACCCATTAATTTTCTTCGTAACAAGTTCATTGCTAAGTTGTAGGTGAAATTAACATTTAACATCCGATCGTGTGTGAGTTGATAGTGTTTGGCAATGGTTTCATGTTCATCAGAATAACCAATCCAAATGGTACCTACAGGCTTGTTGGGCGTGGCACCTCCTGGACCAGCAATTCCTGTAGTAGCAATGCCAAAATCAGCACCATATTTTATTCGGGCATTTTCAGCCATTTCTTTGGCCGTTTGCTCACTTACAGCGCCATGTATTTTTAAGGTTTCTTCTTGTACGCCTAGTTGATGTTGTTTCACTTCATTGCTGTAAGCGACTATGCCGCCCATGAAGTATGCTGAGCAACCGGGAATATTAGTGATCTTATCCGCAATTAATCCGCCTGTACAGCTTTCGGCAGAAGCCATTTTTTTACCTTGTGCTTGCAGTAACTTGCCAACGGTATGCTCAACTTCCTCATGATCATACGCATAAATGTATTTACCAATGAGCGGATGGAGTTTCCCAATTTCGATATCCACTAGCTTTTTCAATTCGTCCAAATCCATACCAACAGCAGTGAGTCTTAAACGCACTTGTCCCATTCTTGGTAAATAGGCGAGCTTGATTTGTTCGGGCAGGTTGGCCTCCCAATCTTCCAAGATATGAGCCAGTTTGGATTCGGGCACTGCAATGGTTTTGACCATTTTGTGGTAAATATTAGGCGTATGAAATACCTCTTGCATGCGCGGTATGGCTACCTCAGCCATCATTTTCTTCATTTCATGCGGAACACCTGGCATGGAGACAAATACTTTTCCATCTTTCTGAAACCACATGCCTGCTGCTGTACCAATGGTATTGGTAATCACTTCGCCATTTTCAGGAATATCTGCCTGAGCCTTATTCAATTCATTGAGTTCACGACCACGCGCTTTAAATAAGCTGGCAATATTATCCATCACTTCCTGACGGTAAGTGAGTTCTACGCCAAAGAATTTTGCAAAGGTATATTTGGTAATGTCGTCTTTGGTTGGTCCCAAACCTCCTGTGGTGATGATAATGTCTGCACGACTAGCAGATTCGCCGAGTGCCGCTAAAATTTCTTCTTCGCGGTCACTAATTGCAATTTTGCGGTGTGTTCTGATACCTGCTTTGTCTAATTCTGCACTCAACCACTGAGAGTTGGTATCTACAATGTGGCCGTAAAGGATTTCGTCTCCTATGGTAATGATTTCTGCTAGAATAGGTTTCATAGTTTGGGATTTATTAGAATGCTAAGATAATTACTTCTCTTGAATCTTACGATACATCACATCTGAGCGCAACACATATTTGATTCCTGAGGTTACTGGGCTTCCTTCATGTTTTAGCTCGTGGATGAAACAAAGTGCCAAGCCTTGTTGGGGCGAAATGCTAATTTCGTCAAATGAGGTTTTGCCTCCTTCATACTGGTCATTGAGGTAAACCATAAAGGTGATTCTACTTTCTTCCAATTCATTTCTTTTGAATCGCCCATCGATGTGTTTTTTGAAACGTTGTCCTCCTTCGTATTTATAAAATCGAAATTGCTCATTGAGGCCAATTGCTTGGGAGTTGTCCAGATGAGTAGGGCAAAACGTTTCTAATTTAGCCCAGAGTTTTTGTGCCAATACTTCATCTTTAAACAAAATCCGTTCATTATTGCGAAGCCCTTTCATTATTTTTGCACCGCTGGTAAAACTGACTTTGGCTTCTTCGTAACCCGATAGCTCACTCATGTAGATGAGCTCATCACATTCTTGTGGAGACAGGAAATGGCTTATTGTCCAAATAGCAGGTGTAAGTTGGTTAAGTTTCATCGCTCTGTTTTCTGTTCTGCATAAATATGCGATATTTATGGCACAATTAATTTATCAACTTCATATTCCATGAGAAATTCAACTGTTAAACTAGAAGCCTTCATACTTGTGGGACTCTTTATCCTTACCCTCATCATATTCGTTGTGCAATTTGGTATAGATGACTTTTTTAGCAATGGTTGGGAGTTTGCGCTGAACGATGCAACTATTATATTATCCATTCAAAAGTTTGTCGTTCCCATTTTCCTATTTGTTGTTTACTTCATCTATTTACTGCGTCAATTATTCACCCGTTTTAAAAATCAATTGGCAAACTGGATTCTGCTGATCACAACAAGTTTATTGGCCATATTGCATCCCTTATTAGCAGAGTTTCTGAGCTTATTTTTACCACCAGAGGAGGCAACAGGCGGTTGGGTTGCTTACCCACCATTAAGTGCGCTTAAAGAAATCCCAACTGTTACTCCCCCCGATGTAACGACTCATTGGTTAGCCGTAGGGATAGAATCATTTCAGGTTGTATTCGTTTTATCCTTACTAGGAGTCGCGTTAATCGTGGGTAGAAAATGGGGAATAAAGGTAAATCAATCAGCATCCTGATGTTGAAATACCTCATTTTCCATCATAAAATTTACCATATCCCTAGCCCATATTTGATAAGCCAATTTAGAAGGATGTACCCCATCACTGTAAAAGTCCTTGGGTTCAGCATTGACCTGAAGCCGATGGATCCAATCTTCTAAGGTGATGACTCTAGAATGATAATGTACATTTGGGAGTGTATGACAAAGTAGCTCAAGTTCCTTGCCCAAGATTTCTACTAAATTCCCAATGACAAATTTGATGGAAGGTGTAAAAGCAGGAAATGTTTTAATGGGTGGCATATTATTGAAAACTATGGGCGTTTGTGGGTACTTTTCTCTAATGGCCTGAACTAGCGCGTTAACTTGTGAACGCCAACGTTTTGGGTGATTGAGCTTAAATGCATCATTTCCACCCAAGCCAATCACCATCAAATCTACCGCTTCTTCTTGAATGGTAGGAGTAATCCGATTTTTTACATCCTGAGCGGTATAGCCACTTTTTGCGTACACTTTCCAATGGACATTTTTTTGCAATTTATGGGCTAATGTGTGAGCCAATGTCCCCGAAAACCCTTCTTGATGCGTTTCAACGCCTACACCTGCAATCGTACTTTCCCCAACGGTTAATACCTGTATAGTCTGTGCAGCATTGAGGTCTACTTTACCTTCAGGGTTGATGGCTTCGGGCAAATCGGGAATCGAGGCGCGTATCCGTTTTCCTTGAACATATAATAAAGGAAGTAATGGAATACTCATCAGTGCCCCAAGTGTATATTTTGCATTAATCATTTGGAAATAGCTTATGAATCACAACGTACATCATCGGTTAAATTAACCAAGTTAAAGCATGATGCAGCTTAGAGACTGTTTGATTTTTTTGTTTAGCCGAAAGAAAAAGTTCAAATAGGCTCTTAGGTAAAACACCTAACTCAAGTGTACAACATTTGTTTCAATCGAATGTTTCAATTGAAGTGTGGTACAAGATAGAAAATAGTAGTACATCATCGAGGCGAAAACCTTTGATTAAATGAAGCCTGAACGGTATGCGTGTTGTTATGATTCTGGAGGTGTAGGAAATGTGAAATTTTAGTCAAATAACGATTAACTTTCCTCAGTTAATTTAAAATAATCCCTGATTCTATCGTTATAAGATCAGAAAAGTGCAGCTAACCGATGTGTATACGCAAACGATTAAATCGTAAAAATTATACCATGTGAAGGCTGTTTTTAGCAGTTTTAACTATAAATGTATTATTTTTGTACCATAACAGTTGCCAAACTAATTTGTGGGATTTCATCAAACTACTGTTTTATGCCTCGCAGAATAGGCAATTAATTACATTTTACATTTTGATGTAACTTTTTGTTTGAATGTGCGTAAAACACTAATGAAAAAGACCAAACTTACGTAGCCTACCCATTACTAAAACTTGCGGATAAACCAAATAATCTGATAAAGCAGCATTTACATTAAGCCAAATTTAGCTTCCAAGGTGGAAGAACAAGGTAAAGCGGAAATTGTTGGCTAAGGCCAATTAAAAAACAAGTTTTATGAGCTTACGCTCAAAATTTAATGCATTCTCATTATGGCTAAGTATTTAATAATTATCATCGCATTCATCTTACCCATTGCAGTAAACGCAGATCCAGACGATTTGATCGATTTTGATGATCCTGCAAACGAGAGGTATTTGAAATCGCATACGATTATTTCAGCTGAATTAGACAAAGATTTTAATTTTAGAAAAGATAGCAAGCCCCCAACAGTCTATTGCCTGAACGATGTAATCAGTAACTTTTCTCCTGATAAAGTGAATAAATTCTTCCTCAAAATAAAGTATGAGAATTGGATTCACGATTGGATGAAGAACAATCAAAACTTACGTTTGTTCTTCAATATTGATCATAATACAGGAATTCCAAAATTAATGGGCTATAGCCGAAAGCGATTAAATATTAATGAGCGCAGTGAGGCAAGCGTATCGGGATTAATCAATTTGAAAGATTTTACGCATGTAGATGCTTCTACGTTACAGGAAGGCGAATACATTGTAGGTACATTAAGTCCAGATTTTAATAAAGTGTATCCTTATGTCTTCAAAAGTGCCATTGCCTTAAGCTATCCAAGTGATTTAAAGTGGAGAAACATTGATTCATACATTGGCACATACCAATTAAATAAACCACTTTCGGTAGGGCAAATCCATTCGGTGTTAAGCAACAAGGCCAGCCAAATTGTGTTGAAGAAAATCGGGAACACGAATAAATATGAAATTTGTGGCTACATTAAACCCATGCACTTAGATATGCCGATGGAATAGCATTTTGTATTTACTTGAGCTATGCATAATATAAAAGCAGTGGGAGACCACTGCTTATTTTTTTAGGGAAAGCACTATGTTAAAAGTTGTTCGTAGAGTAAGTGCTTTCCACGAACAACTTAAACTAAATGGGCTTAATGAATGCCACAGCCACATTTAGGAGTCGAAAAGCTGTTGGTTTCATCGTGCCATTCGAAATTGGTGTTGAAGTTTGGTAATTCCCAATAGAATTTGCTACGCTTCTTATCGTAGTTACCCATTTCATTTAATGTGGCCGCATCATAAAGGCGACCGTTCATCATGGTGTACTTCACAAATTCGGTGTTGCGAATATTTTCCAAGGGATTTTTATCCAATACAATCAAATCAGCTAACTTTCCAACCTCTAATGAGCCAATGTCATCATCTAATCCGAGGTAAAATGCACCGTTTAAAGTTGCTGCTCGAAGTGCTTCTAAATTAGTCATCCCACCTTGTTCGAACATCCATAATTCCCAATGCGCACCCAAACCCTGTAGTTGACCATGCGCTCCTAAGTTTACTTTTACGCCCTTATCCGCTAAGGCCTTACAAGATTTGGAAACCAAAATATGACCATTTTCATACTCTTGATCAGGCACCATGGTGCGATGACGGGCACGTGCATCTACCAAACCTCTAGGCGTGAAGCTCAATAAACGTTCTTTTTCCCACACATTGGTTTTTTGATACCAATAGTATTCTCCGTTTAATCCTGCATAGTTCACAATTAAGGTTGGTGTATATCCCGTTTGGCTCGCTCCCCACAAGCTTTGGACATCTTTAAATACTGGTGCAACGGGGATGTTATGTTCAATGCCCGTATGACCATCCAAAATCATAGACATGTTATGGAAAAAGAAAGAACCCCCTTCAGGCACGACCATCATCTCTAATTCACGAGCAGCCTGAATCACTTGTTGCCGCTGTTCCCTTCTAGGTTGATTATAACTCTTTACAGAAAATGCACCATAAGCCTTGGTTCTTCGTAATGCGGAACGCGCATCTTCCAAATTATTAATCACTGCTTTGAAATCGCCATCGGCTCCATAGAGAATGATGCCTGTGGAGTATACCCGCGGACCAACCATATGCCCAGCTTTAATCATCTCAGAATGGGAAAGAATCATCTCGGTATTGGAGGAAGGATCGTGGGTGGTCGTCACTCCATAGGCCAAGTTAGCATAGTACTGCCATTGCTTTTGCGGGCTAATGCCGTAACGGAAGTTCCCCAAGTGTGCATGTACATCAATAATACCGGGCATAATCGTTTTGCCGGCAACGTCAATCACTTTGGCTTTTTTAGGAATGGGAACACTCCCAGCTGCTCCGATGGCTTTAATGCGATTGCCTTCTACAACAATTACCCCATTTTCAATTACTTCATCTCCTTTCATCGAAATGATTCGAGCACCTTTAAAGGCAATAAGCCCCTCAGGAGTATCTGTATCCAATTCCAGATTGACTTTAACGCCGACAGAATCCATTGGGGGAAGTTGGTCAGGCGCATCAGCCAAAAATTCGAAGCGTTCGGTTAACGCATCTGTGAAATACTCTTCGCCTAACGTCCAATGTAGCTTTTGACTATCAGCAGACCAATGCATGTTGATGCCTGCATCTCTAGCAACTTGTGTGATGGGTAATGCTTTGCTGTTTGCCGTGAGCTCAAAAGTTTTACCTGAATACGGCATAGGCATGATGTACGCTTTAAACAATTCGGTGAAAGCCAACCATTTCCCATCAGGACTTGGTACAAATTGATTGGCATACGTGGAAGTAAATA
>JBMYQA010000186.1:0-11985 GCA_049600855.1 Flammeovirgaceae bacterium | reverse complement strand
AAAAAGTCCTTTTTTTGCAGAATAACAAGCATTTTTTACAAAGTGAGAATTGCTACTTTATTATTAAAAGCTATTCACACCCATGTAATTCGGCATGTGGAATCATTGGTGCAAGCTATGAATAGGGACTTACTTAGTCCGTTTCGATTTTGGTTTTTAAAAAATTCAAGTATTTTGGGTGTTCATCCTGAAATATTTTCTTTCCTTCCATAGCAAATGCTCCACAAAGATAGTGTGCAGCTAGCTTAACGTTTTTTAGTTCATATAGGGATTGTCCATATCTCAAATGAAAAAACGGATTTTCAAGCGCATTAGGGAAGCTACTTAGTGTAAGGCTTAATATTTGTCGTGCTTCTTCAAAGTTTTTACTAAGAAATTGGATGTCGGCAATTGCAGCCATAATCCAAGTCCCTGCTTCCCACTTTGTTTTAGGAATGGGTAAAAGCTCTAATGCCTCATTGTATTTTCGAAGGGCGGATTGATAATCTTCTTTGTCTGCAAATTCATCTCCAGCTCTGCAAAGGTACTGGATCTTATTATATGTATGAGTATCTAATTCCTCCATAAATTATCATTTGAAGATGATTTAACTCTCTGATGTGATATAGTCTAAATTACCGTTTTCATCCGTATTTACCACAACCAAGTAGTTGGTGATCTCTTCATCAATTGTATAGTCAAATACGATGTTGAAATCTTCATTATCAAGATAGATTCCTACTCTTATAAGATGAAGTTTATCTAGTAATTGAAGTTCTGGAGAAGGAGAAAGTATATCATAATTAACCAAATGAGAGAGAATGTCTTGCCCAAGTTCTTCAATATGATGTTTAATATAAAACCTGACTATGTCAGCTTCAGTACTTCGATAATCATTTTTTATGTACTTGAGATTCTTTAAGTCGTAGCTTGAAATGTTCTTAAATACACTTTTAATAAGATTTAAGCGTCTGACTTCGATATCCTCAGATTCAAAGTTAATATCTAGTTCAATCTCATTCCCCTTGAAATCAATTGTTGTTTCATAGTAATCTTCAAGATTGGATAAATCTATTTTGCCAATATAGGGGAGTATAAAATGCATGGTGGTTTATTAGGTTGTCATTCTCTAAATGAGAAAATATAATAATTACTTTTCGCTGCTACCTCACAGCCGCGAACGGGCTTTCACTTCCTCTAGCAAGGCTTCGGTACCCGTTTCGGCGTGCTGGATGTGGATGTAACTACCACTAGCTCTTGCCGCCAATTTACGCAGGTTGATCAGTGCTTTAAAGTCTTTGCCTAAGCCGACGGTCGAAAGTACGATGCGCTGGTTGGTCTCTATGCGTTGGCGGTCTTGTGCCGACAAGCTAAACTGTCCATCGGTCACCAAGATGATTTCGTTGTTGCCGTCATCAATAAAATTCTGTCCCGTGTAGTCGTAGGCCAGTTGCAGCCCCCGATTGGCTTTGGTTTCGCCAGTAGCGACAAAGCTATCAATCAGGTGATAAAGGCTGTCTTTCTGCGTCACGCCCTGCGTTGAAAAATGAATGGTGGCCGAATCAGCAAAGCTGATTAGTGTGAGCCGGTCAATGCCGCGCAGTTGGCCGATGAGCCGTTTCAACGACAATTTGAGCAGCGGCAGCTTGTTTGAAGGCTGCATCGAACCTGAACGGTCAATTAGAAATACCAAATTGTTGGGCTTGTATTGCGCTACATCCAGTTCGGTCACCTCCACACTGTCGCGCTCGGACAAAGGCTCCTTGGTTGGAGGGCGTTGCGTGGAATCGGTGCGGAGGCGGAAAATATCGCCTGATCCGTAGCTGTGTTTGTACGAAACGAAATACGTAAAATCTCGTAAGGGGGAAACGCAATAGTAGATTTCCGCATAGTTACTGTTAACGCGAAATCCGAGATTTTCGGGCGAAGACCAGTTCGTCCACGAGTCGTCAAGGCGGCGGGAGCGGTAGATGTCTTCTTCGCCATAGCCGCCAGGTCGGTTGCTGGCAAAATACAGTGTGGTGCCGTCCATGTCTAAAAATGGCGTAGTATCGTCAAATTCGGAGTTGAGCGGTGCTGGCAACTTTACTGGCGATTGCCAACGCAACCCCGTCCATGTGGCTAACGGGTTTTCGGGCTGGCATACGTACAGGTTTTTCCGTTCGTTTTCGGCGAAGCTCAACAATAGCGTTTTGGTGGAGCGGTGCAAAAATGCGTTGACAAACCGGCCCTTAGCTTGCGTTTGCAAGGCTGGAATGTCAAGTCGTATGAACCGCTTTTGGCTGGGCATGTACCACGACAAGCCTGTTGACTGCACCCAATGGCTACCCGTCTGCTCAAACCAGCCGTTAACGAGCAACAAGTCGTTTTCCACTTGGGCAAATACGTACTTACTGCCTTCGGTGGGCGGGTTTAGGCCTTCGGCTTTCTGCTTGGGTTGCCAGTTGCCCGCTTTGTCACGTCGGCTGAACCATATTTCGTAACGGCCGTTTGCTGCGTTTTCGCTGAAATAAAGCGTCTGTCCGTCCAGCGAGAACACGGGCAAAATTTGGTCTTCCACCGCGTTGACTGTCGGTCCCAAGTTTTCCTTAATTGAGGTTGTTTGCGCTAACAAAGGCAACGTGCCCAGCAACCAAAACAGCAGCGTTTTCATTGTGATTCGAGAATTAATACGTGGTGATGTGAATGATTTGCTCGCCCTGCTTGAACATTTTGCCATTCTGCCGCACAAAGCGTTCCTGCATCACGCTGTTGGTGAGCAAGTTGTCCATGTAGCGCTTCACCTCCTCGTCGGTCATGGTTATGGCTATCCCGAATGTGAGGGCTTCGTCAATATACGCGTAGATGAGATTGTTGTATTCGCGATAAAACAGGTCAGGCGAAGCAAAGATGTCGCAACCCATCACCACGCCGCCCGTCACGCCAACAATGCCCACAATGTTTTCTTTGTTCATGAATTTTTCGTTGAAAAACGTCAGGTATTCGTTCTCTCTCCGAATGTACTCGGGCGAATTGGCGTGTGCTGTGTAGGCCTGAGTACTGGATCGGATTCGGTCGCGGCGGTTTTCCTTGGCAATCTCTTTCCACACAGCGCTTTGGTTATTCTCCCGATCAATCACCTGCCTCAGGTGCATGCTGGCCTCATGGTAGTTCTTGAACTTGTTTTTTTTGGTGCCAGATGTCCAGCGACCTTTTTCCACGCAAAACACTGGCACATCTACGCGACCACTGCGAGGCTGTATCACCATATCGCGGGCAATCACACGGTCTTGCATGCCGCCAGTGATTACCTCGCCAGACATCAAGAAAATAGGCTGATCCGAAAAGTTTTCAAAAGTCAGTATGTTTACGTTTTCGCGAATGCGCCCCCGATCGTTCGTGTGTTCCATAATAGCCGCTTGATTGGTGGCAAGGGCCTGACGCAAACTCAAGGCGTTGTTGAGGCTAGCGGCTTGCTGATTGGCCTGCGCAAAACTGGGTTTGGCGCGAATGGGAATGATTTTGAGGTTTTTGAATTGATAGGCACCAGCATAATCCACTTCCAAGTGTTCGTAGGTGAATTGGGCGAAAGCAGGAGAGAAAATGGAAAGTATGGCGATGATGAGTATGGTCGGTTTCATAGTGTAATTGGTTGTTGAGATTCAAAATAGACTAAAGCTAATAAATGTCTTTAAAACTGTCAAAGATATTATTGCGCTTGTCTAACATTAATTTATTTCACGCATCGTGCATTTTCCCTTTTAATCCACTCACTCCCCAACAATTCCACTAATAAAGGTCTCCACAAAGCCCATCACCTTATTGGTGATGCGTTCGGCAACTGTACCGCGCTCTTTCAAGCTGGGCCGCTGGTTCATCATGCCAATAACATCATCGCGGAGGGGTTTCTTTTCAGTAAAGAGGTAGTTGCCAATAATGGCTTCGAGCTTTTGCGCATCTAAGTTTTCCTCGGTACTCAAATACTGAAGCGCATGGAGTCGTTCGGTATTCCAGAAGTTGTCAAACTCTTCTGGAATATCGTCTGAGTCTTCGATGTAGGGAAGATGTTCTTTGATGAATTTCTCGATGAGTTTCTTCTTGCTACGCAGTCGGGTTTCGCCTGCGACTAGCTCAACGAGGGCTTTGCGTTGTGATTCATGTTCCTCTGGCGTGGCATCTTTGAGCTTGGCGAGTAGTTTGAGGATGTAGGCCACATTGATCTCATCGCGATGGATCAGTTCTAGCTCGAAATCTATGTCGTTGAGGATAGATACGCTTTCTTTTTGTGTGTACTCGGCTTTTACTTTATCGTGTAAATCGAGGTATTTGCTTTTGTAATCCTCGAATGACTGTGCATTCATGGCTAGGTCATCGAAGCTGAATTCGGTGAAGGTGGTGAGTACATTTTTGATCCGCATCAGTTCGCGGAATGCTTTGACAAACTGCAACTCTTCTTCTTCACTGGGTAAATCAGCTACACTGTTGATGGTTGGGGCAATGGTGATCAGCTTGGCAAATGCGAGGTTGAATCTTCTCACGTATTCCTCATAAGGTTCCATGATGATTTCCTCTTTGGCTTCGATGTTGGAAAAGAGCGCAATGGCATCATCAGTAGCAGATTTCAAATTGCGGAAACAAACGATATTTCCCTGCGACTTCAGCTCATCTAAGATTCGATTGGTACGGGAATAGGCTTGAATCAATCCGTGGTATTGGAGGTTTTTATCCACATACAGGGTGTTCAATGCTTTGCTATCGAAACCTGTGAGGAACATGTTCACCACCAAAAGTATGTCAATCTGCTTGTTTTTGACTCGCTTGGCAATGTCGTTGTAATAGTTGTAGAAAGACTGACTGTCTTTGGTAGAATAGTTGGTGCCAAATTGTTGGTTGTAATGTCCGATGAACTCGTCTAAATGTTCTCGACTGTGTTTGGTATCGTATTCCATTTCGGGCTCTGCTGCCATGGCAAATTCATCATCGTAGCCATCAGCGTAAACAAAGCCCGTAGCGTCTTGATCAGCTTCATTCGCTTGGTAGGAGAAGATAGTCGCGATCTTTAGTTGGTGTTTTCCTTCCGCTTTCTTCTGATGAAAGAGTTGGTAGTAATCTATCAAGGTGGCAACACTTGAGACACAGAACAGCCCTGTGAAAGTCTTATTGTGCGTTTTCCGTTGGTGATGCGCAATGATGTATTCCACGATGTGCTCCAAACGTTCAGGCGCATCCATCACTTCTTTGCGGTCGATTTCCTCTACTTTGATGTCGATGGTTTCCGCTTTTTGTTTGAAGGTGCGGATGTATTCGATGGAGAATTTCAAAACATTTTCATCTCGAATCGCATCTGTAATCACGTATTTGTGTAGACAATCAGCAAACAGGTCTTTGGTGGTGCGTTTGCCGAGCTCATTTTTGATCACATTCTCTGCAAAGATTGGCGTTCCTGTGAAACCAAATAGCTGGCAGTTTTCAAAGAAAGATTTGATACGGCCATGCGTCAATCCAAACTGACTGCGATGACACTCATCAAAAATGAAGATGATGCGTTCTTTTTTCAAGCTTTCCATCTTCGTCAGGTGCCGTTTTTTACGGATGGCTGTATTTAATTTCTGAATGGTCGTGACGATGAGCTTGGTATGCGCATCGGTGAACTGCTTCACGAGCGTATTCGTATTATTTGTTCCGTCAATGCTGCCTTTGCTGAAACTGTTGAATTCTTTGGTGGTTTGGTAATCCAAATCTTTACGATCTACCACAAAAACCACCTTATGGATATTCGGGAGCGATTTGAGAATCTGACTGGTTTTAAATGAGGTCAGCGTTTTGCCCGAACCCGTTGTATGCCAGATGTAACCATTTTTAGTAGTCGTCTTCACGCGCTCCACAATCGCCTCCGTTGCATAATACTGATAGGAACGCAACACCATCAGTACTTTCTGCGATTCATTCAGTACCACATACTTGGTAATCATCTTAGAAAGGTGGCAAGGCTCTAAAAACGCATTGGCAAAATCGGAAAGCTGACGAATGTGTTTGTTCTTTTCATCAGCCCAATAGAAAGTCTGTTTGAAACTGCGCGCTTTTACGCGGTTGTTGGCGTAATATTTCGTGTTTACCCCATTGCTGATGATAAAAATCTGAATGTATTGAAACAAACCAAATCCCGCTCCATAGGAATGTCGCTCATAACGATTGGTTTGATTAAAGGCTTCTTTCAACTCCAAACCTCTTCGTTTAAGTTCGATCTGCACAAGAGGCAAACCGTTGATGAGCAAGGTGACATCGTAACGATTGTTGTACTTCCCCTGCATACTGATCTGATGCGTCACCTGGAACTCATTTTGGCACCAATGAACCTGGTTGATGAGTTCGATGCTTTTTGAATCACCAGCATCGGTTGTGTAGGCAATGCGATCTCGTAATATTTTCGCTTTTTTGAAAATACTGCCCTTGTTGAGTTGATTGAGAATTTGAGCAAACTCATCCTGACTCAACTGAATCGCATTATGCTTTTCGAGCTGCGTTTTGAGGTTGTCCACCAAATCTTTTTCATCATTGATGGTGGCCTTCTGATAACCCAAATCAATAAGTTGTTTGACGAGATTATCTTCGAGTATACGTTCAGGTTGGGTAGTCATTAGTTGGATGCTTTTGAGTTATTGGTATGATTTTATTTTATGTTTTTAATCGTGTTACTAATGTATCTATCCACACGTTGAAGCGAGGACATTTTTCTTTGATTGTTTTTATTCCTCCATTATTCTGGATAATCAGATTTCCATGAAATGGTTTTTGGTAAATTGGTATTAATCGCTTCAACCGTTTGGAAGGAGCAGTTGTCGCTCCATCATTAATAAGTTCTGGATTATCGTATTTTTGAATGATTTTTTCGATTTTATTTCTACTGTGTTCAGACATTGTAATATCAGCAAATCCTTTTGCGTTTGTAAATACCAATGCTTCAAACTCATGTAGTTGGATGTATGGAATGAATCGATGATCTGCAATATCATTTATACAAGCTTGTTCTAAGTAACTGACTCGCTCTTCAACATCTGGAATTTTTTTCGCTTGTTCATACTCAGGAAAATCTTCATGGAGTTTATAAAAATCAATAAGAGAACTTACTATAAAATCACCTGAACCAGCTAATAGTTTTTTGAGATTTGATTTGTAACGTTTATAGCGAAGATCACCACCTTTATGTCCTACACTGGTTTCGAGTGTGATGGGGCGAACGTCATAGATTTGATGATACTGAGCGAAATAAGGAGTAAGGTGATCTTTCACGAACTTCATCTCCGTTTTCCCTTCTACAATAATACTTAGTGCTTTCATGGCGTACCTCCGATTACATTTTTACCCCATAACTCTCCCATTGAATAATCCTCCAACCAGTTCGAAAAATCTGCTTCGTTCAATCGCTTGAAAGTAGATTGATTGTCTTCTCGATCTACTACAATAATATCTTCTACAGAAAACTGATCTAGTAGTGTAGTCGATTGGGTAGCAATGATAATTTGAGAATTTACAGAGGCAGATTGAATGAGTGCTGCTAACTGATGAATGGCAGATGGATGTAAGCCCAATTCAGGCTCATCTATAATGATCGTTTTCGGAGGTTCTGGTTGCAGTAACAATGTCGCTAATGCAATGAATCGAATAGAACCATCTGATAAACTATTTGCATCAAAATACTCATCGGAATTTTTCTCTAGCCATTTGAGAAAAATCATTTCTGGATTGAGATTGTCTGGTTGCAAATCAAATCGTTCAAAGAAAGGTGCGATAGAACTCACAGCGTACTCAATCAATCGAAAATTAGATGGGTGTTGTTCTTGAATACGGTATAAAAAAGCAGCCAAATTACTTCCATCTTCTTTCAGATAGGCATTGTCACGTAATTTCGCAGGTTGTTTGAGTGGCGCAGAGCTACTCGTATCATGAAAATGAAATAAACGGAATTCTTCAAAATAATCTCTTAAATAAGAGAATCGAGAAGCACCATGTCTTGGTAGATCACTCTTGTGATACCTTGATTCTAAATATATGTAATCCCAGTCAGGATGTCTTTTCCAATGCATATTGACATGATTATTGTAACCGCCTTTTTCTTCACTAAAATAAAAGCTGTTATTCTGATCAGGCATTAACACAAAGTCATAGCGGTTAGATGGTGGTTTTTTCCTATTTTCCCGAAAGATTATACCACCTGATAGTTCTTTGGATTGTTTCCGTCCGAAATGAAGGATGCGGTCTGCATAACCACTTTCTGCGATGTAGTTGGGCAAACGATTTATAACAATGCTATGAAGCAATTTGAAGAAACTAATAAAATTCGATTTACCAGCACCATTCGAACCAACCAATACATTGAGTGGTCGAATTTTGATTTCTCCTGAATCGCGGATTGACTTGAAGTTGTTAATATAGAGACTATCTATGGGCATAGCTGAATTAAAAATGGTTAACTAAAGATACAGTTTTATTGGAAAAACGCTATGACTTATTTCCTTTTGGCTTCATTACTCGTTTAAATTGTAAACTGCGTTGTCCAAAGTTGATGAGTAACCCAATCGGTAAACCATAAGCTTCTAGGTAGTTAATGGCTTGGGCTAAATGTACATCTTCTAATGCTTTTACTGCTTTGAGTTCGACCATAATCTTATTCTCCACAAAGAAATCTACTCTTCGCTTACCTATGTGATGATCTTTGTACGATAATTCCATCTCTTTCTCTCGCTCAAAAGCTAAACCTTGTAAATCTAGTTCAATGGCTAATGCACGCTGATAAATCACTTCTTGAAATCCATTGCCTAAATGCCGATGAACTTCCATTGCAGCTCCTATTATTTTTCCTGTTAGTGCAGAATCAGGGTATTCTTTCTTTACCATCTTTAACTATGATTTTGATTGATTTTGTGAATATCACATCCATTGTTTAAACTATGATTTAAGCTGATTTTGTGATTGACTATGATTACTAAGCACTTAATCTATCTAATCTAACAAAAAATCAAAGTCTATCACACAATCAACCAAAATCATAGTTAAACAAACATCTGCTGCAACAGGCCTTTCTTGAATGCCTTCGTTTTTTCGAGTTGCGTAGTGACTTGTGTTATCTTTTGGTCGATAGTAGTGAGGAATGATGCGATTTTTTGTTGTTCGGGAAGAGATGGCATTTTGAGTAATATGGATTTAAGCTGTTTGCTTGTTATTAATGGTTGCCCTGAACCAAATACCAATTGATTTAAATTATAATGATCCATCGAATAATATATAAACTTAATATTGCTAATATTCTTTTTAATGTCAATAACTAATGTGTTGTCAGTGACACAAAAACTTCCTTTGACTTTTCGTAAAAAACCTGCGTTAGCACCAACTCTGGCGACTAACAAGAATTCGCCTGAATGTGTATATTTCTCAGCGCTTCCAATAATACCTCGAGAACCAAAAACATGAAAATTGCCAGTATCACTAGGTTTAGTTTTCCCTGAAGAGATTTTTTTTGTATAATCCTCCAACCTCTTCTCTTCCCACTCAGGAAAATCACTCCCATCATCTGCTTTGAATCGAATTTCTTGATTGAAGATTTGCTGCATCACTCCTTTTTTGTATTGTTTCAGCAAATCCACTTTTTTACTCAGTTGCTCAATTTTTTGATCTACTGCGGTGAGGAAGTTGGCGATTTTTTGTTGTTCTGGGAGAGTAGGAAGCTTAATTTTAGTTTCTTGTATGTCTTTTCTTGATAATCCTGGTATCATATTACCAGCAGCTAACTTTTCAAAATATTCTTTCCGTAATTGTAAATAATGAAATAATAATGTAGTAGATGCAACTTGAGAGGTTAATGCCATCAACTGCCTTCCCATAACTATTTTTGTTAAATTTAGTAACATCATAGTTCCTACACCATTTCCTTTTACAGTAATTAACAAATCTCCTTTAGAGGCCATTTTACCTTCTTTCAAAGACCATTTATTAACTTTATTTTCATCATTGGTGAAATCTGATGGTCCTGTAAAGTATGGTGTTGTATTTCGAATTACTTTGGAATATTCATCAGGATTTAAATGTTGACCAGAAACAAGCATATATGAGGTTTTAATCTTTTGCTCACTCCAGTTTTGCCCAAACTCAGGAAACCGCAACTTTGGTACATTTTCGTCTCTCTTCTCCATACGCTAAAAAGGGGTTGAAATATTCAATTGGGCACAAAAATCAGCAATCACTTGGTCTGTTTCCTTCATTGCTGTATCAATAGTTCGTAACTCATCTGCTACAGCTTGTAAATCAACCGGCTCTTCTTCTTCAAAAGTATCTACATAGCGCGGGATGTTGAGGTTGTAGTCGTTTTCGGCTACTTCATCCAACGTGGCTACATAGCTGTATTTGTCTTTCGTTTCTCGCTGGCGGTAGGTTTCTACAATTTCCTCAATATCCGATGGGCGTAACCTGTTTTGGTTCTTGTTTTTCTCATAATGACCTTCACCACTTGCATCAATAAACAAAATAGTATCATCTGCTGTGCGGCATTTTTTGATGACTAAAATACAGGTCGGAATAGACGTGCCGTAAAAAATATTGGCAGGAAGTCCGATAACCGCATCCAAATAGTTCAACTCTTGAATCAAATATTCCCGAATCGTTCCTTCTGCGGCACCTCTGAACAACACACCATGGGGCAGCACACAAGCCATGGTGCCATTATCTGCCAACTGATAAATCATGTGTTGCACAAAAGCGAAATCGGCCTTGCTGCTTGGGGCGAGTTTTCCATATTGGCTAAAACGGTCATCATTTTCAAACAAGGCGTTATTTTTCCCTTTCCACTTCGCAGAAAAAGGCGGATTGGCTACAATGGCCTCAAATCGCTCGTCTAGGTGTTGGGGGTATTCGAGCGTATCTTCTTGTTTGATGTCAAAATTGCGAAAGTGTACATCGTGCAAAATCATATTCATCCGAGCCAAGTTGTAGGTGGTTCGGTTCATTTCTTGCCCAAAAAACTCACTTACTTCCGCTTCTTTTGCCACGCGCAATAACAAGGAACCCGAGCCGCATGTGGGGTCGTATACCGATTTTAATTTGCTTTTATCCGTGGTGACAATTTTTGCCAGAATGCTAGAAACCTGTTGCGGTGTATAAAACTCCCCAGCTTTCTTGCCTGCTCCTGCGGCAAATTGTCCAATCAAGTATTCATAGGCATCGCCCAACACGTCTGCCTCCGTATCTTCCAGTTTGAAGTCAATTTTATTGAGGTGCGCCAATACTTTTGCAATGATTTCATTTCTGCCACTCACCGTTCGCCCCAACTTGGTCGAGTTCAAATCCAAGTCTTCAAACAGATCGTGAAAATCCTCTTCACTCTCCGTTCCCATGGTGCTTTGCTCAATATTGTTGAGAATCTGCTGCAAATCATCAATGATGTGATTGCTTTCCCCTTCCACTTTTTCATTTCCTTTTGCGGCAATGGCGGCAAACAATTCGTGAGGCGCAAGGTGGTAGCCCAACTTCAACAAAGATTCTTCTTGGATCGCTTGTAATAGTTCTGGGTCGGTTACGTGGAGGTAATCCGTTACCTCTTCTCCCTCCAACAGCTTATTGGCATAGAGGTATTGTTTTTCCGAGAGGTATTTATAAAAAATGAACCCCAAAATATAATCCCGAAACTCATCTGCATTCATCTTTCCCCGCAGTGTATCGGCGATATTCCAAAGTTCCCGTTCGAGTACGCGTTTTTGATCTTCTGACATGTAGTTATTTTCAGTTTAATTTACCGAATTATCTTATTAGTTCCCTCGCAAGCTCGGGTGCGAGTAGTAAGTCTTAGAATCGTACTATTGATTCACATATTTACTAGATTTTAGGAAATACACCGAGTCAGAGACTCTACCCTAAAACCGTTTTATCATCGGTTTCACATAAGTCTGGAGACTTGCGCGATTTACTTTTTTAGTTTTGTACAGTAGTACACTGTAAACGAAGTAATTTAACACTTTGCTATAAGCGTAAATCTGAAGA
>JBMYQA010000185.1:0-11992 GCA_049600855.1 Flammeovirgaceae bacterium | reverse complement strand
CCCTGCTCAATTATTACTATCGGAGTAAAGAGAAGTTGTTCAATGAGATCATGTCAGAAACGCTGTTTACTTTTTTATCTTCTATTGTAAGTATTTATAATGATACGAATACTAGTCTTGAAGAAAAGCTACAGAACTTGACATCAAGTTATATTGATCAGATTATTGAACAGCCAGAAATACCCGTGTTTGTGTTAAGTGAGTTGCGTGCCAACCCTGACAAGTTTATGAGTATTATGGCTAAGACCGAAAATTTACAAGATTCTGTTTTGTTTCAGCAGATTCAAGCGCATTTAGATGAAAAAGGGATTAAGGAAAACCCCATACACATGCTGTTAAATACGATGGGGATGATTTTATTTCCCTTCATTGCTACTCCCTTGTTAAAAAGAATTACTCATGTTGATGATGAGCAGTTCAAAATGTTAATGCATGAACGCAAAAAGATGATTACGAATTGGATAATGAAAATCATGACTTGATACAAGACTTATCCAGCGCAAAACTATCAAAGATCAGACGATCTTTTTTTTAGATAAACTTTAATCAAATGTTTAAATCAAAAATATAAATCAAATGAATAGGATTTATTTTCTGATCATCATTCCAATACTTTGTTTACAACAGCCAATTTGTTGGGCACAACAAGTTATCACTCTTGATTTAAATAGTTGTCTGGAAAAAGCTGAAGCAAATTATCCATTAATAAAGCAATATGGATTACTTGAAAAGACATTGGATTATCAGCTAGAAAATACAGAAAAAGGCAAACTGCCACGGATCAATATTTCGGGACAACTCACCCATCAATCAGAGGTTACTTCTTTGCCTTCAGGAGGGACAGATTTTAATGTACCTACCATTAGTAAAACCCAGTACAGGTTATATGGGGAAATTACGCAGCCGCTCACGGACATCATGCTCATCAATCATCAAAAGAAACTAGTTCAAAAAAGCAAAGATTTATCTGAGAAAAGCTTAGAAGTGCAATTGTATCGCATTAAAGAGCAGGTTAGCCAGCTGTTTTTTAACCTCCTACTGTTTCAAAATCAACTGGAGCAAAATGCGCTGACTAAACAAGACTTAGAAATTGGCTTAGCGCGCATCGAAGCTTCCATCAAGTATGGAACAGCATTAAAAAGTAATGCTGATGTATTAAACGCAGAAATTGCGCGAATTGAGCAACGGGAGATTGAGTTGCTATCTTCGAAAGAAGCGATGCTGAAGATGCTCGAACATTGGATTGGGGAAGAGCTGAGTGAGCAAACTACTTTAACTGCGCCAGTTTTTTTAGAACAAGAGTATACCAACCAGCGATTAGAGTTGTCGCTTTACGATGCGCAGATTGCCTATCAAGCTTTGGAAAGCGAACGCATTGACTTAGATAACTTGCCTAAATTCAGCCTTTTCTTACAAACAGGAGCAGGTCAGCCAGCACTTAACTTGCTAAATAATGAGCTTGAACCTTATTACCTTGGTGGCCTCCGCCTCTCTTGGAATATTTCTAATTTCTATACGAGCAATAAAAAGAAAAAATTGTATGCTTTAAATCAAAGCATGATTTTGAGTGAAAAAGAGACTTTTCAATTTAATACCGATTTACAGCTCAGCCAACAACAAGTCGAGATCGCTAAAATCAAAAAATTAATTGAAAAAGATAAGCAAATTATTTTGCTGCGAGAGCGGATTACCGAAACCGCTAAAAATCAATTAGAAAATGGAGTCATTACCTCCACGAATTATAAGGAACTTGTGATTGATGCAGACCAAGCAAGGCAAAATTTAGCCCTTCATCAAATTGAGCTATTGGTGGCACAAAACAACTATCAATTCACTTCTGGTAATCTAAAATAGTGTTTGAACTTTCATTTTTTGAACCCCTTAAAATCAACATTATGAAAATCGTTTGGAAACTTTTGCTATCAATTAGCATGTTTATAGGCTTTACTTCTTGCGAAACAGATGAACGAACCTTTGATGCTACAGGAGCTTTTGAAGCTGAAGAAACCATTATTTCCTCAAAAGTCTCAGGTACTATCATGGACTTTCAGGTAGAAGAAGGGCAAGAGCTGAAAGCGAATACCTACATTGGTTATATTGATACGACTCAATTGCACCTCTCTAAAAAAATGTTAGCCGCTCAAATTGAAGCAGTTTTGAGTAAAAGGCCAGATATCGCTGCGCAGCTTTCTAAACTAGAAGCACAACTGAAAGCCGCTCAAAAAGAAAAAGTGCGTATTAGCAATTTGCTAAATGAAGATGCGGCTACTGCGAAGCAACTTGATGACATTAATGCTGAAATTAAGATTCTTCAAGGAGGTTTGCGTGCCAACAAGAGCAGTCTTTCTGTTTCTACTTCATCCTTAGGCAAAGAGGTAGAACCCCTTAAAGTTCAAATCGAACAAATCGAAGATCAGTTGGCCAAAAGCAGGCTAATTAATCCACTAAACGGTACCATACTGATGAAATATGCTCGGCAGCACGAGCAAGTTTCTACAGGTATGCCTTTGTACAAAATTGCAGATTTGTCATGGCTTACGTTACGCGCTTATATCACTGGAGATCAATTGCCTAAAGCGAAGCTGGGGCAAAAGTTGAAGGTTTTTACGGATGATGGAAATGGAGGCTTTCATGAGGCTTTAGGTACCATTTATTGGATTAGTGACAAAGCTGAATTTACGCCTAAAACCATACAGACCAAAAACGAACGCGCGAATAAAGTGTATGCGATCAAAATACGCGTACCCAACGAAAATAGCTTGTATAAAATTGGCATGTATGGAGAAGTTAACTTTTAAGCGACTGTTATGAAAGATGTTGTATTAGATGCGATTTCTAAATCTTTTGGTGATCAAGAGGCTGTAAAAGCGGTTTCGCTAGAAGTGGAAAAAGGAGAACTTTTTGGTCTTATTGGACCAGATGGGGCGGGAAAAACTACGATTTTCCGCATCCTCACTACCTTAATGTTAGCCGATTCTGGCACTGCGACAGTTAATGGTTTGGATGTGGTAAAATCGTATAAACAGGTGCGCTCTCGAGTGGGTTATATGCCAGGGAAATTCTCGTTATACCAAGATTTATCCGTAGAAGAAAACCTCAGTTTCTTTGCTACCATTTTCAATACTTCTATTGAAGAAAACTATGATTTGATTAAAGAGATTTATCAACAAATTGAACCATTTAAAAAGCGTAGAGCAGGAAAGTTGTCAGGGGGAATGAAGCAAAAACTAGCCCTATGCTGTGCCCTCATTCATCGGCCTGAGGTGTTGTTTTTGGATGAACCTACCACAGGAGTCGATACGGTATCAAGAAAAGAATTTTGGCAGATGCTCAAACGACTCAAAGAACAAGGCATTACCATTTTAGTATCTACTCCTTATATGGACGAGGCGAGCTTATGTGAAAAAATCGCCCTTATTCAAGATGGGCAGATTTTATCGATCGATACGCCTACAACGATCATCCAACAGTTTCCT
This sequence comes from Flammeovirgaceae bacterium, assembly GCA_049600855.1. Lineage (GTDB taxonomy): Bacteria > Bacteroidota > Bacteroidia > Cytophagales > Flammeovirgaceae > JBMYQA01. The sequence goes on along the minus strand of JBMYQA010000185.1, from coordinate 8,516 downwards.
GATGACTTATTTGCCATTAAATCGTCTAACATGAGCGATTTACTAAAAAGTTTACAACAAGACGAGCTGATTGCTAGTGCCAATGCTTTTGGAGAATATCATCACATTACTTTCCGTGAAAATAACCTAGCTTATAAAGATGTGTTATTACAGTCATTCACACCAGAAGACCAAGTAGAGTGCAAAAGCATTACACCAACCATAGAAGATTGTTTCATTAAACTCATGCAAGAATGACCGATGAAATTGTGATATCAACAGAAAAGCTCACGAAGCGTTTTGGAGATTTTGTAGCGACTAATGCCATTACCTTTGATGTGTATAAAGGGGAAATTTTTGGCTTTTTAGGGGCAAATGGGGCTGGTAAAACCACGGCAATGCGGATGTTATGTGGCCTTTCTACGCCTTCATCTGGCAAAGCTACAGTGGCAGGCTTTGATGTGTACAAGCAAACGGAGCTCATCAAAAAGAACATTGGTTACATGAGTCAGAAGTTTTCATTATATGAAGATTTAACTGTGGTAGAAAATATCCGTTTTTTTGGTGGGATTTATGGTTTAACTACAAAAGAAATTAAGCTACGTTGCGACCAATTAATTGAGAAATTAGGCTTAGAAGCGCAACGAAATGCATTGGTTCATTCCATCCCGTTAGGTTGGAAACAAAAACTGGCTTTTTCTGTAGCCATTTTCCACAATCCCAAAATTGTGTTTTTGGATGAACCAACGGGCGGGGTGGACCCTGTAACGAGAAGGCAGTTTTGGGATTTGATCTATGAAGCAGCTGACAATGGCATCACCGTATTTGTGACGACTCACTATATGGATGAAGCAGAATATTGCAATCGCATTTCAATGATGGTAGACGGCTATATTAAAGCGCTCGACTCTCCTGCTAACCTGAAAATGCACTATCAGGTAGCCACGATGGATGAGGTATTTTATGAATTAGCAAGAAGTGCCCAACGAAAATCTGATTGAAATGAAAAAAATGTTCATGTTTATCAGGAAAGAGTTCCTGCATGTGTTTAGGGATCAAAAGACACTTTTGTTACTTTTTGGCTTGCCCATTGTGCAAATCATTTTGTTCGGTTTTGCACTTACGAATGAAATCAAGGATGCTAGAATAGCAATTTGTGACTATGCTAAAGATGAAAGTACGAAAACGATTATCGATAAGTTGACTGCGAGCAACCACTTTACACTCGAGCGCTACCTGAATACGCATCGAGAAATTGAGGATGCATTTAAGGATGGGAAGATTAAATTGGTCATCGTTTTTCCAAAAGATTTTCAAGAAAACTTACTGCATGGGGGCAAAGCACAACTCCAAATTATTGCGGATGCAACAGACCCAAATACTGCTACTACGCTGTTGAATTATGCCAACACAATGATTCGAGATTATCAACAGGAGTTAGCGCCCTTAGCTACAAAACCATTAGCCATTGATATAGAAACACGGAATTTCTACAATCTCGAATTGAAGGGCACTACAAATTATGTGCCTGGGGTAATGGCGTTGGTTTTGTTGTTAATCTGTGTGTTGATGACCTCTGTATCGGTGGTAAAAGAAAAAGAAAGTGGAACAATGGAAATTTTATTGGTGTCCCCATTTCATCCTTTTATGGTCATCATTGCCAAAGCAATTCCTTATTTACTACTCTCTATTATCAACTTATCAGTCATTTTAGTATTGAGTGTCACCTTACTTGATCTGCCTATTAATGGAAGTATGGTATTATTGTTTGGAGTCAGCATTTTACTAATTATGACGGCACTTTCATTAGGCTTGTTGATTTCTAATGTGACAGCCACGCAACAAGAAGCGATGCTCATTTCACTGATGGGCATGTTACTTCCTACGATGATGTTTACGGGTTTTTTGTTCCCATTAGAAAATATGCCCCTTCCGCTGCAATACATTTCTAATCTAGTTCCCACAAAATGGTATTACATCATTGTGAAAAATGTCATGATCAAAGGCCTTGGCTTTGAAGCCATCTGGAAGGAAACGCTCATTTTACTTGGGATGACTGCCTTATTATTAATCGTAAGTATCCGAAAATTTAAAACTCGATTGGCATGAATGTTCTCCGATATTTATTGATAAAGGAATTCAAACAGATTTTCCGAAACCCCACTTTACTTCGAATGATTCTGGCAGTTCCTGTAATCCAATTGGTGATACTACCACTAGCAGCAGATTATGAGATCAAGAACATCAATATTGTCATAGTTGATCAAGATCACGCTACATATACCCAAGAATTAATCAATAAAATTACTTCATCTGGTTATTTTATTTTGATCGATCAGGTTGAAAGTCCTGAAAAAGCTTTTCGGTATTTAGAACATGATCAAGCAGATATTATAATCGAAATACCTACAGACTTTGAGCAAAGGTTGATACGCGAAAATCGAGAAAAAGTATTTTTGAGTATCAATGCCATCAATGGTACCAAAGCTGCGGTGGGTGGAGGATATTTGACTCAAGTCATATCCGACTTTAATCAACAAATTCGGCTAGATTGGCAGCAAACGACTTTAAAGCAACAAGTACCTCGCATTGAGGTAGCTTCTATTAACCGATTCAACCCATTGCTCAACTACCAGTTTTTCATGGTTCCAGGTATTCTAGTCGTATTGGTGACTATGGTAGGTGCTTATATGTGTGCTTTAAATATTGTGAAAGAAAAAGAAGTGGGTACGATCGAACAAATTAATGTTACCCCGATTAAAAAGTATCATTTTATTTTGGGAAAACTCATCCCCTTTTGGATTATCGGAATATTTGTTTTCTCCATAGGGCTATTTGGTGTTGCCCGATTTATTTATGGGATTATTCCAGCAGGAAATATCCTATTGCTCTATGGTTATTTGGCTTTATACCTTATTGCTGTACTAGGCATTGGTTTGTTAATTTCTACTTACTCGAACACGCAGCAACAAGCCATGTCATTAGCCTTCTTTCTCATGATGATTTTTTTACTCATGAGTGGTTTATTCACTACTGTGGAGAGCATGCCAGCTTGGGCGAGGGTATTGGCTCACCTCAACCCTGTTACTTATTTCATTGAAGTGACCAGGATGATTATTATGAAAGGAAGCGCTTTCCATAATATCACTCAGCACTTTATTGTACTACTTGGTTTTGCTGTCTTTTTCAATACTTGGGCCATCATTAATTACAAAAAAACAAGTTAAGTTATGAAATTTAGTTCCCTATTTATCGCGAATTTATTCATTTGTCTTTTGCTTGGAAGTGTACAGTTAAATGCGACTTATCAACAAAAAAGTATTATTGGAAAGTGGTATGCAGAAGATTTAGAGCAGTCTACTATTTCTGTGATAAAAAAAAGTGACAATACGTTTGAAGGGCACATTATTGCTTCTTCTAATGCGGATTATATCGGTAAAAAAGTATTGCATGACGTGCGCTATTCTACTGACGATCAAGCCTACAAAGGTACCCTACATTCTCCCAAACGCGATATAACCATTGCTTGTACCCTTACCTTAGAAAGTCAGCATAAGTTGAAAGTAGTAGGAAAGAAGTTTTTAATCACCAAGACCTTTTATTGGGATAAAAAATAAGTGTAGGCAAATATGTTGCCTAGATTTATTTACTACCTACGACTCACGACCACTTACTTGATGGGCATTTCGTTATTTAGTGTTTTCATGAATAAACTCCTTAAGTCTAGCAGCTCTTTCTGAGTATTCTAAATCATCTTTTAGAACTTCAACTCTTCCGTATTGTTCTAAACTGGAAATTTCATTGGTTGTAATTTCTGCTTTTCCACCATATTTCATCTTCTGTATAAAAAAGAATAGTTCTCCTGAAGAAGATAAAATATCTAATATCTCCTTTGATTCAGAACTGACTTCTTGTCTTGGACAATAAGCAATCAAATGGTAATGGTATTTTGAAGAAGAGACGCTTTTTACAAACTCTAACAACTTGGTCTCATTATCATCATTAGACATTTTGCGTACTCTAAAACGATTTCCAGCAATATCTTTTATTTTTTTCCTACTGTTATTATCAGTAATGGATTTTAAGACAAATGATTTTCCCCAATTCGAGTGACCTACATATAAAAATATTTTCTTCAGCATCATTTCTTTAATTTATTTAAGAATCCTTTATTTTTAATTAATTTCAAATACCTGTCTGTAACATTGTAATTTATATCATCTTCATGTTTTTCAGCTTGTTACCATCAATTTTTTATGCAGTGGGCATTATAAAAAATAATCATTTCTTTCCACCGTTTTCGCAGTTTGGGCATATTCAATAATAAATCTCTGTTGTAGCGATTTTTTCTTTACCTGAACGAATACGTGTTTTCTTGGAAAAAATAATTTACCGTAAATGCTATCTCCTTTATGAAGTAAGCGATCGTCCTGGTGGGCAATACAGTTGCTGTTTGCACTTTGTTATAAGCCAATTCATAACTATCGTTTTAGGTGGACACAGAAAACAACTCAATTTTTGATTGTTTTCCTTTTAATGCAATAAAACCCTTAGAGTCCATATTGTAGGCTATGGTTAAATCTGTTAAATAGTCCTTTAGCTGACTAGATATTAAAAATCTCGAATTGAGTTCATTACACTTACCTTGTATTCTTGCAGTGGTGTTCAATAAATCTCCCGAGTAAGTGATATTTCTCTTGATAATGCCGATTTCCCCAACTATTGAATTACCGATGTGAGCGCCAGCTTTAAATATTGGAATTGTTCCATACTTTTTCAGGTATTTATCTTTTCTCGATTCAAACTCCTTGTCAACATCAAAGAAAATTTTGACACATTCAGCTTTATCTTTGATTTTATCCAGCTTCCAAGTAATTACAATTTCATCGCCAACGTATTGATAAATTTGTGCTTTATTTTCACTAATCGGTTCTGTAATATCGGAGAACACATCTTGCAAAAATTGATGATAGGTTGATTCCCCTAATTTTTCAGCAATAGTCGTAGAAGATTTTAAATCTAAAAACATAAATATTCTTGACTCAACTTTTGGAGTATGATATTTTCCAGAGAATATTTTCCACATATTGCCCGGCCCAAACTTTTGCTGTAATTGTAAAGAAAACTGAGTCAGCTGAAATACAATTCCCCAAGCGATCAAGTTTTTCAGATGTACGCTACTAAATGATTGTTCTTTGATTACTTTAGGAAAATTAGCATCAGTGAAGTCTCCATTCACTATCATATATGCAGAAATAAGAGCGGTTAGGAATGAAATCAGGATAAATATGAAAAGGAACGTGCTTGCACCTATGATTTGTCCAATAATAAACGGTTTATTTCTTGTTTTTTGATTCAAAGTTGTCAGAAACAGCCCACCAAATAAACCAGCACTAAAGCCTGCTAACACATTAAAAGTCATAACTTCGATTAAGCTATATGACTCAATCGGGCCTTTTGAAAGCTCGCTGTATATCAAGAAGTGATCATAGAAAGAGATTATAATCCCAATAATGACATAAGCGATCGTGATATGGATGACATCGAAGAGTTGTTGTTTCCTTTGTGCTTTCATCGTCTTTATTGGCTATGAGGCTTCGTGTGGGTTTTCCTTGAGGAAGTAGTCGAAAGTTAATTACACCTTGTTGTCCGCTTTTTTATTCTTTTACGTTTCATCCAAAATAGCTTTAATCTATACAAGCAAAGTCATAGGTACTGACTATGCCATTTTCAAAATTAATGATGAGAAAATTACCTCCCTAAAATAGGCAGATAAACACACCTTTTCAAAACATGTAACTATTCTTTCTACTGTTTTATTGACATGCGCTTGCAATGGTTGTGGCTGTGAGTAGTTGGGTGGGGTAGTCCTTATTCTTCCAATTACGTTCTAAACTGATTCCTCTGAAATGCGGTTGACTTCATCACAGCTGCATTATAAAAAACGATAAATCCTTTTTCAGTAATCGGGTCTATTCCGAGTAGTGCCTTTAGGACCACTCAGTTGGATTGTGCTTTTTCCATTTTTTGAACTCACAAAAAGCCGAGTGATTACCTGTTGTCGGTTATTCACTTGGTAATTCATAGCCCAAAGGAAGCGTTTCCCCCAATTTTTCCCAAGACCAGTAGCCTTCATAGAGTATGTCAAAAGGACTAGACACCATGCCGTATTTGTTGAGCTTAGTGGAAGCTGCTCGCAGGGAAATGACGGATGTTTGAAAAGAGGGTTTCCGCAACTGACTGAATTGCTTGGAGTAGAGCGCCACGTAATTGGCTTCTTCTTTCTCGCCCGTATAAACCACTTGGAAAAAATCTTTAAAGCTAATCACCAACTCATCGTTTACTTTTTTGGTATAACTAGAGTAATCTACGGCATTGGTATCTAACACTTCTATCAATTTAGGTAATCGGGCACGCCTTAAGGTTTCTCGATCTTTATCGGTTGTTTCCAATGAACTCGCATTGCCTAGACGCAATGTTTTTCGAGCTTCTATAATTTCCGCTTTGCTTGGGCGATTTGGGTTCGGAATGCGTTTGAGTCTTCTGAGGTGAAAGCCATTTTCTGCTAATGTGTGGTGGTACAAGCTTTTCAAGAAGTGTAAAGCAGAACCATAATACGCACGTTGCCTATTTTTTTGCCATTTCTTCTGTTTCGCCTTTCCTCCTTTCATTTCTTTAAAAAACGTATAACCCGAATAATTGGTGATCCCGGTTTTAGAGTCATGGGAAAAGCCATCCAGCAAGTAATCAATTTCATAGCCTAAACTACGATTTCTGATTTTTAGCGTTTCTCTTGCTTTTACTTTTAACACCTTTTCTTGTTCATAATAGCTGATGATGAGCTTATCGGTATTCAATATCTCACACTGTTTGCCAAATTCAGATCTTCCCAAAAACTGTTCTTTAAAAAATTGAAGGTTTTCATACCAAAGCTTATCGCGGACTCCACTTACTTCCACTTCTTCTAACAACTCTTCTTTGGGTAGGAGCTTAAAGACGAACTTCTTGTCTAAGTTCAAGAGGTCGGGTTGATAAATGATGGATTCATAACCAATGCAAGAAATCACCATTTCTACACCCGATTGTGCGACATTAGCGGATGAGAAGTCTAGGCTGAACTCACCTGCTGCGCTAGTGGATGTGCCGATCATGGTTTTATCAATATACACGGTAGCAAAAGGAATAGATTCATTCGTTTTGCCATCCAACACTTTCCCCACAATTCGATAGACTTGAGCAAAAGCACTTTGGGCTAAAAATAGCAGTAGCAGCGATAGTTTTACGGCTTTTAGTAGCATATGACTTACTTTTTGAGTTGGATAACAATGACTCCATTTTTGCCTCTATTACCATAAAGTTTTGTGGCTTTTTCTCCTTTAAACACTGTAATACTTTCAATTTTGGAAGGTTTTAGGCTTTTCAGATAGCGAGAGGATACTTTTTTTTCCTCCTTACCATCTACTATGAGGTACAGCGGTTCGCTCGTACTTACTTTATTTCCCTTAACCACAATACTAATATCTTGATCGTCATTGATTGCAGTCACTAAACTCAAGCTTTTCATGTCTTTTTCTGTCCGCAATTGCTTCAGTTTATTTTGTTGTGATTCAGTGAGTGCATTCTTGGTTTTAATGAGCATTCCTAATCGAATGAGTTTAAGTTCATCCTCTAATTTGATGACCCGCTTCATTTTTGTCATGGCAGCATCTTCAGCCACTTTGGAGGCTGCAAGGAGTTTGCTTAATTCCTGAAGTTCTGCATCCAAATCCCATTTAATGGTATTAAATTGGGTAATGTGATCGCTGTAAATCTTTTTGATGCGGGTGACTTGTGCATCCGATAGACCAAGATCGGTTCGATATTTTAAGATCACATTGGTAGAAAAAAGCTCCTTTTGGAAAGAATCTTGAGCCCATGCGGTACAGCTCAGGCTAAGCAGGAAAATAACGATTAACTGTTTCATTGTTTGATTTTTCTGGTCATTAAAAAACTAATGTAGGACAAGTTCTTTTATTTATTCGTGATAAACACTATTGAAACTCATCAATTAAAACATTTGTCGGGGCTTCCCAAGCATAAATAGAGGGTTCATCATCTGTGATTAATGACTGCGTATTCATTTCCTCAGGTTCCACAAATTGAATCGAAACTTCTTCCATTACTGGCGTTTCTACCGTTGTTTGCTCATTGAGGTAAACACCAAGCAACAGCAATAACGAAGCAGCAATACCCATTGGAATGAGGTATTTTCGCTTGCTTTTGGGTTTCAGGTCTTTCCGTGAAAATGCTTCAAATGGCGGAATCGTGTGTTTTTCATCAGCCTCACGCATTTCGGTAAAGAACTTGGTTAGCTCATCATCTATATTGTCCATATTTTTCCTTTAAAATGAGCCTTTAAACAATCCTTAAAACAGCCTTAAAAAAGCCTTAAAACAGCCTTAAAAAGGCCTTTAAAAAAAGGATAGGAACCCTATGTGTTCCCTTTGAACAAATTGCAGACTGCATTGACAGAAGGTAGGTAGCTTCACCCGCAACAA
>JBMYQA010000184.1:0-12002 GCA_049600855.1 Flammeovirgaceae bacterium | reverse complement strand
AAAATGGAATTTGTTTTCGCTCAAACCAAGCGAGTGCAGGTTGAAGTAACATGGCCATAAATAAGGCCAATGCTAATGGAATGAGCAGTGACGACAATAAGGATATTAGGTAGATCACTAATATCCCAAACATAAACAAAAGTAAATTTTTAACGAGGCGAATATCATTTTCCATAATTTAATTCAGCTTAGCACAAGAATGGTTCGCAACATTCTACTTTATTGTAGACTTTAGCGTTTATCACAAATGGTTTATAAATCATTACTGATAAACCCTTTTACACAGCAATTTAGACAAATCTTCACAAGATTATTGCATAATTTACTTTTAATCTGCTCTTGACTTTTGTACATTCCATGAAAGAGTCCTAACTGTATGAATATCATTTTTACGAGTGAACGTTTGATTGTCCGCCAGTTTACTACTGAGGACTATGAACAGGTATATGAATTGAACAGTGATGCCGAAATAATGCGCTATATTTTTAGTGGTCAACCCCATAGTCGAGCGGAAGCACGGGTTTATTTAGATAAGATATTGGCGTTTTATCCCAAAAACGCCCAATTCGGTGTGTGGGCATTGGAGCTGAAGGCTTCAAAAGATTTTGTAGGATTGGCCTGTTTGCGTCCTTATGAGGCTACCAATGAAATGGAATTGGGGTATCGACTGGCGAAAAAGTATTGGGGAAAAGGATTGGCAACCGAAGTTTCTACAGCCATTTTGCATTATGGTTTCCAAACGTTGAACCTTCCTCACATTATGGCGGTTGTGGTGAAAGAGAATCAAGCATCTCGAAATGTGCTGGAAAAAATTGGAATGACTCACAAAGGTGCCGGATTTTACTATGAATCCGAACTGGAATATTATGAAATTGATAATCCTCATCTCCTTGCTCAATGAAGTAGGAATCTAAATGCTTAACGAAAAATTATGAGAACGACCAAAGTAAACTTTACCAATTCACAAGGTGATCAATTAGCTGCTCGATTAGAAATCCCAGCTGATAGTCATGCACATACGTATGTGTTATTTGCCCACTGCTTTACGTGTAATAAAAACCTCACGGCTGTGCGTAATATTGCACGAGCGCTCACCCAAGAAGGTTTTGCGGTATTGCGGTTTGACTTCACTGGACTAGGAGAAAGTGAAGGTGATTTTGCAGATACCAACTTTTCGTCTAATATAGAGGATTTAGTGGATGCAGCTAACTTTTTAGAACGAGAATATCAAGCACCTAAAGTACTCATTGGTCATTCATTGGGTGGAGCAGCCGTATTAGTAGCCCGTCATAAAATTCCGAGCGTCCAAGCAGTAGCTACCATTGGGGCACCTTATGAGCCAAGTCATGTGCGTCATTTATTTCAATCTGGCATTGAGGAAATCAACCGCGAAGGCATTGCTAAAGTCAGTATTGGAGGCAGGCCATTCACCATCAAAAAACAATTTATTGATGATTTGGAAAGCTTAGGGCGTGCTCACTCCCCAATTCATAATTTGAATGCAGCACTTTTGGTCTTACACTCTCCACAAGATACTACCGTTGAAATTTCTAATGCGACGAGCATCTATAAAGCCGCTTCGCACCCGAGAAGCTTCGTCTCACTAGATGGAGCGGATCACTTACTGATGAAAGCTGCAGACTCTTTGTATGTAGGTGATGTAATTGCCACTTGGGTCAAACGCTATGTAGAAATTCCTAAAGATGAAGATTTACGTACACCTAAGCAAGTCGTAGTGCGCATTGGAGATCAAGGGTTTACTACAGACATCAAAGCAGGCAACCATGCCCTCACAGCCGATGAACCCGCTGACGTAGGAGGAAATGACTTTGGTCCAACTCCTTATGACTTACTTACCTCAGCCTTAGGCGCTTGTACAGCCATGACCTTACGCATGTATGCCGATCGCAAAGGCTGGGACTTGAAAGAAGTGCGTGTACACTTAGAACATGGGAAAGTGTATTATGACGATAGTGGCGATACGGAAAATCAACCTAAAAAAATTGATCATATTGAACGCGTGATTGATATTGAAGGAAATTTAGATGATCAACAAAGGCAACGTTTATTGGAGATTGCCAACAAATGTCCCGTACATCGCACACTCCATTCTGAAGTAATCGTGGATTCGAAACTAAGCGATGTACGCTAAACAAAATAGCAACAAATTATTCCACATGAAAGGCTGCATTTTGTAGCCTTTCTTAATGTTGTGCGCTATCTTCACTCTAGTTTTTGACCAGAATTCATATGAAAAAGCCAAAGAACGTATTTATTGATGGCCCAATTACTGCGGAATTTATTGGGAATTCCATTGCCAAACATCAAAGTAAAACCGCAATTGGCGGGCATAATATATTTTTAGGTCAGGTAAGAGCTGATGAAAAAGAAGGGCAAACGGTACAAGCCATTGAGTTTTCCGCCTATCAAGAAATGGCCGAAAAAGAGCTTCATCACATTCGCGAAGCCGCTTTTGAGCAATTTGATTTAACCTGTATGCACATTTATCATAGTCTTGGCCGAGTAGAATTGGGAGAAGTCTGTTTCTTTGTATTCACCTCTTCGCCACATCGCGAGGCTTGTTTTGAGGCTACCCGCTATTTAGTAGAAGAAGTAAAAGCCAAAGTCCCCATTTTTGGAAAAGAGCTTTTTGAAGATGGCAGCTTTCGATGGAAGAAGAATCGCTTAGCAGAGGAAGAAAATAACTAAAGAACTCAATCGAAACTATGGTAGACATTACCCATAAATCGTCCACTTTGCGTCAGGCTATTGCTCAAGCTGTGGTAAAAGTGAGCAAGCAAGAAACCATTGATGCACTCGTAAACAAACAAGTGCCTAAAGGGGATGTGTTTGAGATGGCAAAAGTAGCCGGCTTGTTTGGCGTAAAAAAAACAGCTGAGCTCATTCCCGATTGCCATCCACTACCCATTGAATACACCAACATCGATTATACCATCAATGGCTTAGAAGTAACCATTGAAATGGAAGTAAAAACCATTTACAAAACAGGTGTAGAGGTAGAAGCCATGCATGGCGCTTCTGTGGTTGCTTTAACCATGTACGATATGCTCAAGCCGATTGATAAGGGGGTGGAAATCCATTCCATCAAATTAGTGAGCAAACGAGGTGGAAAAAGTGATTATCGCGATAAGCAAACGCGCAAAATCATTGGAGCGGTTGTTGTTGCCTCTGATTCTGTGTCGGCTGGAAAAAAGGAAGATGTGGCAGGAAAAACGATTGTAAAAGAGTTGGTGGATATGGGCGTAGAAGTGGCTGATTACTTGATTGTTTCGGATGATCCAACAAATATGGAGGAAACATTACTCAGCTTGTGCGAAAAAAAGGTTGACTTAATTATTACCACAGGAGGCACTGGTTTATCGCCCAGAGACCATACCCCTGAAACGGTGCGTAAACTGATTGATCAGGAAGTTCCTGGTATGATGGAGGCAGCCCGTAAGTATGGACAAGAGCGCACGCCTTATGCCATGTTATCCAGAGGAATTGCAGGTATGCGAGGAGACACCCTACTCATTACTTTACCTGGCTCTACTCGTGGGGCTAAAGAAACTATGGATGCATTATTTCCAGCGGCTTTACATATTTTTCGTGTAAAAGATGTGTTATATCGGCACGGAAACTGAGAGTTATATGTATATTTATACATGTATATTTGAAAATGCCCTTACTGACTCTAAAAGTAACGATCTACACCAATTAAGCTATTAAAAAACGATACAATAAGCTGAATGAATACCTTGCAATTAACCTCGAAGTTCCCCAATCAATCGTCTATCTTTGCTGAAATGTCTCGTTTGGCTGCTGAATGCGAAGCCATCAACCTTTCTCAAGGGTTTCCTAACTTTGAAGTAGCGCCTGAATTGATTGATGCCGTCACCAAATACATGAAAGCGGGCTATAATCAATACGCGTTGTATTATGGCATGCCTCAACTACGAGAACAAATTGCCCACAAATGTGAGCGCATGATTGGTTATAAACCCGACAGCGAAAGTAATATCACAGTTACCACAGGGGCAACAGAAGCCTTATTTTGCGCAATTACGGCTGTAGTCCATACCGGTGATGAGGTCATCGTATTTGAACCTGCCTATGATTCCTATTCGCCAGTTATTCGCTTATCAGGAGGCAACCCAATTCCGATTGCACTAAAATTCCCTAATTATCACATCGATTGGGATGAGGTAAAAAAGAAAGTGACGCAACGTACCAAACTTATCATCATCAATACGCCTCATAATCCGACGGGTAGTAAACTGAAGCCTGAAGATTTTGAAGCACTTTCACGCATTGTAACTGGTAGAGATATTTTAGTATTGAGTGATGAAGTCTACGAGCATATGGTATTTGATGATCAAGAACATGAAAGTGTATTGCATTATCCAGAATTACGCGAACAAAGTTTTGCGGTATTTTCATTTGGCAAAACTTTTCATGCAACAGGTTGGAAAACAGGCTACTGTATCGCTCCAGCTTACTTAACGAAGGAATTGCGAAAAGTGCATCAACACACGGTGTTTAGTACCTCCACTCCAATGCAATTGGCAATTGCAGAGTACATGTCGAATCCTGAAAATTACCTCAACTTATACACTTATTACCAAAATAAACGAGATTTATTTCTCGATTTAATGAAGGATACCAAGTTTAAGCCATTGGCTTGTCAGGGGACTTATTTCCAACTCATGAGTTATGCAGACATTTCCGATGAACCCGATACTGAATTTGCCAAATGGCTTACTCAAGAACACGGAGTCGCTACTATCCCTATATCTGTATTTTATGGTTCAAAGGAAGATAATAAGGTAGTTCGTTTTTGCTTTGCTAAAACCGATCATACACTGCAAGCTGCTGCTGAGCGCTTAAATGCTATTTAAGTACGTAATCACTTTTATTTGTAGTTTCCTTTGAGCACTTCAATCACATCTTTTTTGAGCTTATTGTAATCAATAGGGGTATTGTAAGTGTATGCCCATAGCGTGCCGCTAAATTCATGAATAGATGCTTCAAGACGTTTGGTGAGCACATAATCGGGCATGGTGTTGTCTATCTTATGCACTTTGAGCACATGTAGTCGATACAGCTGTTCTTTGTCCTTTCCTGCTTCATCCGTGCTATACACATAATAGACAATTTTAGAGAAGCTACCTTCTGATTCAGGAGATCCTAATTCTGGATACCATTCGTAGGCCCACACATTTTTATCTTTCCACTTAAAGTTATCAAAACTGTAATAGCGATCTATGCCCTTGGGGAGTTGCTTTTTTCGATAGGCTTTATACAGGATCGCTTGATACTTTTTAGCCTCATTCAATTGATTTAAAGAAAAATAGTTCTGAATAATTGTTCTGATGAGGAAGTAATATTTCTCTTTCAACCAGAGTGATCGAATGTTACCTTTCTCTTTTTTGATATACTGAATGAAGGTCAATAAATAATCAATGGAAGCCTGATATTGGCCTGCCTCGCGTAGCTGATCCTTACCTAAAAAATAAATCATCGCAAGCTGTTCTGCCGCATATTGATAATCTTGAGAACCTTTTTTTACATCTTGCTTCACCTCCAAGTAAATGTCCTTTGCGACTTCATAACGCTTACTTTCAACATGTTCATCAGCCAATTTAAAAAGGCTATCAATATGTGTTTGACCAAAACAATAAGTGGATAAACTGCACCAAAGTAATGTAATGAGGTAAAGTTGTCTCATGAAGTTCCTAGTTTGGATTAATTGTCTATAAAGCTACTTGCGTATCCATCATTAGTGAATAGGAATAGCTACTAAGGTTTTATCCCATTCAAATGACATGATTACCCCATTAGAATCATTAGCAAAGTTGATGGTAAATTGTTCTAAAGCATTCGCAACTTCAGTGCTATTCACCTTTACTTTGAGTACATCTAGCTCATAGTTTGGTTCAAAATATCCAAATTGCCCCAATTCGCTATTTAACGAAACTTCCCAAGTTTGTTGACCTGGCACAGCATACATCCGATATTTTCCAGCTTTCACCTCACTTCCAGCAAATTTCACATCTCTACTAAAACTAATTTCAGTAGCATCGTTTGCCCCCAATCGCCAATAGGTATTAAAAGGCACTAAAGCTCCTTCTGCTTCCGTTCCAAAAATTAAGCGATCTTTCTTATAAGGTTGGCAATACCTAACCGTAATTTCAAGTCCTTCATGATTCATGCTAGTTTCTTTTACAGGACTGTGCGACCTCGTGGTGAGCATGACATAAGCCACATAAGCTATAAATAAACCTATAATCACACCCAATACTACTACTATCTTTTTTTTCATTATGTACTAAACTTATGTTTTAGAAATGACTTAACTGAAGTTTATTCGCTTATTTTCGAAATCGTTAAGCACTTGCTTAATCAGATATCCTTTAAAGATAACCATCAACTTTTATAACCATGAATAGTATTGATAAAAACTTCGCTTCACAGGTGTGGAAAATACCTAGCTTAAGAAAGGGATAAAGGTTATGCAACTCAATCACAAGACGGTTGGTTTATATGGGTTTGCAACTCTAGTAGCTTACACAGGCTTAGGCATTGGTTCCTCTTTGATGACTTATGCCTTAAACCTCCTGAAAGGATGAGGTTACCAACAAGCCATTCTTCAAGCCACTGAAGATGGCATAGGCATTTATAAAAAAATGGGGGTTAAAGAGTAAAATGAACTAGAGCATAATAAAAAAGCCACTCAAACAGGTGGCTTCTACGTTTTCCTTATGAGAATAATTCCACAATATCATCCTTCGTCAAGGACTTCAATAAGCTCTGTTCTGGACTGATGATGTCAGCCACAAGATCTTTCTTTTTCTGTTGGAGTTTTAGAATTTTTTCCTCCACGGTATCCTTACAGATCATCTTGTAAGCAAATACATTCTGCGTTTGCCCAATGCGATGTGTTCGGTCAATGGCTTGTTGTTCTACAGCAGGGTTCCACCACGGATCAACTAAGAATACATAGTCCGCTGCAGTGAGATTCAATCCTACTCCACCAGCCTTGAGGCTAATCAGAAATACACGCTTATCTGGATTCGTTTGGAAATCTGCGACTACTTCTTCGCGATTTCTAGTTTGACCATCCAAATAAGAATACTCTATTCCCTTTCGCTCCATCTGTTTCCGAATTAGATTGAGCATGCCTACAAATTGTGAGAAAATTAAGACTTTATGTCCACTTACCACCTCTTGCACATGGTTGCCTAACTCGTTCAACTTCACAGACTCTTCTGTATGTGCTTCTGGCCCAGTGCTTTTCACCAAGGCAGGAGAATCGCAAATTTGTCGCAATCGAAGCAAGCCTTCTAAAATAAATACCCCTGACTTTTGGATACCTTGTTCCTCAATCAAATCCAAAATTTTGTCGCGGTAGAAGTTTTTGTACGCATCATACACCTTGCGCTGCTTGGTGTTCATCTCACAATAAAGCACCGTTTCTAATTTATCTGGAAGGTCTTTGGCTACTTGCTCTTTGGTTCTTCGCAGGATAAATGGATAGACGATTTTCTTGAGTTCAACCACTTTATTGGTTTCGCCCTTTCGGTCAATTGGATTAGCATATTCCTGCTTAAAAAACTCTTGCGGCCCTAAAATGCCTCGATTAATAAAATTCATCTGGGCAAATAACTCAAAGGTATTATTTTCTACAGGCGTACCAGTCAATACCAATTTATTGGCTGCTTGTAATAAAGACACTGCTTTGTAACGCTTAGAAGTCACATTTTTGATGGCTTGGGATTCATCAAGTACCACGTAATCAAACTGAATGTCTTTCATGTGCTCAATGTCCCGAACCACTACTCCGTAGGTTGTTAATACGACATTGTATTGATAAAACTCCGAAAGGTTATCCGTTCTCGAAGTACCATGATGAACAATGTAGTTCAAATCAGGCGTAAACTTATCAATCTCATTTGACCAGTTGAACATCAAACTGGTAGGTGCTACAACTAAGCAACAAACGGCAGGATTTTTATCTTTAAGTGATTGGATAAATGCCAATGTTTGTAGGGTTTTACCCAATCCCATATCATCTGCTAAACAGCCTCCCCAGCCAAACTCATTCAAGAAATGGAGCCAATTCAATCCCGATTTCTGGTAATCACGCAAGGTCGCTTTTACCTTATCCGAAGGTTGAATCACTTGAATTTTTTCAAAATCACGCAATTTACGCTTCTTATCGGCAATTTCCATTAAGACTTGCTCATTGTCAATCTCCTCATACATCTCGTCTATAATGGAGAAATGGAGCTTAGAAAGCTGCAATTCATCCTTATTAACGTTTCCTAGTTTTAAGATGGTACCGTATTTTCTAATCCAATCTTCAGGAAGAACTCCTAAAGTACCATCTCCTAGCTTCACATAATGCTCGTCTTTGAGTAAGGCTTTGCGAATATCTTTCAGCTCTACAATTTGGTCGCCAAAGCGAATGGTAATTTGGCAATCAAACCAGTCGATTCCCGATTTTATACTGAACTCCGTTACAGGCTTATGCGGACTGTACCTGAAGTTTTTCAGCTCTTTAAAGCCATAAACTTCATAGCCCTTTTCGCGGAGGTAATCAAAGATATCGAAGAACCAATTGTGTTGAAGTACTTTATTGGCATCCAAATAAAAAATGGGCCCTTCCTTAATAAAATCTTCGTGCGTAGCAGCTAAAATGTTTACCATTTCTTCCTCATAATCGTAATCGCGTTTCATTCGAAATATTTCATTACCAGAATGAAATACCAAATCTTGCAACTGATCATGCGTAATTTGCTGCTCACCATATTCAAAAACAGGGGTTAACGACAGGTAATTGTCTTGTTCACCCAAATAGAGTTTCGCCTCAGGTTCTACTCCATCAATATCCTGGATGTCTAAATCTATTTGAATATCGACAGGATAGTTTTGAAGTAGCGGTAAGATCACATGCTTAATGAAAGAATCCTTACCCACTTTTCGTACCCGCATGGTCGGATGTTTTACCGCTAGCTCAACCGCTTGAAAATCCTTGGGGTTATTGATGGGGTACATGTGTTGTTGCGTCATTAATGCCATCGGATAGGTGTACATCACCTGTTTAGCAGGAATCAACTCCTCTCCTACCATTAATGATACATCTAAAATGAGATCATCCTCATCTTCGGTCAATACAAAAGCAGGATGAACTGTTTGATTGTGCAGTACTAGCTTGCTTAATGAAGATACTCGAAATTCCTCATCTGCCGAATAGAAAATCATTTTGTCTTGCAAGGCTCGGAAAATTGGACGATAAATGCTGACCAAATACTCATTGAGCAATTGCTGACCTTCTTCGGTGAAGCCTCCCCGTTTTTTTGTTTCCCAATAGTAGCCAGTAAACTCGAAACCTTGTTTTTGTAACATGGCAATCAGCTGATCTTCATCGAGCTTTTCTGAATACTCAAAGATTTTCTTATCCTGCTCATCCATCAAGGCAAAATAGGAAAAGTCAAATCCGTATTGCATTTGCGAAATGCCTGAAGTAAATCGGTTGCCATCCTTATTGAGTTTTCCCCTAAACGGGATGATTTTGAAAGGCAATATGCTTTCTGATGGATTCAGTTCAAGGAAATAGCCCAAGGCCATCCCCTTCATATCATTCTGATTAGATCGAAATAACTGCGAAGATGCGGTTGTTAATGCCTTCCCTACTCGATTAAAGTTAAAACTATCTACAATGTCATTTCCATCAAGACGTAGAATCGAGTTATCTGTAGGTTCCACCACCATTTCGCCTTTCTCTAAGCGAAACTTGAATAGTTGATCGACCCCTTCATCGGCTAAGGAATAACCATATGTGGCTAATAATTCGTTTTTCTTATCGTCAAAGTTTTGCAAACCGAAAAAAGCATCTTCTCCATCTTCATAAAAAAACTGTAATAATGCTCCAGCTTTATGAATACAGAGTGGTTCCCTCGTTTCTCGCCCACAATCACATGAGGTTTTCACCTGATCGCCCTCTCGAACAAAGTTCATGTTTAAACGCTCTCCATTATAGTCGAGTGTAAAACTGACATCATTATTATTCCCTCGATTGATGATGCAGCGCCTATTACGTGCGATGTATTTTGCTGCTTGGTAGTTATGGCGAGCAATAAATGCCAGAATTGCATCCTCATTAAAGGAACTGAGCTTTACCGTTACATTGGACTGATTATAGGTTTTATTCCCATTTAAAGCCCGCAACTTAGGCATTCTTTTGAGGTAATCTGCTAAATACAGTAACGCCGCCACTCGATGCTCACACATGCCATCGCCACTATAAGAACAGGTACATTCAGATTCTATATGATCGCCATTCATCACACGAATTTTAGTATCGTGCCAGAAATCTGAATCACTATCTTTCACTTTTAATTCTAAACGGTTGTCTTCATAGTTGACAAACTGCAGGCGCTGTCGGTTCTGAAACAACTCTTTTCCACTCTCTTTAATCTCTGTAATACTATGCGTTTCTATGAAGTTGGCAATATCTTCCATCATGTGCCTAAAATGGGTCTTTTTGGAATTAACGTGCAAATTTACAGCAATCCTTTACCAAAACGTAACGATTGAAGATGTTTTTAATCAGATATTGATTGATTATTGACCTAAGGAGTAACAACCTATTGATTATAAATTGGTTAAGTAATTTATTAATTCTGAACATTGATGATTCGCGCTATCCTTCATACATCATCGTTTATCAATAGTTCATGAACGATACTAACCTGATTAGTTCCGCTCAGTTCCTAATGTTAGCAAGTTCTTTATATAAAATATCCATGATAAAACTGTGTAAATAAAAGAACTTTAGTAGAGACCATTAATACTAAAAATATTAGCTATTATCTTTCGTTTT
Organism: Flammeovirgaceae bacterium; assembly: GCA_049600855.1. GTDB lineage: Bacteria > Bacteroidota > Bacteroidia > Cytophagales > Flammeovirgaceae > JBMYQA01. The sequence continues at coordinate 1,117 of JBMYQA010000184.1, read as the reverse complement.
GTCATTAGTTTTTAGGTAGTTAAAATTAGTCTAATTATGGTAAACACAAAGGTTCAGATCAAATCATTCCTTGGTAGCTTGCTCCTAAGTTTCTTCATGATTTCTAACGCACAGGCTCAGATTCAAGTTAATAACGGTCAAATTAACCGATTTCAAAATTGTGAAGTATTAGAAGTCACCATTAATCAGGAGGCGATTACACTTCGGTTAGCCGAGTTTGAAACGCTAGTTGATGATCCTGAAAGAGATGGGCAAGAAGGCCGAAAAGGCTTATTTTTAAACGTTACGCTAACATTTCAGAATGGCTACACTTTTCCCATCAAACCATCCGATAGTGTGATCATCACCACGAGCACCATCCAACAAAATTTAGGTGAATACCATATGGTAAATGCCAAAAGTAAATCCATGGATACCAATAAAGGAAAAGCCGTTGCCGCCAAAAAGAAGAGTAAAGAGGAACAAATCAAAGAATTGTCTAAACGAGCAGCAGCTGGTGATATGGCAGCCTTAGACGAACTTCAAAAGTTAGGCGAAGGATTAATGAATGATGCGATGCCCGCAGTAGATGAGATGAGTTCGGCTGATGATATGAAAGAAGCTCCTACTTATTATGAAATCTATTATACTGATGCGAATTTAAACGAAGAGTCTCAAGGTTTTTCAGGCCAAGTATACCTCCAGCATTTAGATAAAAACAAAGTGGTTTTAGAGTTTTCAGGTGAATTTATTACCAATTGTTTGTCAAGGAGAGCAACCTGCGAAAAACAACCTTCAAAGTTAATTCCTAATACCAAAGTATTGAGAGAAGGAAAGATCTCTGGTACGGTAAATACAACTATTAAAACTTTTGAGGATTTTCGCTAATCAACTTCATCATGGAACGCATTGATTAAAGAAAGGGTAAAAAGAACGATTCTTTTTACCCTCTTATCTATTTCATAGCAATGGGTTAGTCTTCCAGCTCCACAGCAAAGGTATTTTCCCACTCTTCAAATGCCTCTAAGTCTTTGCGAACCGAATTATATACCCATGCAATGATTAAGGCATCATCTGAAAATCCTAAAAATGGGATAAAGTCAGGAATCAGGTCTGCTAACATCACAAAATAGATGAT
>JBMYQA010000183.1:0-12017 GCA_049600855.1 Flammeovirgaceae bacterium | reverse complement strand
AGTTCTTTTGCTTTTTGCAGGCGAAAGTTTTGCAACAGTTTTGAAGGAGCATACCCTAATATGGCTTTGATCTTCCTACTCAATTGTCTCGTGCTTACATGCATCAAACTAGCCAGCTTTTCTACATTTAATTCTGTATTTCCATAATGTTCAGCTGTAATGTCAAATACTTTTTTGACAAATAACTCATCAGCTGAAGTTAAACTTACTTCCTTAGGTGTGTATAGCATGTTATCCACTTTTTCGGCAAAGTGTTTTTGTAAGACTTTACGGGTTTGAATGAGGTTTTCTATTCTAATTTCTAGTTCTTGTTGATCAAAAGGTTTGGCGAGGTAATCATCAGCCCCAAGCTGGAGTCCGTGTAATTTATCACTTTTTTCGGCACGTGCAGTGAGCAGTATGATGGGAATGTGACACGTTCGCTCATCCTTTTTTAAGTGTTCGCACAACTCATAACCACTTTTATGCGGCATCATCACATCACTAATAATGAGATCGGGTAAATGTTCGATGGCTTTACGAATTCCCGCTTCACCATCAAATGCTTGTATAATTTGGTAATCACTTAACCCAGCTTTTATAAAAGCTTGCAAATCAGGATGATCTTCCACCACTAGAATGACGGTTTCCTGCTGTTTATTATCGCTTTTAGCACGATCAGTCGCATCATCAACCAAGGTTTGCAAAACCTCTGTTGCTATCATGGGAGAAAGCTCTGCCCTTTCATTGGCTTGAACAGTTGTTTCTCCTGCTGTCTGAGTGTTTTGTATGGGTAGCGTAATGATAAAACGCGTTCCCATTCCCTCTTCACTTTCCACGCGTATATTCCCTTTATGGAGCACTACTAGTTCTTTTGCGAGCGCTAAGCCAATGCCTGTACCCTCATAGCTTCTATTTACTCCTTGATCCACTCGATAAAAACGATCAAAAATATGCGGAAGTTGATCTGCTGGAATGCCTATTCCCGTATCTTTTACGGTCATTTGAATAAACGCTTTTTCTACGGCAACATCAAGACTCACTTGCCCACCATCAGGCGTAAACTTTAAGGCATTCGACAATAAATTGTAGCTAATTTTTTCCAGTGCCTGTTTGTCAACAAGTGTTTCATACGTTGTTAAGTTACTCGTAAAACTCAATTGAATATTCTTTGAAGCTGCCAATGACTCAAAAGCAGCTAAATAACTCTTAAGCAAGCTGATAATAGGCACTTTTTGGAGTTTTAGTTTCATCTCCTTCGCCTCCAACTTGGTGATATCTAATAATTGATTAATTAATTGATGGAGTAAGTGACTGTGCTTTTCTATTAAAGCCACTTCTTCTAAGTTAAGTTTACCTATTAATTGTGCTTTCAAACGCTTGGTAATACCTAGAATTAACGTTAAAGGCGTACGCAGCTCGTGGGAGATATTGGCAAAAAACCGTGTTTTGGCTTGATCTAACGCTTGTAATTGTTCATTAGATAATCGAAGTTTATCGGCCTGTTCAATAATGCGATCGTGCTGAACGCGAAGCTCTTCACTCTGTTCTTGTATGGTAGCAGTACGCTGTTTTACCTTATGCTCTAAGTTTTGATTCAGTTTGATCAACTCTTCTGCTAGTTGATTGGATCGCATATACACACTGCGATTATTTAAACCTAACGCTAATGCTTGTGATATAATAAAAGCGATAAAGCCAAAGTTATGGTATAGTGTTCCTTCTAATAGATTATTCGCATACAGTATGTATTGAATTGTTGTTAAAAAAATAATCCCTCCGCCCACTAACAAAAACCACGCTTTCCTCCCGCCTTTTATGATTACACGTCCACCAATATATAGCCCATAAGCCGCAAGTGGAACGGAAAACACTTGAAAATAAGGAGATAAATAGGAAGACCACCTAAAGGGAATGATCAGTATGGCTAGACTAAATAGGAGTAAGACTTTTGTACCAAATCTAAAATATTTATTTGAAAATTGGTAAAACTCATGATCAACGTAAAGTAACACAAAGCCTACACTTGCAAAAAAGCCAAGGTACCGAAGGCGTTGATTAATAAAATAAGGGGTTTGTTCAAACAACTCTTGAATCACGATTTCATCGATACTTATTATCCGAAGTGATCCTAATACAGCAAATAAACCAAGGTATAAATAGCTTTTATTCGGATAGAAAAAATAGAGTAAAATTAGAAAGATACCAAGGGTCACGATGAGCATAAATGACAACAATTGGCGGGTATAATTTTTCACCCAACTAGTTCTTATTTGTTTTTCTGTACCCATCAAAATGGAATCTGACACGCCTCCCCCTCTCCGGTGTTCCCAGCTGGCAATCTGTAAAAACAAATCAATTTCTCGGTCAACAGGTAGTTTGACTAATTGGGTTTGAAAACTATTTACGGTCATTTCAGGGCTACGCCCGACTTCACCAACTTTTGTCAGTAGTTTATTATTTCCCCAAAGCTCGTAGGCTGTAAAAACCGTATTAATCTTAAGAAAGTAGGCATTAACCGTATCTGGTAAAAGTATTTTAAGGTGGTAAGTCGCTACCCCATTCTGTTCAAAAAGTGTTCCTTCGGTCACCTCTTCCGTCCAAAACCCAATCAAATTACAGGTTCCATCAGTAGCTTTTAACCGATTAATTTCCGACTGATCTTTAATCAGCTGATCCCAATAAAAACTCCAATGGCCATCTAGTTTTAGTAAACCTTGAGCTTGAAAATCCCAATCTCTGGCATCAAGCAATCCATTTTGCACTTTAGGATAGTCCTTATGTTGAATACTGCAGGCACATAATAGCAACATGAATCCAACTAATTTGAATTGATGCACCCATGTTCGTTTTAAAAAGCTATAAGTTATGTTCATTAATTATACCGATACTAATTTCTACTTGTAAGACTCCTTCTATTTCCAAAACCTTCGTTTTACCAAAAGGGTTTTCTTATAAAATGATTTTCAAACCCATTATTAAGGAGCAAAATGAGCTGTTTAGTATTTTGCGGAACAAAGATAGCTTAAAATGTAACAACTACGACCAAATTGAATCCTGCGCAAGATGTGGAAGGTGCAAAATATAAACCAAGCAGCTGTGCATATCGCTTAACTTAAAGGTATAATACCTTATCGCTTTAACGATAAAATCAGGCTATGCAGAATCTACAAAGCCTGATGATAAGGTATAATAATATTTCGGTAGTTATCAGTTGCGGTATTCGTTCATTAAAAGCTTTTTACTCCATACGCCCTGCTTATTTTCTATTCGAATGATGTAAACACCTGTTTGAACAACTGGAATGACTACATCCAATTGATGTTCATGCGCTCGCTTTTGAATCAGCTTGCCAGAGATGTCAAAGATTCCGATGCTCGATTTCGCTGCCGCTTGGTCATCAAACTGAATGTGAATTTGATATTGATAAGCATAGGCTGTAATGCCGATATCATCTAGTTCTTGACCTAGATTAGTCACTTGAGTAGGGATCGTTCGCAAATAAAAGCGATTTTCATATGTTCCTTCAGCCAATTCAAGGGTATAGCTTTGTTCATGCAAATTGATTAGCCTTTCCGTTTCCGCATCGTAGAGATAAAGCTCAGTAGCTGCGGGGAAATTGGCTAAATGATTGATGGAGAAGCTATATTTCCCTGCGGTGTTGGCTTCTAATCCTAATGGGATAGTTGCTTCTGCTGCGTCAAGAGGCGGAAAGCCTTGGATGGCCCATTTTTTATTGTCCATTTCAAATGGGCAAGGTGTTGGGGCGAAAGGTTTTTCGCCCGTACAAGCGGATTGGCTGTAGAAGGAAAGATGGGCATTTCCTGATAATTTGGCTGCATCGTAGCGATCTTTTTCCCATGCCCCATCTTCGAAGAAGCCGAGCAGGATTTCATTTGAAATTTGATCATCCAAAGTCACGGATACCCATGCACGCGCACCTGTTTGAGCTGTTCGCATAAAGGTGTTGTTCGTGCTGATGCGTTGGCTATTTTGGAAGGTGATGTCTCCTGAAGCTAAGGTTTGTACAAAGAAGCCTTGGCACGAAGAAATTGTTGCTGATGAAGGGGCAACACCACTTCCTCCTGCATTTACCGTTCCTGCCGCATTCATGGTGGCATAATCGGATTGGCTCGACAGGTAATCGGTTCCATCTGAGCTCCACAGGTAAACCGCATTTTCGATTACCCCACTGTTATCGGTTAAAAACTGTACCGCATCTAACCCTGATGGATATGGATTACCCACCAAATTCCAGTTGGTATTGGGGTCACCAGGCGTTCCGTCAAATTCAGGACTGACGGTGATGGTACCTGAATGGAATCCTGCATTCCCTGAAAAACTGCGGGTAATGAGGCCTCCACTAGTTGCAGCAACTCCTGTAGCCGCAAAGCCCTGCCCTGCCGATAATACTGCATTTTTATCTGCTGTTTGCCATGCTTGATTTACTGCGTCAAACTCATAAAAGGATTGGCCTGTAGCCGCAAAAGTTTGCGTAATGGTAGTATTTTGAATTGGCGACGACCAATAGTTAAAGATTTCCTGAAAGGTGCTGGATTCTTTTTCTACCGTGTATGTGCCTGATCCTGAATTACTTGGAGCGACTAAGGTTTGTACCAAAGCGCTCGTATCTTGTATTACAATAGCCCCGTAATTCAGTAAATTCCCATCAACTGTAGCTGTGCTATCGCCTCGGATGGTTAGGGTATTACCAGCGCTCACGATCAAATCACCTACTGCTAGTGCGCCATCAATGTAGGTATCGTAATAGCTTTCAATGAGTGCGACTACTCCTGTATGAGGCGTTCCATTATCCCAAGTACTGCCATCCCACTTGGTAGTTGGACAGCCACTAAAGCCTGCATCAGTGATCGTCCAGCCAAAATCGTCAATTAATTTTTGGCGTTCTATTTCCGATACGCAATAGGCTAAGCCCGAAGCGCCTAAGTTTAAGTTATTCCTAACCGATTGCATCGACCAAGCGATGAGAAGTTTGTCGTAGTTTTCAGTTGATAAGCCACAATTATCGAGCATATTAGTCAAATCTGCCACATTTGTCATGTCCCAATTGCTCAAATTGCCATCAAACGCATTACATTCACGAAAAGCCGCTCGCATGTTGGTTACCAAGGACAAATCTGGTGCATCAGTAGCTTGGTCAGTCATGTTTGAGCACCCATAAAATGCGCTGTCGAAACTTTGCCAAGCCGTGGTTCCCCACTGCTCAATCGAACGAATTTTTGCCCGATCCCCACCATTGTTGAAATAAATGGCGGGGAAATCGCCTGAAATTTCTACCGTATATGTACCCGCACTGGCATAGGTATGGGTAGCATCGGTCGTCAGTCCTGTTTCTACCGTGCCATCGCCCCAATCTACTACATAGTTGTAGTTTGTAAAAAACGAATTTGTGGGAATGGTCAGCGATTCGCTCGCACTAGTGGTTTCCCAAGTAGTAATAAAAGCCGTGGTCGAACAGTCTAGTCCTGCATCGTAAATCGTCCAACCAAAATTCGTGATGAGGGCTTGGCGTTCTGCCCAAGAAGCGCAGTAATTGCTATTGTTTGCTCTTAAAACAACCCCATTTTGTAAGGTTTGAGCCGACCAGCCCATTAAGGTACTATCGTAATTCGCAATCGAAAGTGCTGTACTATTGAGCATATGGCTCATCAACGAAACATTTTGCACATCCCAATTTCCGAGGTTTTGATTAAAACGATCAGCACCCCGAAACATGCTACGCATTGTCGTTACATTAGCCACATTCCAAGCCGTAACATCACTATTGAAGACATCTGCATTGCGAAACATGCTTTCCATATTGTTGCCTGATGAAACATTCCAATTGGAGAGGTCTCCATTAAAGGAAGAGGCTTGGTGAAACACGTAAGAGAAATCTTTTACTTTACTCACATCCCAAGTAGCAATATTTCCATTAAAATTGGTCGCATTGGCAAACATCCATTCCATTGCACGCAAGTTGCTGGTATTCCACTGATCGAGGTCTTGATGGAAGTTAGTAGCATCGTGAAACATGGAGGACATCGTTTGGATATTGCTCACATCCCAATGGTTGATCGGGCTGTTGAAACTGCTGGCACCTTGAAACATCGCTCCGATATCCGTCACATTACTCAAATCGGGCTGATCTGTCGCATTACTGGTTAAGTTAGCACACCCATAAAAAGCCTGAGACATGGAGCGCCATGCTGTGATTCCCCATTGTTCGATGGTCAAGATTTTAGCTTTGTCGCCACCGTTATTGAAGGAAATGGCTGGGAAATCGCCAAGGATTTCAACCGTATAGGTTCCTGCCGTGGCATAGGTATGGGTAGCATCACCTGTAAAACCATTTTCAACGGTGCCGTCGCCCCAGTTTACCGTATACGCATAGGTGTAAGAAATATTAGTCGGAATGGTGATGGTTTCATTCGTTGTAGTAGTTTCCCAAGTGGTGATAAAAGCACCCGCCGTACAACTTTGCCCCGCATCGTTAATCGTCCAACCAAAGTTGGTAATGAGGCTTTGCCGCTCTGCTGAGGCCGAACAATAGTGACGGCCACTCGCTCCTAAAACCACATTATTCTGTAAACTCAATGCCGACCAACCAATCAATGTATTATCGTAATTGAGTGCCGACAGACTAGTAGCACCAAACATCCCACTCATCGTAGTTACACTAGAAATATTCCAACCACCCAAATCTTGATCAAAAGCATCTGCACCCAAAAACATATTCGCCATATCCTGTACTGCACTCACATTCCAATTACTGAGGTCCTGATTAAAAGCATCTGCATTCGCAAAGGTCTGCATGCAGGAAGTTACCTTTTCCACATTCCAACTACTGATATCTTGGTTGAATGCAAGGGCTCCGTTAAATAGTTCGTCTAAATTAAACACATTGCCGACATCCCAACTGCCAATATTCTGATTGAAAGATGAAGCATCTCTAAACATATCTTCCATCGTAATCACATTACTGGTATTCCAACTTCCGATGTTCTGATTAAAGGCACTAGCTCCCGAAAATACACTGGCCATATTTACGATATTACTTACATCCCAAGTAGAAATATTACCATCAAAATCACTTGCATGATAAAATAGATTATACATGCTTGTGAAGCTGGCTGTGTTCCAATTGTTTAGATCTTGATTAAAATCAGATGCATTTGCAAAACCATACTCTATCGTTTGCACCTTACTCACATCCCAAGCATTGAGGGGCTGATTGAATTTAGTAGCACCAGAAAAGAGGTAGCGCATATTTCTTACACTGCTCACATTCCAACTCTGCAAAGGTTGATTAAACGCAGTGGCATCTTCAAAAGTATTGCTCATATTGGTGATGTTACCCACATCCCAATGATTTATATCTTGATTGAAAGCGCTACAGCTTTTGAACATACGGGCTAAGCTCGTTACAGCACTCAAGTCGGGGGCATCGGTAGCGTTAACGACTAGGTTTGTACATCCTTCAAAAGCCCGTTGCATGCTAGACCAGCTGATATCGCCCCACTGTTCTACACTTACTATTTTATTTTTATCGCCACTGTTATTAAAATAAATGTTAGGAAAGTCACCCGAGATTTCCACAGTATATGTACCAGCAGTAGCGTAGGTATGGGTAGCATCTCCCGTAAATCCAGTATCCACCGTTCCATCGCCCCAATCTACCTCATAACTATACCCCGCACCTTGTGTGGGAATGGTAATCGACTCACCAGCAGCGGTGATTTGCCAAGTCGTAATGAAAGGCTTTGGGCAATCGTTTATATCTCCCAAAATGGTCCAACTAAAGTTATTGATGAGGGCTTGTCGTGCGGTGGAACCGTTGCAATAACTTAACCCGCTTGCACCAAGCGTTACACCAGTTTGAAGGGTTAAGGCCGACCAACCGATCAGGGTATTGTCATAATTTTGAAGTGAAAGTCCCGTATTGTCTAACATATTTTCCATCACCATAACGTTCGACACCTCCCAATTTCCTAAGTCTTGATCAAACGCTGTGGCTCCCTCAAACATGGACTCCATATTTTCTGCGCTAGCCACATTCCAACTACTCACATTTTGATCAAATGCCGCTGCGCCATTGAACATGTTATCGAGGTAGCGCCCTTTACTGGTATTCCAAGCACTTATATTTTGATTAAAGGTCTCTGCCCCTTTAAACATGACGGAAAAATCTTCCACATTACTCACATCCCAAGTAGAAATGTTGCCATTGAATGCGCGAGCATCCTCAAACATGAAAGCCATGTTGGTAATGGTGCTTACATTCCAATTACTTAAATTGCCCTCGAATACATGTGTATTCTCAAACATGCCCTCTAGGCTGGTCACATTGGTTAAATCAGGAGCATCTGTAGCATTACTAATGAGCTTGTTACATCCTTTAAATGCCTTTGCCATGCTTGTCCAGGCAATGTTTCCCCACTGTTCGATGGTTTGTATTCTTGTTCTACTCCCACTATTATTAAAATAAATGCGAGGAAAATCTCCTGAGATCTTCACCGTGTAAGTTCCTGCGGAAGTATAGGTATGTGAAGCCGACCCTGTTAATCCTGTTTCGATGGTTCCATCCCCCCAGTCGATGTCGTAGTGATAGCCTGTTCCTGTTGTTGGAACTGTAATTAACTCACTGGCTGTTGTCGTTCGCCAAGTTGTAATGAACTCATTTTGTGCGCTTACGTTTAGGGTAAAACATAAAAGTAAGCCCAACATACCGATTTGTTGTAACATGTTTATTTACTGATTTTTTAACTGATTGACTGCTTGCTGTTAAGGATACCGTCGGGAAATGTTCATTTGTAAAATGAGATGAACATAAAATTCAAATCAAGCGATATGGAAAACCATAAAGCTTGAAAAGTTGGTATAATATCTTTAGTTGAAGAAAGGTTTTAGGCTTGGTGTATTGTAGCAATTCGTACAGCTACAAAGGAAGGCATTGCGCAGGTTTAGGGGATAGAAAAAATTGACAAAACACTTTAAAATTTAGGCCAAAATCATTGATTACAGGTTTTCAAGGGTCTTTTTTTGATATTCTTTAGGGGTGAGGCCAAACTTATCGCGAAAACATTTATTAAAATAAGTTGCACTGGCAAAGCCAACCATATACCCAATTTCTTTCACTTGTAAGGTTTGATTTTGCAATAAATCTTTCGCTCGTTGTAAACGAAAGTTTTGCAAGATTTTATTGGCCGAAGAATCGAGCATGGCTTTCAATTTTCTATTCAGGGTACGTTTACTTAATCCCAAGTGCGCTGCCAATTGTTCTGTTCCAAATGTTTCTTCACCCGCATGTGTTTCTAGCACTTCATAGAGCTGTTCTAAGAAACGTTCATCGGTAGCATTTTGCGCTATTTCATTGGGCTTGTATACCAAAATTTCTTGTTTGGTGGCAAAGCGTTCCCGCAATAGCTTTCTGCCTTCAATTAAGTTTTTTACCCGAATCATTAGCTCTTTCGAATCAAAGGGCTTGGGGAGGTAATCATCGGCACCCACTTCCAAACCTTGCAGCTTGTTTTCTTGAGCTACACGAGCAGTTAATAAAATGATTGGAATATGACTCGTTCGTTTGTCTTGTTTGAGTTGTTCACACAGTTCATAGCCATTTTTTTGAGGCATCATCACATCACTAATGATCAAATCGGGAATGGCTTCGAGTGCTTTTTTTACGCCTTCTTTTCCATCAGCAGCTTGCAGCACCTCATAGTCGGCATGTAGCTCTTCGGTTATGAGCTGGCGCAAATCAGGGTGGTCTTCGATAATTAAAAGTAACGGTTTTTCTGAATTGCTTGTACGCTGTTTATCCTCACTAGTGGAGGGAGGAACATCAACAATGGGTTTATTTATTTCAGGCATAGCTGTTATGGACGCTTCTTCCCTCCTATTTTCACCTACAGGAATGGTGAACAAAAAAGTAGTTCCTACCCCTAGTTCACTTTGCACTGCGATGGTTCCATGCAATAATGCAACTAGTTCATCCACCAATGCCAGTCCTATCCCTGTGCCTGCGTGTGACTTACTAAAGGATTGATCTACTTGATAAAACCGATCAAATACATGAGGTAGCTGATCTTCGGGAATACCAATTCCTGTGTCTTTTATCCTCACTTGCAGTTGCCCCTCATTAATCTGAACATCTAAGTAAATACTTCCGCCATCAGGTGTAAACTTATACGCATTTGATAATAAGTTATACACGATTTTCTCAAGTGCATTCCGATCTATTTTTGCCTGATACGCTGGTACATTACTTGTGAAGTGCAATTGAATATTTTTGGGGATGGTGAGTGATTCAAAAGAAAACAAGTAGCTTTTGAGCAGCAGAATAACAGGTTCTTGGGTGAGTTTCAGCTCCATTTTACCCGATTCGAGCTTGGTGATGTCCAATAGTTGATCAATCAATTGATGGAGCAAGCGCGTGTGCTTGGTGGTCAGATCTATTTCTTTCTCCAACTTTTTGCCCATTAATACTTTTTGCCGCAGTCGATTCATCCCTCCCATAATCAGCGTAAGCGGCGTTCTTAATTCATGAGAGATATTGGCAAAAAATCTATTTTTGGCCTGATCCAATGCTTGCAATTGTTCATTTGCGGCTTCGAGTTGTTCGCGGTGTTCTTCGAGTTTGAGTGTGCGTTCGGTAATTTTCTCTTCTAAACCCTTATTTAATACAGCCAACTCCGCTGCCAATTGTTCAGAAGCCTTATGAGCTTGTTGGTGCTCATAGGCTAAAGCGACAATCTGAAAAACAATAAATAATACATAGCCAATTTTATGATAGAGGAATCCATCAATAATATTATTAAATACCAAAAAAGCATGAATCATGGTAGCAAAAACAAGCAGTCCACCAATCAGGATAATTCTGGCAGCAGTATCTTTTTGTAAGCTTCGTTTTACCACAATTACCAAACAATAAAAGGTGAGTGGCGTAGCCAAAACATGAAATACGGGGGCTAAATAAGATCCCCACTCAAAGGGCATCAGCAGCACGGCTATACTCATGGCAAGCAGTACATAAAATCCAAGTTTCAGCCACTTCGATCTCGTTTCTACAAATGTGGAATTTACATGCAATAAGATAAATCCAATACTCAAAAACCCGCCAATATACCTTAAACGCTGATTTAGGAAGTAAGGAAAGTGATCCATCAATTCTTGAATTACCATCTCTCCTGTGCATAAGAAGTGAATTACCCCAAAAAGTCCAAAAAGCGCAACATGCAAATAGCCTTTTTGTTTTTGATGGAAAAAGTATAGCGCCAGTAAGTAGCAGGAAACGGCAAAAACAAACACAAAAACACCAAGTTCAGTGATAAAATTTCGTAACCAATGTGCTCTAATTTGATGCTCTAGCCCAAGATAAATGGCCGATTCTATTCCCCCACCTCTTCGGTGTTCCCAACTGGCAACTTGCATAAAAAGATGGATTTCTTTTTGCTGCGGAAGCTTTACTAACTGTGTTTTAAATTTGGACTTTGTAGCTTCATCAGTAGTTCCTGCTACCCCCACCTCAGCTAGTTTCTGCCCATTTGCCCAAAGCGAATAGGACGAAAAAACCGTATTTACTTTTAAGAAATAAGTTTGCTCAACATCGGGTAAACTGAGTTTTAAATGATACGTGGCAAATCCTTTTGACTCATGAAAAGCTCCTTCCGCAAGCTCTTCTGTCCAATAACCTGGCACATCACAAAAGTCCTTTTCAGCAAACTCTTGCAACTGAGAAACACGACTGACAGCTTGTTTCCAATAAAAACTCCATTGACCATTTAATGTGGCAATTCCTTTCTGGTTAAAATTCCACGAAGAAAAATCAATCGCTCCTTGCTCGGCTTTCGGTGTTTCATGTGCCTTTTGTTGGCATGCCCCAATACTGAACAGAAAAACGATTAATATGCTAGTTCTTAGAAATCTCAACTTATACCTATTAAAATTCAAACACTCCCATAACCAAATATAATACTATTCAGTTATAGAGGTTGTCTAAAATTTAAACCTTCAGTTTAAAATGGCTAATTTATCCTCAT
>JBMYQA010000182.1:0-12066 GCA_049600855.1 Flammeovirgaceae bacterium | reverse complement strand
AAAAGTCCTTTTTTTGCAGAATAACAAGTATTTTTTACAAAGTGAGAATTGCTGGTATACATATTGGTTAGTTTACAACGGGTTGATTACGTGAGGGTTTAGTCTTTACATTTGTTCACTATAAATTACGTAATAAAGTAAATTTCGCTCTTGTAGGGAAAGGTGATAATTGATATATTTACAAAACAACATTTATTTATTTTTTTTGGAATAATTGCAAAATACTAAACCAAAAACCTGTATAACTATGAAAGTTGGTGAAATTCGCACTTGGCTTACGGATGAATTAAATAACCCTTTTGCATGGCAGCGTGTACTCATGCACTTACTCCCCGATTTTAGGGCTGAAGGTCATTTTTTCCATACCATTACTGATGAGGATGAGTTAAGCGATCAACTATTAAAGTTGGTGGATAAAACGATCACAAAGTTTTATCAGATTAACTTACTTCAGTTTAATCATTAATTAGAGGATTTTTCATTTATTTTCTTAATTCTTATTTGTGACAAGGAGCTTTCTCGCTCCTTATTTATTTTGAGCGGGTGCTTAAATATAGATAGTGCTATCGAAAAGTATGTCATAAGTCACGATACTTAGAAATAACACACAGCAGCTACTCAATTTTTGGTTAACTGCTTAAAGGCAAGAAATGAATTCGTCTTGCCAGTTTTTCGTATATTATGTTATAAAATACCTTAGATATCACACACGCTTTTGAAGAGGGATGCGCGGGATTATTGCAACGCAGGTATGGTTTTGGGCTTAGGGTGTTTGTTTTTACACCAAACAGGAAGCAAACTTACAAGAAAGCCGCTTTTTGGCTAAAAATAGCTTATTTTGTTAATAAGATACGATCAATAAAACCAAAACTTTACCATCATCTTAAAGCGTATGAAATCTATTCTAACCAAAGCATCTATCCAACTAATTCTATTCTTCACGGTGTGTTTTCCCCTACTCGCTCAAGACAGTGAACGCATTAACCTTGATGAATATGGCTTTCAATTTAGCATCGAACTTCCTGAAGAGGCTGAAGTGTCTGATAACCAAATGGGACTCCAAACATCCACGCGAAACATTTTGGGAGAGCACATTTTGACCGTGAAAATCCGAAAAGGTTTTGGCCTAAATGACTTATACATCAAACTCACCAAGCTAAGCTTTGAAGAGTTGAAAGAGGCAAAAACACAACCCTATTTGGCAAAATACTTAACTAAAGTGTACCAAGAGAGTGGTCATGAAGTCATTTATGAGTATAAACGTGGTAAAAAATATTACCAGCTCTGCGGAATCATCGAATTAGAAGGCGAAAAATACATGTATACTTCAAATGACGATTATACATATTACACGCTAAAACAGATTAAACTCTTAAGTAAAATAGCCAATTCAATTCGCCTATAGTTTTTGAACGAGCGCTTATTATTTCAAGTAATCACTAGGGCGTTTCCCAAAACGCGCTAAATAAAGCTTTGAAAAGTAGCTAACTTTTTGAAAGCCAACACGATAAGCAACTTCTTTGACCGATTTGCTCTTGCCTGATTCTAAATGCTCGCGAGCGATTTGAAGGCGAATTTCCTGTTGATATTTTACAGGAGTCATTCCTGTTGCTTTCTTCAGTTTACGTTGGAATTGGCGCGTACTGATATGCATGTGCTCGGCTAGCAAATTGATGCTGTAATCAATTTGGTGGATACGTTCTCTAATTTGCCTTTCCACCTGATTAATCCAAGTTTGATCAGACTCGGACATGGCAACATCATTTTCGGGCTCGTGTTGCTGATTAATAGAGTCTTCTGGTTCCTCTTCTGATAATTCTTGCCATTCTTTTCTGGCTTGATAATTTGCTAGCAAGTTTTGCATGCGTACCAACAATTCATTTTGGAAGAAAGGTTTAATCAAGTAATCATCAACCCCAATGGTAAGTGCATTGAGTTTATCTTCTTGCGCAGCCCGAGCAGTAAGCATGATGAAAGGGATACTTTGTAGCTCAGGAATGGATTTGACATGTTGAAGCAGCTCAACCCCATCCATTCTAGGCATCATCACATCAGAAAGTACCAAGTCAATGGATTTCCCCTCTTGCTCCAAAATCTCTAAAGCTTCTTTTCCATCTTTTGCAACTACATAGGCATACTCATGTTGAATTAACGATACCACATAACCTTGCATATCGGGGTTATCTTCTACAATTAATATGCGATGGGTTTTGGCTGGAATGAGTGAGGAGTTTTCACTATGAGCATCTTCTATTTCAATGGGGATGATTGGCTCAATTTCTGTAGGAGGCGCTACGGTTTCTTTGAATGGGATTGATAATTTAAACGTACTGCCTTTCCCTAAGGTACTCGATACGTGTAAACTTCCACCCATAATTTCAGCCAACTCTTTGGATAGTGCTAAGCCAATGCCTGTTCCGCCTATTGCTTTTGCATGCGAATGCTTGGTTTGGAAAAAACGTTCAAACACATGAGGAAGGTCTTCACTGCTGATGCCTTCTCCAGTATCTCTCACCATAATTTGTAGGAACCCGTCTTGCAGTTGAGAAGAAACTACCACTGTACCTTCTCGCTGGGTAAACTTCATGGCGTTGGAGAGCAAGTTATTCAATATCTTTTCTACTCGATTTTGGTCAAGTAAGGCATGGAGTTGCTCTGGAACTTGCTCAATCAGGTTATAGTTGATGCTTAAATAGTGGGCTTGCGACTCAAAGTTGGCATAAATTCTTCGAATAAAACTACTCACATGAGTGGCGGTTTCATGAAGTTGCAGTTTTTCAGCATCCAGTTTGGAGATATCTAAAATTTCTTCTACCAATCCAAGTAACTTGGTACTGTTGCGTTCCATGAGCTGTAAATCTTTTTTAGTTCCATCCTTTACTTGGTTTTGTTCTAATAAGCGTTGAAGTGGACCTAAAATTAAGGTTAAAGGTGTGCGAAGCTCATGGGAAACGTTGGCAAAGAAGCGGGTTTTCAGACTGTCCAACTCTTTTAAACGCTCGGCATGTTGTTCAATGTAACGCCTTGCCTGCTCAGTTGCCGCATGTTGCTGGCGAATTTCCTCATTTTGATCTTCTAATAAACGATTAGCTCGTTGTTTTTGTCGATAGGCTCGGTAAGAAGCTAAAGCCAAACCAATCATCAATACTAAAATGGCTATAATAGCAATCAATAGTAGCCGTTGTTGCCTGATTTGTTCTTGGCGGAGTTGATTGGCTTCATTCAGTAAAAGGATTTCTTCTTCCTTTTTCCGAACTTCATAGCGTACTTCCGTTTCCTCTAATAGTTCCTTATTTTCCTCGGTGTAAATGGAATCTTCTAATTCCTTTGCTTGTCGCAACGTTTCGTAAGCAAGCTTGCCCTTTCCTTGTTGATAATACACTTCACCAAGTGTGGCAAGTAGTTGGGCAACGCTTCTATCATCATTTCCTTCTTGAAAGAAAGTCCGTGCCTGTTCTAAATAGTAGATACTCTTTTCATATTGTTTTTGCTGTAGCCAAAACTCTCCCAAACTTGATTGTGTGTAAGCTAAAATGGTAGGTGAGCCATGTTGTTGGGTAATGGCTAAGGCCTTTTCGTAATAATAACTAGCCGAATCACGCTGGTTTTTAGCATATAAATCTCCTATCCCTTCATAACTACTACTCAACTCAAACCAATCTTTCTCTTGTAAAGAAAGTTGACTGCAAAGTCGGTAATAATACAAGGCTGAATCGGGTTGTTCTTGAGTAGCATACACTGATCCAAGCATAGATAGCGCTCTAACTAGTTCATGGTTATTACTGGATTGATGTGCTAAGTGCCGTAGCCCCCAAAATTCCCGTAAAGCTTCCGCGTAATTTTCTTGCTGGTAGAATACCCAAGCTTTATCATACTTTATTGCCATAAGCTCTGTAGTGTCGCCATACCTTTGGGCAAGTGCAATTCCGTTATCGTAGTATGTTAAGGTTTTATCAAAAATGAGTAATTGATGATAGACCCAGCCAATGTAGTGGTAACTCAATAAGATGTTAGCTGTGTCATTCAATAATTCATAATACTTCAAGGATTCATGGAAGTAGGTTAAGGCATCAGGCATTTTGTATTGCGACAACAAAGCGGTACCTACATGATTGGTCATTTGGGCAATCCACTCATCCGATTCGATTTCTCGAGCAATAACAAGCCCTTTGCGAGCAATGCTTTCTGAACGGAGATTATCACCTTGAAAGTCATATACTTTGGCTTGACATAGGTAAGACTTGATGAGATGTGGTTTTTCATCAATTGACTTGGACAACTCAACAGCAGTTTGTGCATACGCCATACTTAACGAAAGGCTGTCGTATTTGTAAGCATAGGCAAGCTGAATTAACGTATTTATCCGATTGGTGTCTTGTGGTGTGCTTTGTAATACCTGCTTCAGGCTATCTATATTTGGTACCGCACCAGCATGAAATTGGATAAACAGCAACATCCAAATGATATGCAATGTAAGTTTGCCCATAATGTTTTTAAGTTCTTTTGAATTGTAAAGGCTACTTATGGTCAGATTACTGTGTTTAATTGGTAAACTGGTTAAACTCAGGCTGTGTGTGAAGAGTCATGAATTGAATTTTAGAAAGAATAGAACTTAGAGTAGATGTAATTGTATTATTTTGATTTGATATTGCTTTATAGTTAGTTTAAAGCAATTAATCGTAATACTATTCTAAGTAAATAATGCGATTTATCCTCTTCCAAACAACCCACAAACAACTGTATTATTGTAAAAATAATGAAAAAGTCGGATTTAAGGGCCTCAATGTCGCATTAGAGGACTTGCGGCTATTTTTAGGCGAAGCTTGTCGTTTTTTTGGCAGTAAGGTTTCTAGTGTTTCTTTCTTTTTCAGTCCATCTTTGTTTCACAGTCATCCAAGAAGAATGGAGTGTAAAACAAAAAACGATATTCATAACAATTAGACATCAAGAGTAGACGGATAGGTTAACTAGTAATAGATGTTTCACAAACCAATTTGGGTGAGGAAAATTCGAACAACTAAGCTTGCTCCTCACCCTTTTTGCCAAACTAAATTTGCGCTATGAAATCGATTTTTACTTTATTCTTAGGTATGGTGTGGTGCAGCCTTGCGTATGTATCTCAGGCACAAAATCAGGTATTTTCCCTAGTCTCCCAGCAAGACCATTCGTTGGTCATTAGTGTAAAAGATGGAGATTTAGCAGTGCTAGATGTTGATTCAGAGCACGATAAAAACTCGCAAAAGTTTATACTAAAGCGATTGATTAATGGCAATATCATGATTGCCAGTGCTGCTCATCCAGAACGATGTTTCAAACATACTGGAACAACTGTAGAGTTG
Organism: Flammeovirgaceae bacterium; assembly: GCA_049600855.1. Classification (GTDB taxonomy): domain Bacteria; phylum Bacteroidota; class Bacteroidia; order Cytophagales; family Flammeovirgaceae; genus JBMYQA01. The sequence continues at coordinate 6,727 of JBMYQA010000182.1, read as the reverse complement.
GCAGCCTTAGATGAGCATACTGCTGATTTCGAATGGAAGATTGAATACATCGCAAATGATGAGTATTTATTTAAGCATGCAGCATTAACCAATCAATGTTTAGCCATTGAAGATAATCAGTTAATCGTAGCACCTATTCATTTAAACCGAAGAAAGCCCCATCGAGGATGTTGCCGATTTGTGCTCATCCCAGAAGATAATCCATTCTAATTCCCATGTATTTTTACTACTACTAGTAAAAAGTGCAGGCATCTTGTCTGCACTTTTTTTATGATGTATGATGAGTTGGATGGAGCAGCGCATGTACAATATCTAATAATGTTGCACCTTCCCAAAATGCAGTTGCTACCGGACCATTCGGGTAATAAGCACCTTGCAGGAGTTGGTTTTTGAGCGTTTCAATTTGGGCGGTAGGAAAATCTATAAAGACAGCTGCCTGATGTGGTGTACAAATGCTTTTCCATAATTCATTTTCTTGCACAACCATGGGGATTGCCAACGCTAAGCATTCGTACATTTTGGTGGGAATGCAATTGATGGTACTCAAGTTGGGTTGATAAGGCAATAAGGCATAGTCGGCATTGTGTAATGCTTCTAAAATTTGTGGGTGAGGTACAGGTTGTGAATTACCTGACCAAGTAAACCAAGGGCATCGTTGGGCGCGTTGTGCCAGCCAATTCCCCAATGCTTGTTGGGCTACTTTCCCAATCATGGTAAAATGGAGTTTGAGCCCGCTGTTACGCAATTTTTCCATTAAGTTAAAAGCCTCTTGTGCGCCATAGATTTTGGAAATAGTACCCGTATATACAAACTGCAATTCGTTTTTCTTTTTGGATTTAGAAATAGGGAGGGGGTTTAGTGGTTTAAACTTATTCTCTAATACAGTATGTTTTCCATGCGTAAAATTGAATTCAGTGGCATAACATTGTTCTGCCAAAAAATAATGCTGCACAACTAGTCGACTGAGCCGTTCTAGCAACCGAATACCAATTGCTAGAGGCCATTTGAATACAGTTGAATAATTACGTTGGTAAATGATATTTCGCCAATAGTTTTCTCGAACGTCATAACACAAGGGGATGCGATGCCTCCAAGCATACCAACAGGCAGCAGGTAGTAACTCAACTGCGTGGATAATGAGTAAGTCAGGCTGAATGGCAGTGAGTTGATGGAGCAATTGTTTAGATGCTCCCAAACGTTTGTTGCCTTGCCTAGTGAACTGAAATAGTGGGTGAAAGTGAATGTTTTTTTGCGGTGTTAACGGTTGACTCGTTTCAAAGCCAATGATGTGTACTTCATAAGCGGTACAAAGCGTAAGGGCAAACTTTTCATACATGCGCGTGTCGTCAATGGGTTTTAACACGGCTGCTAAGGCTATTTTTGGGAGTGAATCGCTCATGTATACATCGGGCTTTGCCTTAGGAACGGCAAAATTGGTTTGTTTAATGTGTAAAGGTCATCTAATTTTAGCTAAATGAACTTTTGCAGATGATCAAATCAAGTGCTTTTGGTAAAATCCTATTTAACGCTTTTGGAAAACTCTTAACTGCTTTAGTCACGTTCTTCTCCTTAAAAATAATTGGAAAGGAACTTGGTATGGCAGATTATGGCCTTTGGACACAACTGCTATTTGCCGTAAAAATCCTCATGCCTTTAGTCCTCATGCAGTTGGAAACCGTTTTAGTGCGATTTTATCAAAGTAACACGCATAATGCAAAGCAACAATGGGCAGGACTGTTTATCAGTATTTTAGGGTTTAACCTACTCATCTCTTCACCACTATTAGTTTTTCCTCATGAGAGTGCAAATTACATCTTTGGGGCAGCAGGCTACACGCACTTTTTACCTTTTATCTGCTTACTCATACTCACGGAATCCGTCTTATTATTTCTGATATCTTTTTTTAGAGCAAAAGCGGAAACCTATCAGTTTACAAGTATCCGAATACTTCAAAGTAGCTTGCAGTTAATAACCTTAGTTAGCTTGCTTTATTACAGGCAAGAATCATTAGAAATCATTATTTCAGTTTTTATTGGCATCAACATCGTGATTTGCTTACCACTTTTTGGATGGATTGCTATAAAGTATTCCCTCATCCAATCCTTGAAACAGTTGAATCGGTATTCACTATTATTTTTTATGCGTTATGGATTGCCATTGACCATTTCAGGTTTTTCAACTTGGTTGATTTATGCCAGCGACCGCTTTTTTATTGCCTATTTCCATGATTTAGCGTTGGTTGGACTTTACGCAGCAATGAGTATCTATGGCAGTTTGGCTTTTATGTTACTAGATGCATTCAATCTATTGGTTTTACCGCAATGCGTATCGCTTTGGGAACAAGGAAAGGCACCTCATGCCTTAAACTATGCCAAAAAAATGAGTAATAACTACCTCATACTGGCAGGCTTAGGACTTGTCTTAGTGATTTTGATAGGTCCACAACTGCTTATGCACTTGAGCTCGGAAGCGTTTAAGAGTGATGCGTTTTGGTTAGCTTTACTCACTTTTTCCTACCTGTTACCCGGTTTTGATCAGCGACATATTACGCCCTTATATTTGATGGGAAGTACCCATAAGTTCGCTTTCGTATCCGTAAGCGTAGCTATGTTAAATTTAGTATTAAACTTTCTGTTAATTCCCAATTTAGGCATTCAAGGAGCCATTTTAAGTACCTTAATTTCTTATTTACTGCGAAGCTTATGGTTGTGGTGGATGCATAAATATAACGTGAGGTTTAGGTTTAAGTAAAATCCACTACTTGAATCGTGCATGAATTGCACTAAACATGTATTTTTGCTTCAAATTCTAATACCTTCTCTTCTTAGCTATGTGGCAAAAATTATTTCGGCCTATCGACATTGCTCCTCTAATATTCTTTCGGGTATTTGCTGGAGGGTTAATAACAATTGAAAAAACTGGTGAGTTGTTCACCAATTATCACAGAGATTTTGTAATAGGAGATTTCCACTTTTCCTATTTCTTTTTTCAGTGGTTAGAGCCTTGGCCGCCTATGGGGGTTTACATCCATATGGGGTTTAATGTGTTGATAGCACTTTGTGTAACACTGGGCTTATATTATCGTTGGACGACCATTTTGATGTTTTTAAGTACTTCTTCCATGTTTTTAATGGAAAAAGCCGTTTACATCAATCATACCTATTTGTACAGCTTATTTGCCTTTTTACTCATATTTATGCCAGCCAATCGCGCTTGGTCGTTGGATGTGAAACGCAATCCATCCATTGCTACAGGGCAAACACCCGCTTGGACGGTGTACCTCATCCTTTTCCAAATGAGTGTGGTATACTTTTTTGCAGGTATAGCAAAAGTAAATCCCGACTGGTTTCAGGCACAACCCATGACGATTTGGTTATCATCTAAGAAGCATTTTTACATCATTGGCCCAATTCTAACTAGTGCGATTTGGCCGTATGTAGTCAGTTATGGAGGAGTGTTGTTTGACTTATTTATTGTGCCTGCTTTGCTTTGGAAGCGTACTCGGCTTTATGCATTCATCATCAGCTGTTGTTTTCACCTGATTAATGTTTGTACCTTTGGGATAGGAACCTTCCCTTGGTTATCTGCCGTAGTAACTGCTTTATTTTTTGCTCCAGAAAGCTTTCGCAAACTCAAGTTTCTTGATCGTAATATTCCCAAGTTCCAACCAAGTACAGCACCTGTAGTGGGTAAACCTTGGGTAAAAGTATTCATTGTAACTTATGTCGCTATTCAATTATTGGTACCGATGCGGCAATGGATTTATCCAGGTAATACCAGTTGGACCGAATATGGGCATAACTTTTCTTGGCACATGATGCTCCGTTCAAAACGAGGCTCAACAATGTTCACCGTAAAAGATCCGGATAGTGGGAAGGAGTGGAAAGAAGATCCGTTTAAACGGCTTACTCGAAAACAATCTTTTCGAATGGTGGGTAAACCAGATATGATTCTTGAATATGCTCATTACCTTGCTGAGCTGTATCGAGAAAAAGGTCATCCTAATGTAGAAGTTTATGTGGATGCACGGGTAAAACTCAATGCTAGAAAAAAGCAACGCATGATTGACCCTACCGTTGATTTAGCGAAAGAATCATGGAGTTTACTTCCTTATTCTTGGGTAATTCCTTTAGAAGATGGGGATATCGTTTATAAAAACTGACAAAAAGACTCAAATCACGCATGTTAAACACTGACATGCTGTCAATGAAGATGATAATTTGTCAGTGTTAGCAATGGCTTAATTGTTAATGTAGTAACAAATATTAGTGGAATAGTGCAATTCACCTAGTTGTTTTTGTACTTTACAAGGAAGTTTTGAAAATAATAGTATGCATGCATACATTTTTTGCACGCTTATTGCGAACTTTGTAGTGTAATCATTAATCAGATTTTTTTGATAATTAACTTAAACTGTTAGAGAAATGGAAGATTTGTTCAAAAAATTCCTTTATACTGGAGTAGGATTAGTATCAGTTACTGCTGACAAATTCCAGAAGGCAATCGACAAATTAGTTGACGAGAATAAAATCTCAAGCGAAGAAGGTAAGAAAGTAGTTGACGATTTGATTCAAGACACAGAGTCTAAAAAAGAAGAATTCGAAGGTCAATTGAAGAAAATCGTTGAAGACATCATTAATCGTTTCAAGATTGCTTCTTACACTGACGTAGAAGATTTACAGAAAAGAGTGGAAGCTTTAGAAGCGCAAGTTGGTACTACTGAAACTGCTGCTCCTAAAAGAAAAGCTGCTCCTAAAAAGAAAGAAGCGGTAGCTTAATTCATTCGATAATAGAGTATTAGTTTGTGTATGCCAAGTTTCTTTTGGAACTTGGCATATTTCATTCCTGCCAGTTCCGTCCATAATTCATTTCAGTTCGTTATATTTGGTGCTAAGGCATTGATTTTCATTTATTAACCGATCTTTGGTGAAGTCAACTTTATGTTTGAACAGCCTTTCAAAAATATTAAACGAGTTCGTGAGATTGTACAAGTGCTCATCAAGTACGGTTTTGAGGATTTTGTAGCCGAAACTGCACTCCGAAGAATTGTACCCGAACAAACTCGCCTTTCTTGGACTCGAAAAGACAAATCGGTTTTTGAGTATAAACGAGAGGAGCGAATTCGAATGGCGCTGGAAGAATTAGGCGGTACGTACATCAAGTTAGCCCAACTCCTAAGCAATCGTCCTGATATTATACCCGATGAACTCATCCTAGAGTTCCAAAAACTCCAAAGTCAAGCTCCAGCATTTAGTACCGAAAAAGCCAAGCAAATTATAGAGGACGAAATGGGATATCCCGTCGAAAAACTCTTTAGCTTTTTCGATCCAAGACCTCTAGGAGCAGCTTCGATTGGGCAAGTACATCGCGCAAAATTACGCACAGGAGAAGAAGTGGTAGTCAAAATACAACGTCCTGGCGTGCGCGATATCATTGAAGCTGACTTAGATATCATCAAAATCATTGTAAAACGAGGAGAAAACTACTTGGCTTCCATCGGGCTAATCAATCCAATGGATATTGTACATGCTTTCGAGAAAAGCATTATGAAAGAGCTCGATTACCTCAATGAAGCCCGAAACATCGAGCAATTTCGGAAGTTCTACCAAGATGATCCAAACTTTATTGTTCCGATTGCTTATAAAGGTCTATCGACAGAGAAAGTACTCATTATGGAATTTGTGAGTGGCTGTAAGATTACCGACATTAAACGTTTGGAAGAGTGGGGACTAGATCCCAAAGAGATTGCAGTAAAGGGGTTAGATATTTACCTAAAGCAAATTTTCGAAGCAGGTTATTTTCATGCCGATCCGCACCCAGGGAATGTGTTGGTACGACCTGATGGAGTGATTGTTCTGATTGATTTTGGGATGGTGGGAAAGCTCATGCAGCAAGATAAATTCGCGCTAGCAGGCATTTTTATCAGCATGGCACAGCAAAACGCCAGAGGGATGGCCAATAACTTCAGAAAGTTATCGCTAGAGGGGGATATCGAAGACATGCAAGCGCTGGAGTATGACTTGAATGAATTTATTGAGGATTTCGCCAATTTAGAGGTGGAAGAATTGAGTGTAGCCGATATGGCTAGAAGACTTCAACAAATCATTTTTAAATACAGAATACGAGTACCAGGAGCTGTTTTCCTCATTTTACGTGCTTTAGCCATTTTAGATGGAATTGGCAAAATTGTCCACCCTGAGTTTAATGCATTTGACTACATCAGACCTTATGGTGTAAAAATTCTGAAAGAACAGTTTTCTGTAGAAAACCTTGGCATGGAACTATTTTATGCCGGTAGCCAGTTTTTCAGCTTTATGTACTCTTTACCCTTAGAGGTAAAATCAATTCTAAAGAAAATCCGAAAAGGAAAAATCTTGGTGCAAGTAGAACATCAAGGTTATGAGGTATTAATCCGTCAATTTGAGTTGGCTGCTAATAAATTAGTCATTGCCATTATTATTGCAGCCTTACTTATTGCAGCCTCTTTATCATTAAACACCGATCTTCCTAGAGAAACGGTTTTTACCAACCTGCCCTATCTGAGCTTAATTGAACTGATTATTGCGCTTACACTCAGTATATTCTTATTTATTATTTTCTTAAAGAAAGTGAGAAGAAAGAAGAAGAATGGAAATGGACAAAGTAATGGAGATTATTAAGCAGGGATTACATTAAGCAGGTGAGCAAAATGAATGTGGTATTTTTGCTGGGCCGACACTCGGTAGGT
>JBMYQA010000181.1:0-12132 GCA_049600855.1 Flammeovirgaceae bacterium | reverse complement strand
AGATTTGTATAAGGTTCATCCTTTTTTAACATACCTATGGATAAATACACATATATCGCGAATGCTCACAGTTCTTACATTGATGAACTGTATAAAGCATATAAAGAAAACCCGGAATCTGTCGATATCAGTTGGCGGCAGTTTTTTGAAGGCTTCGACTTTTCTCTACAAAAATATGGAGAAGATGGTGCAGTTGCTGTAGAAGGTGCTGTAAGTGGAGAAACCCTTACTAAAGAAATTGCTGTACGTGAATTAATTGACGCTTACCGCACCAGAGGCCACCTACAATCTACTACAAACCCAGTGCGAAAGCGTAGAGATCGAAAAGCGCTACTGGAGTTAAAGGATTTTGGACTTTCCGAAGACGATTTAGGTACTGTTTTCCAAGCGGGTAGCGAAATTGGAATCGGCCCAGCTCCGTTAAAGGATATTGTGGCTGCGCTGAAAAAGATATATGAAGGTAATATAGGCTACGAGTTCATGGCTATTCGAGAAACTGAAATTCTCGATTGGTTTCGGACGAAAGTCGAATACGATTCACTCAACCCTAACCTCACCTTAGACGATAAAAAACGAATTCTTTCTAAAATCAATGAGGCGGTTGTTTTTGAAGATTTCTTAGGCAAAAAATACCTGGGACAAAAAAGATTCTCTTTAGAAGGTGGTGAAGCCGCAATTGCAGCATTAGATACCATCATTAACGAAGGTGCGAAGTTTGGCTTGGAAGAAATTCACATTGGCATGGCACACCGTGGTCGCTTAAGCGTACTCGCCAATATTTTAGGAAAGTCCTATGGAGATATTTTTAGTGAGTTTGAGGGAGAAGGTCGAATGAATGAAGACTTAGGTGATGGTGATGTAAAATATCATATGGGTTTCACTTCTGAAATCACAGCAAGTAATGGAGCCAGTATTACCACCATTTTACAACCAAACCCTTCTCACTTAGAAGCTGTTGATCCTGTTGTAATGGGCTATGCTCGTGGTAAACTGGATATGCATGATGAGCAAAACTTCCGCAAAATCATCCCCATCCTCATTCATGGTGATGCTGCTGTTGCTGGGCAAGGAATTGTATACGAGGTGGTACAAATGTCTGGGCTTCCTGCTTACAATGTGGGAGGAACGATCCACTTCATCATTAATAACCAAATTGGCTTTACAACCGATTTCTTTGATGCCCGTTCGAGTATTTATTGTACAGACTTATCTGGATTGATCGAAGCTCCTGAAATTCATGTAAATGGAGACGACCCTGAAGCGCTAATTTTTGCGACAAAATTGGCTGTAGAATTCCGTCAGAAATATCATCGAGATGTATTTATTGACATGGTGTGTTACCGTAGGCATGGTCATAACGAAAGTGATGAGCCTCGATTTACACAACCACTACTTTATGATGCAATTGCTCGTCATAAAAACCCGAGAGATCTTTATGCAGAAGAATTAATCAAGCGCGGAGATATTAGTCCTGATTTTGTAAAGCAATTAGACAACGATTTCCGAGATAAACTCGAAGCAGAATTAAAGCGAATACGCGAAAAACCAGAAAGCTTCAAACGTCAAAAATCAGACAAAGTTTGGAAGAAATATAGAAGGTCAACCGCAGCAGATTTCGAACAATCGCCAGAAACGGCAATTAGTGAGGAAGCACTCCATAAAATTGGTAAAGCACTAGTAACCGTTCCTCAAGGCTTTAAGCCTTTACGTCAAATTGAGCGATTAATTAAAAATCGTGAGCGCATGTTCTTCGAAGAAGGCATGTTAGATTGGGCTTCTGGCGAATTATTGGCTTATGGTTCCATCTTATTAGAAAACAAACCTGTTCGGATGACAGGACAAGACGTATTGCGTGGAACATTCTCACATCGTCATGCCGTTATCACAGATGCTAAAACTAACGAACGCTATTATAGCCTCAATCATATTGATCCTGATCATCAAGAAGAACACCGGATTTTCAACTCTTTATTATCTGAATATGGCGTATTAGGCTTTGAATATGGTTATGCAAGTGCTAACCCTGATGCATTAACGATTTGGGAAGCCCAATTTGGCGATTTTGCAAATGGTGCTCAAATCATTGTAGATCAATTTATCTCCAGTAGTGAGTCGAAATGGTTCAGAATGTCTGGTGTGGTGATGCTTCTTCCACATGGTTATGAAGGTCAAGGGCCGGAGCACTCCAATGCCCGACCAGAACGCTACCTGCAGCTTTGTGCGGAATACAATATGATTATTGCCAATGTCACTACACCTGCAAACTACTTCCATTTATTGCGGCGTCAAGTTACTTGGCCTTTTAGAAAACCATTGATTGTATTTACACCTAAATCTTTGCTACGTGCTAAACAAGTCATTTCTCCACTATCAGATTTTACGAGTGGTCGTTTCCAAGAAGTAATTGAAGATGACTACGCTAAACCTTACAATAAGGTAACGAGGGTATTGTTGTGTAGCGGAAAAATCTATTACGACTTACTAGAATACCAGCAAGCCAATAAGATTAAGGATACAGCCATTGTTCGCATTGAGCAATTACATCCTTTCCCTCAAACGCAATTAGATAAGATTTTAGCCAAGTACAAAAACAGAGAAGAAATATTCTGGGTACAAGAAGAACCTGTAAATATGGGCTACTGGACCTATATGACTCGTACTTTGTATGATGGTTACAATTTAGTTTTGAAATCTCGTAAACCAAGTGCTTCTCCTGCAACAGGTTACTCAAAAGTTCACGCTCGCGAGCAACAACGTATTGTAGAAGCATCCTTTAAGAAATAAGAATTATTGATACTTTATCCATATTATGATCAATGAACATAAAGTACCTACGGTAGGCGAATCGATTACCGAGGTCACAATAGCACAGTGGTTCAAAAGCGATGGTGATTTTGTTGAAGAAGGCGAAATCCTTTGCGAGTTAGAATCCGATAAAGCAACGTTTGAATTTCCTGCCGAAGCCGCTGGAACCTTGACCATTGTGGCTCAAGAAGGCGATACCATTGAAATCGGCGCTACCATTTGTAAAATTGAAGCCTCCGAAAATGGTCAAGCAAAAACTCCTGCTCCAGCGAACAACGATACAGCAAGTAGCGAAGCAACAAATACTACGAGTAGTGAGCCTAAAGCCACTGGCGAGGTATTAGAAATGAAGGTGCCTACTGTTGGCGAATCCATCACAGAAGTGACCATTGCCACGTGGGAAAAAGCGGATGGAGACTTCGTAGAAGATGGTGAATTGCTGTGTGAAATCGAATCTGACAAAGCAACGTTTGAATTACCTGCCGATGCTGCGGGTATTCTTCGTATTGTGGCACAAGAAGGTGATACCTTACAAATTGGTGATCTGATCTGTAAAATTGAAGTGATGGAAGGAGGCAAAAGCGCTGCTGCTCCTGCCGTTGAAAGTACTTCTACTGAACAGTCTACTGCGACTACCACTGCTCCAATCAGTCAAGAAACGACCTATGCCTCAGGTCATCCCTCCCCTGCTGCTGCTAAAATCTTAGCAGAAAAAGGCATTGATCCTGCTACAGTGAAGGGTACTGGTGTAGATGGAAGAATCACGAAAGAAGATGCAGAAAAGGCGGTGAAACCTGCTTCTAAAGCAACAACACAAAACTCAACAGCTTCTGCCGCTCCTGCTGCTGAAAAACCGGTAAGTGGCAGCAGAAACCAAGAGCGCCAAAAGATGTCTAGCTTAAGGCGTACCATTGCCAGAAGATTGGTATCGGTGAAAAACGAAACGGCCATGCTCACCACTTTCAATGAGGTGGACATGAAGCCAATTAAAGATATCCGTGCAAAGTATAAAGCGCAATTCAAAGAGAAACACGAAGTTGGTTTAGGCTTTATGTCATTCTTTGTGAAAGCTTGCTGTATGGCCTTGCAAGAATTCCCTGCCGTAAATGCCTACATTGATGGCAATGAGATGGTCTTCAACGACTTCTGTGACGTATCCATCGCGGTATCTTCTCCACGAGGCTTAGTCGTTCCTGTCATTCGCAATGCAGAGGATTTGAGCTTTGATGGGGTAGAAAAAGAAGTCGTTCGTCTTGCGGTTAAGGCACGCGATGGCAAATTAACCATTCCAGAAATGACAGGTGGAACATTTACCATCACAAATGGCGGTATTTTTGGTTCCATGCTATCTACACCGATCATCAACGCGCCTCAATCTGCGATTTTGGGCATGCACAACATTGTAGATCGACCTGTAGCAGTAAATGGAGAAGTAGTGATTCGTCCAGTCATGTATGTGGCGCTTTCTTACGATCACCGTATTATTGATGGAAAAGAATCGGTAAGCTTCCTATACCGCGTCAAAGAGTTATTGGAAGATCCTGTTAGATTGATGTTAGGCGTTTAAGCTACTGAGCTTAGGAACGTATAAAAATACTTAGGGCTGTCTCTGGTGAGGTGGCCCTTTTTACATGTTGAGGCGCGCACAACGATCTACTCAAGTGTATTGCACATCAATTAACAAATGATCGCTTACTTCTTTTCACTTTGTATTGATCGCTGACATTTTCAATTAAAATGCTATGACCATTTCCTCAAGTCTGATTAACCTTAGCTTACTAAAGCGTTTTCACCTTATTGTACTTCTATTGCCTGTCACATCAGCCACTGCCCAAGTCCAAATCACTGATTTTAGGCCATTCAAATTTCAATTAGAAGAAACTTTTTCGCCTGTTCATGGAACTGAGCTTAAGCAAGAAATGGCACAGGTAATTGAATTACAAAAAGGCATAAATGAAGCAGACATCAGAACCATGAATTACTGGAACGCTTCCTATCCCTCCTACCGATGGCATCAGATTATGATGGAGATTAGCAGAGCCCACAAGGGGCATAAGAATGGAGGTCGAGTAGTCATTTTACACCTCTCCATATATGATGCGCTCACCGCAGTATGGAAACATAAAAAACAGCATCAAATCCCCCCTCCATTTAAACAAAATGCTAAGGTACAGCAATTGGGCCGCGAAAAAGCGTATTCCGCCTTTATTTGTGAATGGAGTGCGGTAGCAGGTGCTGCCAAAGAAGTAATTGGCTATTATTTTCCCAACAGAAAACCGTACCTGGATAGCCTTCTAACCCAATTTAAAGCCGCACGCCTCAGAACTGGACTTCAATTGCCCTCCGACATCGAAAAAGGCATGGCCATTGGGAAACAAATTGCACTTCAGTATATCGAATATGCGAAAACAGATCGAACGGATCGAATCTGGGAAGGACAAGTCCCCAATGCAGACAGCCTGTGGTCGGGCAAGCCAAGTAAGTGGGACCCGATGAAACGCCAATGGAAACCCCTTACCTTGTCGAGTCCAGACCAATTCAGACCAGCCCCACCACCTACCGATTGGACAGCAGACATGGAAGAACTTCGCCGATTCAACGCCACACATCAGACCAGTACGATTGCTTGGAAATGGAAAAGTGCCCCCGTTTGGGATAATCTGCTGGAGCGGAAAATATTAGAATACGATCTGGAACCATTGGAAGCTGCTTTTGCGGGTGCTGTTTTCCATACGGCTCGATTCGATGGCATCATTGCGGCGTGGGATGGTAAATACCATTATTGGGGCATCCGTCCATTTCAATATGATCCAACGTTCAAACCCATCCTAGTAGACACGCCAAACTTTCCAGGGTATCCTGCTGGACATACGACCGTAGCTGGTTCAATTGCGACTACGTTATCTTTCCTTTTTCCGCAGGACGAACAGCTATTCCATGAAATGGCAAAAGAATGTTCCGAATCGCGCTTTGAAGGTGGCGTCCACTTTCGCACCGATAATGAAGTGGGATTAACCGTTGGCAATCAAGTAGGTGATCAAGTCATCAAAACATTTTTGGGAAAAATGGGGCAAAAATAAAATTTGATGCAATTCCTCCTTTCTAAGTCCCGCAAAAGGTTTGATAACTCGCGTCAAAGTTGGCAGGAACATCTTGTAAAGGCGATGAGTCGTCATAAGGTGATGCCAACTCTTCCAAAAAGGTAGAAAAAGGTTGCATATCTCCTAAAACCGCTGCATCCAAAACGTCCTCTACCATATGGTTGCGTGGAATAACTACTGGATTGTTTTGCGCCATTAAAGCTTCACTTTTTGAAACATTAGCCCCTCTAACTCGCGCCTTTTCCCATTTCGCATACCAAGCTTCGAAAGCTTCTTCTTGCCGCAACTCGTTGATCAACTCATCACCGCGCCGCAACGCGGTAAAGAAATTGGTATAGTCGACTTGCTGTTTTGTAAGCAGTACCATACAATCCTCCACCAAATTACGATCTGCTTCGACGGGACTCACGATGCCAAGCTTGTTGAACATCATCTCAAAATAAGCCTTGGAGAAATCCTCTGGGAAGATATCTAACACTGCCTGTGCTTTTGCTGTGGCGGCTTCTTCTTCCTGATCAATCAACGGAATGAGCGCATTGGCAAAAACTCTCAAGTTCCAGAAAGCCATATTGGGTTGGTTGGCAAAGGCATATCGACCTTGTCTGTCGATAGAGCTAAACACCGTTTTAGGATGATAGGTATTCATAAATGCACAGGGGCCGTAATCAATGGTTTCACCAGAAACAGCCATGTTATCGGTATTCATCACGCCGTGGATAAAACCAACCCGCAACCAATGAATGATTAATTCTTTTTGCCTTTGCATCACGGTCTCCAACAAGGCCAAGGCATGATTTTGATGATCCAGTAATGCGGGGTAATGCCTTTGAATGGTGTATTGCAGTAAAGCTTCTAAATCACCTGCTTCTCCGAGATAGCGCGCATACTCAAAAGTACCTACACGAATATGGCTTGCTGCTACCCTAGCTAAAACACCGCCCTTATTCAGTTGCTCTCGGTAAATCGTATCCTCCGTTTTGACCACCGCCAAACTCCTTGTCGTTGGAATATGAAGCGCGTGCATGGCTTCACTGATTAAGTACTCCCTCAACATAGAATAAAACGTAGCCCGACCATCTCCCCTTCTGGAATAAGCGGTTTGCCCAGAACCTTTGAGCTGTAAGTCATACAAACCTTGATGGGTTTCCAACTCACCCAACAACACTGCCCGACCATCTCCGAGGCGGTTGAAATGACCAAACTGATGCCCTGCATAAGCCTGAGCGACGGCTTGGCTTCCTGGTACGGTTTCATTTCCCGAAAGATAGGCCAATGCCTGTTGCTCTTCCTTGAAATACTCGGCTACACCCAATTCATCTGCCAAAGCCTCATTATATAAAGCCATTTGAGGTTTACTGACAGGTTCTGGTGCTTGCACTGAGTACAAACTTTTGGGAAGCTGTGTTGCATACGTATGTTTTAACCAAGCCATAGCAATTCGTTTGTTTACCTAACTAAAAGCAAACGAATTTTGTTCCTGTAAACTGATTGCAATACGCTAAAACTTTCAGTGCATCTACGGCTTGCGTATACTAGCAACGGCTTAATAATATTAAGCACCTGATCATAAAGATTCCAGTATTTGCGGAAGCCTTTTTGAACAGGCGCTTAATTCCTTCCCACTTTATTTATCTAATAGTAAATACCGTTCTTGTATAATGTTGAAATGATGGATTTGATGTGCCGTAATCGTCAATCCAATCGTGTATAAAGGCATTTCGTATTCAAAAAACTCGCAATTTGTTTCGAGAATGTTTTGATTAAACGATTCAAACAGCATGATGGTGGATTGACGTACCACTCGAAGCTCATTTACTAGCTGCTCAATGGGCAGTTCATCTGCATTTGAGTTTTTAGCCATGATTTCCTGATCGTGCGCATCGGGCGTGCTTCCTTCACCACGAGCAAAAATAATTGCCCTGAAACACCAAATTCGTTCCCAATCAATGAGGTGCTGTAGTATTTGGTGAATGGTCCATTTATCTTTTTCATACGTTTTCAAACCAATTCGATTCAATTGAGCGATGTCTAACTCATTGATGTGGTTCAAACTGATTTGTAAAGCCTCATGAAGTGCGGTGTCCCCGTTCAATTCCAACACATAGGCTAAAAACGCTGGATTCTTTTTAACTTCTTGATTTTTCATAAACAATTATGTTGTACTTGATTGATGTGAGATTCGCATGTGATCGTCAGTTAAATCCTGCTCATTCAAAGCTAGTCAGGTATCCTTAGTACTAACGCACATGGATAAACCAACTGAAAAGCATGAACGACCAGCATCAGCGTTGATCAAACAACACACGAATCATTAATTAAATGGAAATGGGTTCGGAAGGATATCCGAACAAAGGAATGATAGCCTTAGTGTTTAAGGGCTAATCATTAAGCTGCTATATATTTCAGAATCACGCTCAAAACACGAATTATTTATGTAGATCAAATATATGCAATTTTGCACAATCATGCCATGAATGAAAGCAAATTCACTACTCATCACAACGTCCTTATTGAATAGACATTATTACGACTCATTTGTTACTAACAATCTGTGCAAACGCAATAGGAAAGCATAGGTCCTATTGCCGATTTGCAGGTTGCTTTGCCCAATTTTTTATTTTAGAAATTAAAATTATCAGGATCAGGCCCCATCCGTTTATTACGATTCAATACTTTAATGCTTTCCATTTCTCCCTCAGTTAACGCAAAATCAAAGACATTGAAATTTTCAGTTATTCGTTTCGGATTAACCGATTTTGGAATAATGGACACACCTCTTTGCATTAACCACCTCAAGGTTACCTGAACGGCTGATTTCCCGTACTTTTCTCCTATTTTGATTAACTCGGGTACATTCACAACCTGTCCCATCATAATTGGTCTCCATGCCTCTATCTGAATACGATGCTGTTTGGCAAAAGCGATCAGTTCATCTTGTTGCAAATGTGGATGGAGTTCAATTTGGTTGACAGCAGGAACAATTTGACTATGTTCCATTAATTCCTCTAAATGATGGATTTGGAAATTACTGACCCCAATTGCTTTTGCCCGACCATCCTTGTAAATCTTTTCCAAAGCTTTGTAAGTACCTATATACTTTCCTTCTACAGGCCAATGCACTAAGTATAAATCTACATAATCCGTTTGTAGTTGGTTTAAACTTCGTTCAAAAGCAACTAAGGTATTGTCGTAACCGTGGTCACTATTCCATACTTTTGTGGTCAAAAATACTTCTTCACGGGCAACATGACTTCGCTTAATGGCTTTTCCGACACCCGCTTCGTTTTTGTAAGCTGCGGCGGTATCAATTTTGCGATAACCAGCAGTTAAAGCAGACAAAATAGCTTGTTCCACTTCTCCGTTATCCTTAGCTTTAAGTACACCTAAACCAACTTGAGGCATTTCTACATTGTTGTTCAGTGTTACAATAGATTGTTGAATTAAATTTGAATTTCGCATGATTAAATTCATTTTATAATTTGAGAAATTTATTGAGTATTGGAAATATGAGGTACTGTAAACCAAATACCATCACTCCAGAAAGCACAAGGGTTCTTACGTAAATCGGTTGAGTAGCTAACCATTCACTTAAACAATAAATCAATGCGGTGATCAGTAGGTAAACTATTCCCCAAATGGTTAAGACCTTTTTTAATTTATTCATGATTTCCTTATGTTGATTATTCAGCAGGTAAGTAAAACGCATACGGTATTTTACTTAACTACAATTCATACCGTACACAAATAAATCTGTCAAAGCGCTTGCAGTAATAAAAAACTGATTATAAGCAGGTTAATCTATTTTTATTCACTAATGGGCTGGGTTGTCCCGCGCGGCGTCCGCTTTTTTGCTTGATCAAAAAAGAACCGCAGCGGCGGACCGTGAAAAAAATCAAGAAAATCTGATCCTGCTTACACACTTACCTACCCACGCTCGGCAGATTTTCAGGCCTGCGCTCGCTAAATATTTTACAAGCTTTTGGTCATATTTTTTGTGTACGGTAGCAAAAACTACAACACAAAGTAAGCGCAAACACAACCCATGTGCTTACACTATTCACAGCCATACTTGCACTTTTTATAGATTCTTAAGGTAGGTGAGACTTTTTAAAGGCGGAAGGAGACGTAGCAGTCCATTTTTTGAACAATCGCGTAAAATAAGATACATTGTCAAAGCCTAATTGAAACGCTATTTCTGTAATCTGTAAGTCGGTATGCATCAAGTAGCTTTTAGCTTCGAGAATAGTCTTTTCTTGTATCATGATTGATGCAGTTTTTCCAGATACACTTTTCACAACTGTATTTAAATAACTTGGATTAAGAAAAATCCGCTCGGCAATGGTGCTCACATTGGGGTGCTTATCTAATTTATCGGATGCCAATGCAGCAAAGTATTCGTCTAATTCTTCTCGAAATTTTTGATAAATAAGAAAATCATTCCGTTTGTTTTCGGGAATTTCACCGTCCGACTTTGTAAACAGCCTTTTAATACTTATTAAATACCGCTGCAAAAGCGCAGTCAACATTTCTTTGGTATCAAGGTAATTGTTTGTGATTTCCTCTAACATTTCTTCCTGCTGTTGGGCGAGATACGCTGCTTCGTTATCCTCAAGGTAGAGCAACTTTGACTTTTCAAACGTGAAAAATGGATACTCAGTTGTCAGTAAGCGATTGGTCTGAAAAAAATCTTCGGTAAAACAGATTAAGTATCCTTTAATGTTCTCATTGGATTTCCAGCTTTCTAATTTTCCTGGATAGGAAAAGTAAATACAGTTTTCAGTTGATTCAAATTGTTTCTCAGGGAGTAACCATTCCACCCCTTTACTTCTAATAAAGACCAATCGGTAGAAGTCGCATCTAAATAAAGGCATCTCCAAGAGTTTTGTTTTGGGTTGATTTTCAATTCTCATAATCGAAAAATCGTTTCCCTGAGATGTTCCTATACGGAGCTGCGCATAAAAATCATGGATGGATTTTAAATGTGGTATATGGTTTTTCTTTTTCAACTATATTTTGATTTTCTCCTAATTGAGTACAACCGTAAGTATATGAAACGTAGCCAGTGTCTATTTCCCAAGCTTTAAAATTCGAACCGCTCCTTGAATGACCACAACGAAAACGATCGTTCCTATGATCAAATCGGGTTTATTGGAGTTGAGCCAATTGACTAAAATCCCTGCTGTTATTACGCCCAAATTGATGATCACGTCATTTGACGTAAAAATCACACTTGCTTTCATATGAACTTCCGCTTTGCTCTTGGATTGTTGTAGTAGGTATAAACATATTCCATTTGCAATCAGTGCGAACATCGACACGATAATCATGGTCGAAAACTCGGGCATTGTTTCTACCCCAAAAAACCTTCTCAACACTTCTACAAATCCGATAATCGCAAGCATGATTTGAGCATATCCAGCAAGTCTGGCGATTCGTTTTTTCCTCAGTAAAGTTCCACCTACTGCATAAAGACTGATTCCGTAAACAAATGAGTCTGCAAGCATATCCAAACTATCTGCAACCAATCCCATTGATTTTGAGATGATTCCAGTTGCCATTTCAATCAGGAAAAATGCGAAATTTATTCCAAGTACCGTCCAGAGTAGTTTTTTCTGGTTTGTATTTTTATTAAACTCCGTTTGATCTGTTGTTTCGGTCGAAATGATCTTGCCCCCCAAATTAAGTTCAAGAACTGATTTTTCGATCTGCTCAATTTGCCCACTGTGAAAAACGGTCAGTCTTCGATTTGGGATATCAAAATCCAAATTCGCAATACTTGAAATGCCATCCAGTTTCATTCGGATTAAGTTTTCTTCCGAAGGACAGTCCATTTTTGTAATCTCAAATATTGTTTTATTCATTCACGGTTTCATTTTTCGTATTGGCTACAACGACCGACAGAAATGGCATGAGGACACATCACCCTCATGGACATTTTTGCCATTTGCGCAAAAACAACCAAAAACGGTTAAACTTCAAAGAATTTTCATTAACATTTATTTAAAAAACTACACTTGCTTCTTAATTCAATTCAGATTAAATAAGTTAGTAATTAAATATTCTTTCATATGAAAATAATAATAGCTTAGAGGCTGTTTTGAAATTAGTGTTTATCACGAATGGTTTGTTATAGGAAAATCACTAGATTTTTTCGGTTGTTGAATCATCAAAAAGTACAGAATCCTTTATGGCTTTAAACTTTTTGATGATTCAAAAGACGGAAAAA
>JBMYQA010000180.1:0-12160 GCA_049600855.1 Flammeovirgaceae bacterium | reverse complement strand
ACGCTCGTAAAACAGGTCTTACAGCCTGCAATAGGCAAGCGATTTGGTCAATATAAAGAGGCATCTGGTAAGTTTGATTTACTGACTGGGGATTTAGATAAAATCAATCAATTAGAATTTGTGGATCAAAATCCTATAGGAAAGTCATCTCGTTCAAATCCAGTGACTTATGTGAAAGGCTATGATGCCATTCGACAATTGTTTGCCAATCAGCCTCTAGCCAAACAACGGGGTTATAAACCAGCTCATTTTTCATTTAATGTAGATGGTGGACGTTGCGAAATGTGTCAGGGTGAAGGCGTCACGAAAGTGGAAATGCAGTTTATGGCCGACATTTACCTGACCTGTGAATCGTGTAAAGGCAAACGCTTTAAAAATGAGGTGCTTGAGGTGAAGTACAATGATAAGGACATTGCCGAAGTGTTGGATTTAACCATTGCTGAGAGTTTAGAATTTTTTAAAGATGAAAGTAAAATTACCAATCGCTTACAGCCATTAAATGAGGTAGGATTGGGATATATAAAGTTAGGACAATCATCCAATACTTTATCGGGAGGAGAAGCGCAGCGGGTAAAACTAGCTTCTTTTTTAGTGAAAGGGAACTTAAAGAAAGACGATAAAGTGCTATTTATTTTTGATGAACCCACCACAGGATTACACTTTCACGATATTCATAAATTACTTAAATCGATCAATGCGCTAGTAGAACGTGGGCATAGTGTGATCATCATTGAACATAATATGGAGGTGATCAAATCAGCGGATTGGATTATTGATTTGGGGCCAGAAGGTGGAGAACAAGGTGGTTCCATTTGCTTTGAAGGGACACCAGAACAAATGTTGGAGCTAGATCAAAATCATACAGCACGGTATTTGAAGGAAAAATTGGTAGTAGGAGTTTAATTCTAATTCCTAAGTTTTTTTAGTAACTTGCTTTAGAGGCTGTTTTGAAATATATTCTTGATAACAGTTTCTTAGCGTTATTCGTGATAAACACGATTATAAAAAGACCATTTTTTAATACAATTATCCAATTTTTTTATTAGCCAATGTTAGTCCAATACCATACGCCACAATTTATGTCACCCTCCCGTTTGGATAAGTTTTTGGCTGGTGGATGGTTTCGTAATTGTCATCTTCTATTCCGATCTCAATTAATCTGCCTCGAAGGTGACGTGTTTTCTGTAGTAAATATTCGCTTAAACTTAGAAAAGTATAACTTCTCTAAAAGTTTACGCAAAATTTACAGACGGAATTTGAAACGATTTACGTTTGAAATTAGGCACATGCAACTGGATCGGGAGAAAGAACAGTTATTTCAAAAACATCGGAGTCGTTTTAAAGGCTTTTTATTTGAATCGCTTCAGCATTTTTTCTCTGAAGATTTAATGGGACAGCAAGTTTTTGATACCAAAGAAATTTGCGTGTATGACAAAGAGCAATTGATTGCTTACAGCTTTTTTGATGAAGGGCAGAATAGCATGGCGAGTTTGTTAGGTGTTTTTGACGAGCGGTACTCCAAATACAGTTTGGGGCTGTTTACGATGTTATTAGAGATTATATATGCGAGTACGACGAATAAGCAATATTATTACCCTGGCTATGTGTTAGATCAACCTTCTGTGTTTGACTATAAGCTTCGCTTGGGAGAAATGGAATATTACAATTGGAAAGGGGAATGGCTTCCAAAAGAAAAAATAACTTTTTCCGCTAACATAGCTAGCCGACTCCGTTCTAAAATTGCTGAAATGCAATTGACTCTTTCGATCTGGAATGTAGCGAATAAACGCATTTTATATCCTGTTTTTTCACTAGGTTATTTGGGCGGTTTTGAAGGTTTTGTAAAAAGTCCGATTTACTTGGCATGCTATGGACATAAGAATAAAGGTCGCTTTCTGATTGTGGAATATTTGCTCGAAGAAAAAACGTATGCCCTTAGCTTAGTAGAAAAACTGGGCGATTTTGACGATATGATTAACATGAATGCAACAGATGATTTCCTCAATGAAGACAAATATTGCATTCGTCCCTTGTGTTATGAAAAAACATTAGCTAAGGAAACCGATCCCAATAAGATGGCTGCCATTGTAAGTAAGTACGTTGGGGTAGTGTAAGGACAAGGCAATCTAATGCCCTGTCCCTGACTGTAATTATTTTTGGACTTGGGCAGCCTGCGCTTGTTTTTCATGCAATTTCATGAGATCGAATACTAGTGCATATTTATAGGCCATTTCTTGGTAATGCGCATACCTTCCAGAGCCTCCTCCATGTCCAGTGCTAAAGTTGGTTTTCAAGAGAATAATCTTATCCGAAGTATTCATTTGCCGTAATTTTGCTACCATTTTAGCAGGTTCCCAATAGCCGACACGCGAATCGTTTAATCCTGTAAAGAACAGCATATTAGGGTAGGCTTGTCGTTTTACATTATTGTAGGGGGCATAGCTGCGCATGTATTCAAACTGTTCCTTCACATGTGGATTCGCAAATTCTACATATTCGCCAGCAGTTGCAGGAAGTTTAGGATCCAGCATGGTATTTAACGCATCAACAAAAGGAACGTCTAAAATTACTGTCTGAAATAATTCAGGGTGCATATTGGCAATAACGCCCATCAATAAACCACCAGCACTTCCACCTTGGGCAATGATTTTTCCCTTTTCCGTATAACCTGTTTGAATTAAATGCTCGGCACAAGCAATAAAATCGGTGAAGGTATTTTTCTTATTCATCATTTTACCTTGCGCATGCCAATATTCTCCCATATCATTACCCCCACGAACATGGGCGACGGCATATACAATTCCTCTGTTAATTAATGGAATAATGGAACGATTGAAGTTGGGGGTATTTCCAATGCCATATGCGCCATATGCCGTCAACCAAACGTGTTTGTTTTTCTTCCGATTGGTCAGGAAATCTCGATAAATCAGTGTGATTGGAATTTTAGTGCCATCTTCTGCGGTAGCCCATAGCTTTTTCATTTTAACATGATTTAATAGGTTATTAAATGGACTGGCATGAATGGAATCTTTTTGAAGTAAAACCTTTTCGCGAGTCTCCATATTATAGTCATAAACCTCCGTAGGTGTATTTAAAGCGCTGTACGTAATTCTTACCTTTTTCGTATTTGTTTTTGGATTAGCCCCCAAGTTGATGACAGCATTTCCTTCTTTCATCTTGATGTAATGCGATTTTTGGGTGTAAAGATCAATAATCTTGATGCGATCGGTGCCGTTGCTCCGCTCATTTAACACCATGAAATCATCAAAACGCTTAAAATCAATTAATGCCGCTTTTTTATTTTGGGGAATTAACTCGCGCCAATTTTCCAAACTAGGATTAGCCGCAGCCGTTTCCATGATTTTGAAGTTTTGCGCATTTTGATTAGAAGCGATGTAGAAACGATCTTTGTAATAACTCGCATAATAACGATGCCCGTCTTTTTTGGGATGCATCAATTGAAAATGATCATCTTTTCCATCATTCAATTTGTAACGAAGTTCTGTCGTGGTGAAACTGCCCGTGCCTAACAGGATGTACTTAAAATCATCCGTATCCTCAATCCAAGTATAAAATAAGGAATCCTTTTCTTCATAAATCAGTTTATCTTCGGATTGAGGTGTGCCAAAAAGGTGTTTGAAAATCTTTGCACTGCGATTGGTACGAGGCTCTTGCCAAGAATAGTAAAAACCAGAACCATCTTTTATCCAAGCCAGATCGCTGGTGCGTTGCAAGGTATCAGCAAGTAATTTGCCCGTTTTGAGGTTTTTAAATACCAACGTTGGACTATCATTTCCCATGACATTTTCCCAATAGGCCATCACCTGATTATCTGGACTAATGCTGTAGCGATCAATCGAGAAGTAAACATGCTTTTTAGCCAATTCATTTTCATCAAGTAATACCTCTTCTGGGGCATTCGGAGTGTCTTTTTTTCGGTAAAAAACACGGTATGCTTTTCCTTCTTTGTATTTGAAATAGTAGGTATAACCTCTTTGGTAAGTTGGTAGAGATTCGTATGCTTTGGGAATGTGTTTAGCCATTTCCTGAAAGATACTCCGTTGGTGTTCTCGTAATGGAATGAAATAGTTAGCAGTATAAGCATTTTCAGCTTTCAAATAATTCATGACAGGCTGATTATTTCGAGCGTTCTTCGGATCTTTTAGCCAAGCATAATCATCGGTTAGTGTAATTCCATGAACGATATGGGAACGGGGCTTTTTAGTAGCAATAGGAGCTAACAGGGTAGAATCGCGTTCTTGTTTCCGCCTGAATTGAGTTTCTAATGCTTCATGCTTTCCCATTTCTTCCAAGATCGCTTTCGGAATGATGGTAGTGGGGTATTGTTTATGGAATTTCTCCCAATACTCAGGATGATAGGCTAATGGAAAATCATACAGGGTATTGCTGTCGTAATTTGGAAAGGTTTCTTGTGTAGGAAAAGCGGATACATTTGCCGTATTAACTCGGAGTATCATGAGCTCTGAGATGGCCGCATATGGGGTAACCGTGTTGGTGGTGGTGTCTGTGATGATAAACTCATCTGCTTGCCTGATCCAATTTGGAAACCATTTTGCTCCAATTTGTTTGTATTCGATCTCTATGGCATAGTCGAAATGCTGGATAGCCATGACCTTATAACCGCAAAAGTAGGCTTTTAATTCTTTAGGCACCCGATAGCTTGCACGAGTAACGGCAAAGCTGGTAGGGTCAATGAACAACTTTCCCGCAAGCGGTTTATCTATTTCTTTGTAAAATAAACGCCAAATTTTACTGGCCTCTTTGAATTTGTTGAGCTTAGCAAGTTTGTCAATTGTTTCGGGTTTGATTTTGGGGCGAAAGGAAAGGACATATTCCCATTTCCCTGCTTTATTTTGCTGTTCTTGTAGCGTGAAAATGTATTTTTTTTGTTTTCGCTTATCCATAAAATAGCGCAAATACTTCATTCGATCGCGGCCAATTAAGTTGAGCGGACCACCTTCAATATTGGCTTCCATATTTCGTTGACTTAAATTGCTACTTGCTCGCGAATCAATGATTTTGACTTGCTCTTCATGAATGGTTCGCCCATTAAAATGGCCTCTATGTAAACGATCTCCCCAATACATGGTGAGTGAATTCATTGTTGAAATACCACCCTTTTGTGGACTGAATATGGCGATGCGATTATTGGGGTATCGTTTAGCAGCATATGGAGCTAAGAAGAAGCTACAAGATGCATCGGCATATTTGATGTGTACCCCATTTTCTTTTAGGCGTTCTCGGTAATAAGCTTGTACATTGAAGCTGTCCTGAGGATAGTTCAGATTGATGTTATTTAGTACTTTTTTAAGAACTTGTTTTGCCGTTAAGCCCTTTTTAGACTCAATAGTGACGGTTTGGAGCAATGTGCTTGATTCTTTGAGTATAACGGTTAAGGGTTTGTTAATTTTGATTTCATGGATGCCAATTTCTTGCGTTTGGTAACCCAAATAAGAAAACGTTAAGGTACCATTTCGATGCATCTTCGGAATGTGTATCACAAAGGTGCCATCTGGCTTCGTTACTGTTCCTAATGCTTGGCCTTTGAGTTGAACATAGGCAAATGGAAGCGGAATTTGATCATCCTTTGAAATGACTTTCCCTGTAAGGGTGAATGTTGACTGTGAATGTAATAAGTTCCACACTATCAGTAGGATAGTGATTAAGATTGCTCTTTTCATGATAGGTAATAGGTTTAAATTTTAGCAATACTGTACTAGCATGAGTTGTTGCAGAACAACTAACGTTTTTAACATAAAGCAAAGTGTTCGTAAGGCGTTTTCAATCCCTGAATAATGGTTTGAAAACACAAGGTAGACTGCTCAAAAAGTACATGGTCGTATTGCCAACGCTGCTGGCAAGTTAGTTTGTGGCGAGCACGAGGATGGTGATCGCAATAACAAAGGAAATGGATGGTTGTATGAATGGCAACTCTCAATCGGTGACTGACGGAATAAGCCGATGAAATTAGATTTTTTATAGACGAGCTTAAATTAGGGAAGTGTGTAGGAGTAGTTGTGTGTAGGAGGAATATACTCATTCACCTAAGCGCTTTTACCGCTTAGGTGAATCAGTTGGGGAAATGTATTTTGAACTACTTTTTCATGCCCACTGTCATTCTTTTCCCCTCATCCATCATCGAAAACTGTATTTCGCCTTCTGAAATTTTTAGAATGATTAAGTCAAGTTTTCCATCTTTATCGTTTGTAGTAAGTGTTTTAGTGGCATGATCATACACCCAAGTGCCACTATATGCTTCGCCCATTTCTTCTGAATTGTGGGTGCCATCGGCATTAAATTGGGTCCAGTTAGCTTTCACTTCATGAGCAGGAAAGTCTAAATGTTGCCCATCCATCTCCATGTAACTGAGGTGCCATTTGCCAGAGCAAAGCAATTTCACGATTTCATCTTCAGAAAGTTCACCAGAATTATTTGCGAGTACTAGAGCAGGAAACCCCATAAAAAACAACAGCATGATGATAAATGCCTTCCAAAAAAGGAGAATAGGATTGTCTTGGTTCATGTTATGAGAGTTTGAATTTGGTATTGATTTAAAATGCTATTTAGCATGTCAAATGTAAACAATTTCAAGCATTTGAATGGCTAAACACATGTTTGAAATTGATGAAAAATAGCATTCTGATCGATCATTTAGAGAAACAATAAGCGAATGATATCATTGAGAAATACAAATGCCATGAATGCAAGCAACATGTACAGAACGAAAGGTAAATTGAAATAAAATGGGTGAAAAGCCAATTTGATAAGCTTTTCCATGTAATTGATAGTTAAAGCGAAAATAGAGTTTGCCCATGGAGTAGAGCAGTGAAATCAATAAGAGGATAATCAGGTGTTGTGCTAATGGGTTCATATATATAACGGTGAATTAAGGGGAATAGCTGACAAAAATAGCGTAGAGATTTAGAAATTCAATGAATACGTGGTAAACGTATAAATTGCTGCTCCGCATAAATTCTATTGGACACATCGAAGAAAACTATTGGACATTTCCAACCCATGTACTAAAAATCGCATAACTATAATATTTCTGTTATTTTAGCTTAGTTAACACTGAATGTCGGTATGATTTCAGGGACAAACACTTCCCCTTCTTAACTAAACGTACAAATTCGATGAAGCATCAGCTTTACTACCCCATCAGGATTTCACTGATTATTTTTTGGGCTGTAGGATTTTTTCATTCATCAAAGGCTCAAGTTTCTTCATTTCCTTACTTTGAAGACTTTGAATCATTTTCGGTTGCTTCTAATGCAACAGGTTTCGTAAATGATTGGGCAGCCGACCCTGCTGCAACAAGTTTCGAATTTCGTTGGAATGTGCATGAAAATGAAACCCCTTCTTCCGACACAGGGCCACTTGTTGACCATACGAGAGGTGATAATACCGGGAACTACCTCTTTACTGAAGCTTCTGATGGCTCAACCTTTGATTCTGCACGGGTGATCAGTCCTGTGTTTGATTTTTCAAGCCTAACAAATCCGACGGTTTCCTTTTTTATTCACATGCATGGTAGTAACATGGGGTCGATGCAATTGGATGTATTTGATGGAACTTCATGGAATAACGCCATTTGGCAAATTTCTGGAGAGCAACAAACTAATCAAGCGGATGCTTGGATGAAGCAGGAAGTCATTTTAACAGGCTATGGCGGGCTCAATAATGTGCAAATTCGATTTACAGGTGTACGAGGTTCATTGTTTAGAAGTGATATGGCCTTGGATGATGTGGTCGTATTCGATAAAAAAAATGTTGATTTGTCGATCGCCCAAGTCAATGCTCCAGTGGCGAATACACCAGTTGGAACAAATCAACCCATTACTTATACCATCGAAAATATTGGCGTTGACCTCATAGACTTTACGCTAACCCCAATTACCTTACAAACCTTCATTACCGCACCGAACCTGTCCACAGATAATCCAAGTACTTCCATTACTTCAGGAACCTTACTACCTGATGCGAGCCTAGTAGTAACCGTCAGTGCTTCCTATGTCTTTGATCAATTAGGGACTTACGAGCTAGCTGCGACTTTAACCCTTTCAGGTGATGAAAATACGGCAAATAATGATTTTAATAGCAATACCTTAGTGGAGCCTGTAGTTGCCGCCTTTCCTTATACCGAAGGTTTTGAATCAGGAGCTGCAGACTGGCGTGTCATCAATGGCTCAGATGTGGAGGCTACTTCTTGGGAGTTAGGAAATCCCACAAATGCCGTTATCAATGCGGCAGCAACAGGAGATGCTGCTTGGGTCACCAGTCTGGAAGGTTCCTTCATTGCAAACGAATTGGCTTATGTAGAAAGCCCATTTTTTGACCTTTCTTCTGTAGAGCAACCCTACATTCAGTTAGATGTGATTTCCGATTTGAAGTTCAATGGAAACGCTTCTATTGAGCGATCAACAGATTATGGATTGACTTGGACTACGATAGGAGGAAATGGCACTGGTTCGAATTGGTACAATACGAATGAAGGTTGGGCAGCTAATTTTGGATGGACGAGAGCTGAGCATAATTTAGAGCAGGATTTGCCACAATACGTGAAATTCAGAGTGGCGTTTGCTGGTGAAACGAATGTATCGGAAGGGTTTGGTTTTGATAATGTGCGGATTGGAGAACAACCTGAAAACGACTTGGGAATCACAGCACTGAATTCCATGATCTCCATTCCTCAAGGAAATTACGAGGCAAACGTGACCATTACCAATTTTGGCCATGTCGCTCAAAACTCATTCGATTTGTATTACAGCATTGATGGTGGAACTCCAGTATTTGTTGAAACCATCACGAATACGGTTGAAGGTAATTATCAAACATTAGATCATACCTTTGGTACACCAATTAACTTTCCAGATACGGGCACTTTTGACGTAGCCATTTGGACAGATTTAGCATCTGAAGAACGCAGGGATAACGATACGATCACTACTCAGATTACGGTGCTGAGAACGATTAGCAATTATCCTTATGTAGCAAATTTTGAATCGGATACTGCAGATTGGGAATCAGGAGGTTTGAATAACTCTTTTGAATGGGGTATCCCAAATGGTTCATACATTACTGATGTACCCAGTGGAACAAGAGCTTGGGTGACGAATTTATCAGGAAGTCATAATGCAGTTGAACAATCGTATGTAGAATCACCTTTCTTTAATTTAAGCGCGCTAGCTGAACCCTTTTTACGGATTGATTATGCCTATGATATTTATCCATCGAATTCCAGCTTTCCAGAAGTACTTGCCTATATTGAAATGTCTGCGGATGGGGAGAGTTGGTCTACCTTAGGGACAGTAGGCGAAGGAATCAATTGGTATAATTATTCGGGCTTTATTGATGACGGATGGACTGGGCAATCGGATTGGAAAAAAGGCTATTTCTCTTTAGTAAACTGTGTGCCAGAAACGAATGGTACCTTAAAGTTTAGAGTCAATTTCCGATCTAGTGCGCCACTGGCTGCACTAGATGGCTTTGCCTTTACAAATTTCCAAATTTTAGAGGCGAGCTTTTTACAAGATGCGGGTGTGTTGGAAGTCACTTCGCCCAAAGTCATTGCAGCTGGACAAGATTATCGCCCAACTATCCGTTTAGCCGACTTAGGTATTGGAGAAGTAGCGGCTGAAATCAATTCCATCGATTACCAAATTGATGGCGGAACCGTACAGTCGGCAGGTTTATCCAGTAAACTCGTTTTTGAGCTGGGCGACTTGGATTCAAGCTTCACCTTTGTAAACCCAATCAATATTACTACGCCAGGAACTTATGAGTTGAAAATATTTATTGATCAAAATGCGGCTAATGTGGAACCGCTATCAGATACCATTGTATGCAACTTGAAAGTAGTTCCTTATGCATCCATTACTTTTGGTAATCCTTACCAAGAAAGTTTTGAATCAGGTGACGGTGATTGGTGTGCAGGAGGACAAAACAGTTCGTGGGAACATGGCAATCCCAATGGAATTGCTTTAGTTGAAGCCGCAGCGGGAACAAATGCGTGGGTAACTAATCTCAATGGTGCGATGAATGATGGGGAACAATCCATCCTTTATGGCCCTGTGTTCGATTTGAGTGCTACCACACTTCCCACCATCCGTTTCGATTATTTTATCAATACAGATTTTTTTGAATCAACATTTTCCTCCTTTTACTCGCACATTTCGTACCTAGAGGTTTCTACCGATTCAGGCCAAAGCTGGTCGTTGTTAGGCTCGCCTGCTGAAGATTGGTATAATGTAGATGGAAGTAAGGATGGAACACCAAATGGTTTTAGTAGCTGGGGAGGTGATACTAACTTGAATTGGCAAGCTATGCACTACGATCTGAGCAGTTATGCAGATCAAGATTGGGTACAGCTTCGCTTGGTAGTCGTTTCTGAAAGTTCAGTAGGTGATCATGATGGATTTGGCTTAGACAATGTGATTGTAAAAGAAGCTGAGGCGGATGATGTAGGTGTAGTGGATTTAATTTCAGGTGATGATACTCCTGAGGGGGATTATGTGGTTGAAGTGGACATCCAAAACTTTGGATTAAATGCACAAACCAGTTTTAATGTGGCTTATCAGCTCGATGGAGGCGCAATTGTTTCCGAACTATTTAACGGAGGTGATGGCTTGCCGAGTACAGCTACAGCCTCGTTTACTTTTGGTGCAAAAGCTTCATTAACGCCTGGTACACATACCTTGACGGTATTTACGCAATTGGGTACCGATACCGATTTAACCAATGACACCTTTTCTGTGGAAATTTTTGCTGTTCCCATCATCAGCACATTGCCTTACAACGAAGATTTTGAACGTTCATTTACAGGTTGGGTGACGGAAGGAATAAATAATTCTTGGCAGTTGGGTAAGCCAGATCAAGCCAATTCTTATGTTGGTACGCCCGACGGAAGTGCGAATGCTTGGGTAACGGATACTGCTTCCTTTCATAATGCGAACGAATCGTCATTTGTCCTTAGTCCATATTTCGACTTTTCGATGGCAGATGAGCTGTATTGGCAATTCGATTTAGCGTTTGACACTGACCCTTTTGATGATGGCGCGGTGTTGCAATATTCAATCGATTCAGGGCTGACTTGGATGACCATTGATACCATAGGCAATTCAATTGGGGTAAAAAATTGGTATAATCAAACCTACATTGATGCAATAGCTAGTGCCACGGGCAATGGAGAAGGGTGGGCAGGAACCATGGATTGGAACTTAAGCAAAGCAAACTTACCAAGTGCCTTAGATAACTTTAATGGCCTCGTTCGGTTTAGAATGGCCTTCCACTCCAATAGTTTTGGGCAAGATTATGGGGTTGCTTTTGATAATGTGAAGGTAGCCGAAATTCAAAATAACGATATTGGAGTCGTTAGTTTTGAATCAGATCTTTATACCAATCAAGGTACAGACGCTGTTTCAGTAACCATAGAAAACTTTGGCTTCGACCCGCATTCTACCGTTCAAGTGGGTTATGCAATTGATGGCACATTCATCGACTCAGAAGTTTTTGTGTTTTCGGCGAGCCCATTGGTGCAAGGGGCACAAAATACCGTACAATTTACGGCTGACTTTTCAAGTGCCGATGTAGGTTATCACACTTTAGAAATCTTTACCCAATTGGGCATTGATGGCGATTTAACCAATGACACCCTCTCGGTGCAAATACTGGTGCAACCACTCATTACCACTTTCCCTTACGAAGAAAGTTTTGAAGTAGATGGAGGGCTTTGGGCGGCAGATGTCACAGGTCTATTTGAAGTAGGCATGCCTACAGGCAATCGCATTGATGGCGCTTTTCATGGCGATGCGGCATGGGTGACGAATTTAGATGGTGAAGTAATTACAGGAGGAGACTCCTACGCTGAAGTAAAAGATAGCTATGTCATCTCACCTGAATTTGATTTCTCTACGTTATCCAACCCATTTACCTATTTCTATTTTAAGTCTGAACAAAATCGAACTTTAACGCAATTAGAATATTCGCTGGATTCGGGAAAAACATGGACGGTAATTGGAAATGCACAATCAGAGAGTAATTGGTATAATTACGAATTTGAGGATGTAACGGGATGGCAATTAGAAACGGATACGTGGTTACGCGCATTTCACCCACTGCGTACATTGGCGGGACAATCGAG
>JBMYQA010000179.1:0-12180 GCA_049600855.1 Flammeovirgaceae bacterium | reverse complement strand
CAGCAGCAAGTACACTTTCATCTTTTAAAATGTTGAAGATGACAATGACTAAAAATAGAATGACCGAAAACATTAAGTGTACCTGAATTCTTCTCATGCGTTTTTTGGCTTCACCAGTTCCACTTTTGTTGAAATCCAGAAAATCAATACAGAAAGAGGTCGTTAAGGCCGTTAATGCTGAATCGGCACTGGAATACGCGGCAGCCACAATGCCAAATAAGAACACGATACCAGCAGTTGTGCCTAAATATTCATTAGCTAAAAGTGGGTACACGTGATCGCCTTTTATAGCTCCTGATTCTTTGAGCGGCAAATCAATTCCTTTCGATTGGGCATAAATATAGAGTAAGGCTCCTAGTGCAAGAAAGACGATATTGACAAAGATCAGTACGATGCTAAACCAAAGCATGTTCTTTTTTGCCTCGCCAATATTTCGGCAGGTCAAGTTTTTTTGCATCATATCTTGATCAAGCCCCGTCATGGTCACTGCAATGAAAACGCCTGCAAAAAACTGCTTGAAAAAATTGAGCTTTGAGCCATCAAAGAAAAATACCTGTGAAAAATCGCTCGCTGCTACGGTTTCCACCACAGCACTGGGAGTTAAAGAAAGTTCCTTAGCAATGATGTAAATCGTCATTCCCACAGCAGCTAACATAAAGCCTGTTTGAAGCGTATCCGTCCAGACAATGGTTTTAATTCCTCCCCGAAAGGTATACAACCAAATGAGTGCAATGGTGATAAATACCGTGTAATGAAAGCTGATGTCTAATTTATCAAACAAGAACACTTGCAAACAAAGCGCGACTAAATAGAGTCGAAAGGAAGCGCCAATGGTACGCGATAACAGGAAAAAGAAAGCCCCTGTTTTGTAAGACCAAAAACCAAATCGTTCATCTAGGTATTGATAAATGGAAATGAGGTTTAAGCGATAGTATAACGGGAGTAGTATGTTGGCAATGATGAGGTATCCTACAAAGAAACCCAGTACCATTTGCATGTAGGAGAAGGAGTCGGCATGTACAGCTCCTGGTACAGAAATAAAGGTTACTCCAGATAATGATGCGCCTATCATTCCAAAAGCAACGATATACCAAGGCGATTGTCGTTCTCCTGTAAAGAAGGTTTCGCTAGTCGCCCCTCTTGCAGTGAAGTAAGTGATAAGAAATACTAAGGCAAAGTAAGATACAATTACAATACTGACTAAAGAAGTATCCATAGTTTAACGAATAGGTTCATAGTTATTGAGGAGTTATTTTAGTAAACTCCTATAAGTGATTTATAATCAACCACTTGTAAATCACACAAATCCTATATTGACCACAGAAATGATGCATACATAACTTCTATGAACAGGATTCAGATACAGGCAATGCCAAAAATAGGAAATAACTAGAAAGATGGTATATCAAAGTGTATTCTTTAATTCAAATCGTTCTAAAATCCAAGAATGGACTTTCTGAAAGAAACCGGGCGCATAGCCTTTAATTTCTGTGAATTGAAAATCGCCTCGTGTTTCGCCCAAAATAAATTGATGATTTGCGTTGGGGTATACAATGAGCTGGTTATGGGGAGTTTTACTATTTTCAAATACCTTCTTAATTACAGGAAAGTTGTATTTTGGAGGAGCAATTAAATCGTTTTCACCATAAGCTAACAATAAGGGCACCTCAATTTTTTTGAGGTAAGGTATGGGATCGTAGTGATGCCTGATCCGCCATTGGTTGATGTATTTTTTGTTATCGAACAAAGTAACATAGGTATTCCATTTCTGTTGTTTAGCTTCGTCAGATAAGGTTTGAAAAGCAAGGCTGTCAATTTCTCCTCGGAAATACTTAAACATGCTTTTTTGGTAGTTTAATGCTTCATTAACTTGTTGAGCATCAAACCCATCCATTTCCATCCGTTGCGCACAAGCCAATAGCTCGCTTTCCTCCATGTTTAACGCAGAACTACCCAAACTAATCACAAATTTAATCTCCTTACTTTTCGCTGCGGCAATGAACATACTTTTTGAGGCATAATCTAAACCAGATACCCCAATTTTATCGCTAACAATTTTAGGGTTTTGTTTGGCATGTTTGATGATTGCCAGCAAATCATTTGCGAGATCATCAAAAGCAGCCGTTTCCAAATTCCCTGTAGACTCTCCTGTGCCGCGTTTGTCATAGCGCAACACGGCTACATTATTCCACGGCAATAGGCGCAGGTGATTATCAAAGGCATCTGCTTGGGTAATTTCTCCAGCTCTAGGGACATGAACAACTAAAGGAAATGGCCCATCTCCTGAAGGAAAAGTAATGGTACACGAAAGCTCGACTTCCCCATTTTTAACCTTAAAGTCTTCATAATTGGCAATGTCTTCCATGCGTTTTGCCCGATAGCTTTCGCTTCCATCTCGGTATTCAATACCAGGTACTTGGTTGTTGTCAGAGCCAACTACGGTGAATGAGAGTTCTTGGGGGAAAGGGTTGAGCATACTTGGCCCAGCTACATAGCGATTGGGAGCCATTGGAAAAGCTACACGCTGCTTGCCCGTCATATGATCTAAAATGCGAAGGGCTACTAAATCGGCATCAATGGGGTAAGGAAGTACCTCAATAACGCGATTAGGTGCAACATGGTAAAAACCAATCAGCTGACTTACTTCTCCCAGCGAGTTGGGTGATACACGAATCAGATTACAATCGTAGTTCTTTTTCCGATCAAGCAAAAATGATCCTTTGAGCGTATCGTTGTCTAACTGACCTTCATACAAACCTAACATGCCCTCATCCACCGAAAAACTAGCATTTTTACCGTCAAAATCAATAATAGTCTCTTGACTGACCTCATTAAAATAAAGTCGTATATGAGGAATGCTATCGTAATTCAGTTTAA
Source organism: Flammeovirgaceae bacterium (assembly GCA_049600855.1). Lineage (GTDB taxonomy): Bacteria > Bacteroidota > Bacteroidia > Cytophagales > Flammeovirgaceae > JBMYQA01. The sequence goes on along the minus strand of JBMYQA010000179.1, from coordinate 9,303 downwards.
TGAATTCTGGAAAAGGTTCTACATTGGCCGTACCTACCCAAATTCCTTTTATACTGGTGTGGTCTTCTTTACAAGCCGTGATGGAAAGAAGTAGAAAAAAGAAGATAATTGAACGATTCATGTGTTGATGTTTCGGTTCTAATACGAAGCTTGTTTAAAACTCCCCATTTTAAACAAGCTCAAGGTATGAAATCACTTAAACTGAGCAAATCTAAAAAAAGAATCCACACACTACATCAACAAAATCGCATTAGTGACTTTTTAACAAATATGCGTCTTAACATTTTAACGCAAGTCTTTTCGCTTGACAAGTGGCGATTTAATTGAAATTACCGTTCTTTGCACAAGCATTTAGGCTCGGATTTTGCCTAAAGAGTAACTAAATCAGGACAAACCTTTATTTCGTGAAGCAGTACTTATTATCAATCTTATTTGTTTTTAGTGTTTTTTCTACCTCAGCAAATCCAAATGGACAGTCAGCACTATTTGTTTTTGATGATGATAATACTAAAGCCTATCATGACATGCTAAAGTTGAAGTTAAATTCAGCAAAATTGCATCTTATGAAGTCGCAAGAACGCTCAGCCAATAATGGAATTAATATCTATATCCAGAATTGTGAAGATATGGTTCGTTTGCTGATTAGCGAAGACCGTGACTTGTTTGACAAGCTTTCGGATAATGAGCAACAGCGATTAAAAGAACTCAATAAATTAGATAAAAACTCGCCTTATTATAACTTTTTGCGCGCAGAGATAAAAATGCAATGGGCAATGGTGAAGTTGAAGTTTGGGAAAGAGTTTGCTGCCATTACCTCTGGCTTGAATGCATATAAATTGTTGAAGAAAAACGAAGAAAATTTCCCTGATTTTTTACCGCATCGAAAAACCTTAGGAGCAGCGAAAGTTTTACTTGGTGCCTTACCTGCTAAACACCGGCGATATACCAGCTTAGTCGGTTTAAAAGGAGATGTGCCAGAAGGTTTAGCAGATATTCAGTCTTTAATTGACAGTGATTCACCCTTTGCACTTGAGGCAAAAATGGCTTATTTCTGGTTACAAACTTATGTGTTGGGCGAATCAAAACAAGCCTTTGAAAACATGCAAAAGCTGATTAAGGAGCACCCTGATAATTTGCTGCTACATATTTCAGCTGCAATTATTGCCCGAAATGCGGGACAGTCCAGAGCGGGTTACGAGTTACTAAAACGTTGTCCTGCGGGAAATGATTACGTAGCGCTTCATTTTTTAGAATATGTAAAAGCGGAATTAGCTTTACAAATGGGAAATTACTATGCTTCCATTGCTCATGGAAAAGCATTTATTAAAAACTATAAAGGTGAAAGTTACATCAAATCAAGCTATTATCGTCTTTTTCTTGCCTATTGGTTTTTGGAAGATTCGAGAGCCTATTCGTACTTAGAAAAAGTAAAAACAGCGGGAAAAAACTTGGTTATACCTGATGAATATGCAGAAAAGTTTGCCCAGAAAGAATTGCCAAATCGCATCATCACGCAAGCACGGATATTTACCGATGGAGGCGAACTAGCAAAGGCTTCCAAGTTATTAAATCAGCTTGATCCTGAACAACTGCCACGAAAACGCGACCAGTTAGAGTACTACTATCGTAAAGCTCGATTACTGCATAAAAAAGAACAGTGGTACGAAGCAGTATTAGTATACAAGCAAGCACTTTCTCAAACCCGAAAAGATTCTCCTTATTATTTTGGAGCAAATACCGCTTTACAGCTAGGCTACATTTACCGCGATCAGTTCAGTGACAATAAATCCGCGATGTATTATTTTAATTTAGCCATGGAGTTTGAAGAGCATGAATATAAAGGAGGAATTGATAATAAAGCCAAAGCAGCCTTAAACCGATTACGCAAGAAGAAATAACACAAACTTGCTTTATTTGTGCTTAACCAGTAACTTAAGTTCTGCTCACCAGCTTACCAATGCCCTTAACTCCAAGAACTTATGGATACAACACAAACTTCTCCATATGCAGCATCACTCTCCAATGCCGATTTAAATTCATTGGTGTATGATCAAGATCGCGATCGTTTATTAGAGTTTTTGAAAGATCCAGCCATTCAAAAGGCTTATGATCATTTGAAGTGGAATAATCCCATTGTGCAATCGCGCAAACATTTGTTGAAAACCAGTCTGCGATTAACGCCCAAATTAGCACCCAAACTTTATGCAATTGGGATGCGATGTGCCCAAGCGCTATCCTTAAAGGTTAAACTGGAGTTTTACGTATATCAAGAGGCGAAGTTCAATGCGGCTTGTTATCCACCTACGGATGATACCATCTACATCATGATTACCTCAGGCTTGTTAGAAAACTTCACAGAAGATGAGTTAGCCTTTGTGATTGGTCATGAAATTGGTCATGCCATTTTCTTGCATCATGAATACCCAGCTAATAGTTTGATGGATGTAGGGAAAGAATACCTCTCACCTTTACATGCCATGAAGCTTTTTGCTTGGAAACGCGATAATGAGATTTCCGCAGATCGGGCTGGCCTACTGTGTTGCCAAGATTTTAATGTAGCTGCTAAAACTTTTTTTAAACTATCTTCTGGAGTCACCTCAGATCGGCTGGATTTTAATTTGGAAGAATACATCGATCAATACCGAGAATTGGAAACGGAGTTGGCTGAAAGTAGCAGCATTGATCCCGAAGATTGGTATAAATCACATCCATTTAGCCCCATGCGCATCAAAGCGCTGGAGTTGTTTGAAAAGAGCGATACCTATCAACGGTTAACGGGTAAAGGAAAGTCCATGTTGAGTGAGCAAGATATGGAAAGCAAAATTCGCGATTTCATGACCTTGATGGAGCCTTCGCAACTTCAGGAATCTCATAACGGACAAAAGGTGCAAGAATACATGTTTATGGCGAGCTACCTAATTGCCATTTCGGATGATCAAATTGTGCGTGAAGAATCTGACGCCTTGAGTGGTTTAGTAAAATCTGATCAAGTATATAACCAATGCCGAGCAAAAATTCAAGGAATGAGTTTTGAAGAAGTGAAGCAGGAAGTAGTTCACTTATCCAATCAAATTAGTACGCATTTATCGCATATGGAAAAACTGAATTTGATTCGAGACTTAGCAGTGGTTGCAAAAGCAGATGGACACATTAAAGAAGCAGAGGTAAATGTGATGCATAATTTGTGTCACCTGCTCAAAATTAAACCCAACTTTGCCGATCAAGTGATGTATGAAGCAGGACAAGATGTAGATTAATATTCCTCCTGTTTGATCAAATACAAGTTGCATGGATTTAATGGACTATCTTCTGGCATGGCAGGATGGTTAAATTCATCAACTTTGGTCATTCCAAGGCGCTGCATCACCTTTTCGGATGCTTGATTCACTACAGGACAAATCGCATAAATTTCCTTCAGCTTTAAGGTGTTAAATCCATAAGCTAGGCAAGCTTTCGCACCTTCAGTGGCGTAACCCTTGCCCCAAGCAGCAGGTAGTAAGCGCCAACCAATATCGATGCAGGGTGTGAAATGACTTTCATACGTTTGCCACTTTAGCCCAATAAAGCCAATAAACTCCTGTGTATCGAGCGTTTCGGCTGCAAAATACACAAATTGGTGATCTTCTTGATGGCGGATAAAGATAGCTAGTAAGCCTTTCGATTGTTCGGGGCTGAGTTGTTCTGGAAAATAACGCATGACTTCTTGGTCTTCGTTAAGCCGTATCATGGCTGGTAAGTCATTTGGAGTCCAATGTCGGAGAAGGAGGCGTTCGGTTTGTATCATACACGAAAACTTGAGTTTAGGCAAATGTAACAAATCTGGTGTGATGTCAATTTAATTTCGTGATGACTGGTAAAAGCAAGTCACACAATGACAATAGTCATTTCAATCTTCATGGAACCAATCGTTAATTTGCTAATGTTACATTCGAAGGTTAAACTGAGCAAAAGGTCATGATGAAGCAACGAAAGATTTTAGGAACACAACTGGTGATGGCAATTATTGCTATTGTGATTGGTTTGAAAATGAAGATTGAGCGTGCTGAATACGCAAGTGTAGTGGTGCTACTCGGCTTTGCTGCATTAATGATTTTGTATTTCGTTCGTTTTTTAGATAAAAAAATAAAAAGACCGCTTGATTACATTCGCTTGATTACGATCATGTTATGTGGAATTAATGGATTAGCCTTGGGTTGGAAGTTTTTAAGAGAATCGGCTTTTGAATACTATGCACTTTGGGCACTGAAAGGCATGCTCGTTGTTTGGTTACTCGCTGAAGTATTCTACTTATTTCGGAAAAAATCATAGCCACTTTTCAAGCCATAAAGCCGAGTTTTTGCTTTGTAGTAAATTTAGGAAACAGTGCTTGCTGATCTTTTAAGCCAAAACGATGTTGCATGATTTCGGTAATGACGGAGCGATAATCGGTAGTTACGGCCAAGTCTACACCTTTATCTAAGGCATTGGCTTCGAGTGTAGGCCATTTGCCATACATGCGTCCACCCTTCACTTTACCGCCAAGCACCATCATCATATTACCATGACCATGATCTGTCCCGCCACTTTTATTTGCACGTAAGCGCCTGCCAAACTCACTCATAACGAGTATGGTAAGTCTGTCATGGTAATCACGTAAATCTTGGTAAAAGGCATATAAACTTTTAGAAAGCGCCTGCACTAAATCGGGAAAGTAGTTTTCCTGATGTTCGTGCGTATCCCAACCTCCAAAATCAACATTTGCCATTTGTACACCCACATCCATTTTAATTAATCGAGCTAGGGTTTGAAACGAATTACTCAATTCTGCCGCACGCCAATGATCAGGGTAGCGGACTCCAGTTCGAGGCCGATAAGGTTTTGCGTCACCATCGCCATATTTGGGGAGTTGCTGTTGCACAAAACCTATTGTTTGTAAGGTTTGCTGGGCAATTTGGTCGAGTGGGGTAGTGCCTTGATAGAGTTTTTGAATAAATGAAGGATGTCTGATGACTTCCATTAACTGAAACTCATTGAGGTTGGGAATGGAAGCTGCATTGCGTAATCCCATCATAGAGGCTGCCATTTCGTTAGAAGCAGATACTACAGGAATCTTTCCCGTGAAATTTCCTTGTTGAAAGGCGCGTGTAATCCAACCATCACGCACACTTTGATCCTTGTCTATTCCTCGTTCAATTAACTCCATTGCCTTAAAATGACTTCGCGTACCATTCGTCAATCCACAGGCTTGTAAAACAGCCAAATGCCCTTCTTCATAGAGTTCCTGAAGTTCAGCGGCCTTGGGGTGCAAACGAAAACCAACATCTGCAACCGCGTTTTTGAGAAACTTCCCGCGTTCGCCCACTTTTAACCCACTTGGACGAGCATCCTGAAAGTTCCGATCAGCAGTAGGCGCAACCAATTGCAAACCATCACACCCCCCTCTGAGAAATACCAATACAAATAGGGAATCATTTACCGATGGAAGAAAGGGTTGAGCCATTAACCGCAAATTGCTTGTGGCTAATAGTGATGCGCCTGCACTACATCCAATTAAAAATTGTCTTCTATTCATGGTTATGCTTTCTGGTTTACAATAATTGTTGACATGTGCTTTCCATCATCGTTTTTGAAATGAGGGCGCAATTGCAATCATACTCACGAGCTGTCTTAATTTATAGTCAAATTCTTTGGGATATTCTGCCCTAAATTTATGCACGGGATAGCCTTGTAATTCTTGTTTAAAGATTAGTGCTAACTGCTCTTTGGTTGGTTGTTCAATTGCTTTTCCATTTAATTTCTGATACCAAAAATCAATGTATGCGTCTAAGGTGTTTAGTTCATCAGGCATTTGTTCCGTTAATTGAAAGTTAACCATGTCAATGTTATCATCAAATTCAGAAAATAACAGCAAGGGCATGGCGTTCCAGCGTTTGAGCATCATATCTGAAGTCAGCCAATAATTGGCATCATCAGGATGACCCGTAGGAAGTGCCCAAGTAAATTGATGAAAACCCATTTGCTGTAGGCCCCAAAAGAACACTTCATCTGGTTTAAATTTGGCACCTAACTGGCGAATAAGCGAAAGCGCGAGATGATTCGGACGTTTAATTTTGGAGCCTAGACTATCTTTAAATTCATCCGATAGTAAAATTACGTTGATGGTTTTGGCAATTTGTTGTTCAGAATGTTGGTATTTAATCCAAGTACTTACGGCTTCATCAACAATACGTTTAGGTGGCTGATCAGCAACTAACCAAGTACAGAGTTTCGTACATACATGTTTGGCCGTGCCTGGATGATAAGCCACTAAATCCAATACTTTATGACCATCTTCCATAGGCGCACGATGTGATTTGAACTCTTTGCCTAGTACCCGTTTTTGGTAATGATCGTGCCATTGGTCATAATAATAAAACTCACCTGTATTTGGCAAAGTTACCCCTTCAAACTCTTCGCCATTGGCAACCGTCCAACCCGTGAATGCGCGTGCAGCTTCATACACATCTTCATCAATATAGCCGACCGCCTCTTCTTCCCATGCACCAGGTACCTTGCGCCATTCATCGTATAAATCGTTAAAATAGTGTTGCGCACCTAGCGTATGTAATTCAAATAATTCCCGCGCATAGTTTTCGTTGGCAGGACTGGCTTTGCTGTATACATTATCTAAATAATAGAGCATGCAAGGCGATTTCGCTACAGCCTCTAGTAGATTGCGGAAATTGCCAAAACAATGTTTCCGAATCACTTCCCGATCGTAGATAGGGAACATCAGCTGAATAAAATCATCAGCTTCTGCGCTGACATTAAAATGATTATGCCAAAACTCCACGATCATTTCTTTGAGCTGCCACTGACTATGAACTGCGCGAAGCCAAGTCAGGCAGATGCTTTCCCGAAAAGGAAGCTGAATATAGAATTGATCTGGAGTGTCTTTGTTGCGAATCGTTGCCCATAATTCTTGAGCGGAATAAAAATAGCGTTCAAATCGAAAGTTTCGCTTTACCTCCCGATCATTTAGATAAAACGTTCCTTTTAGCTCCATGCTTTTGATGAGTGCATCAATGATAGGATCGTTCTGGTTTGGTGTCAGTTGATTAGATACCCATGCTTCCCAACCTATTTTTTCTAACGCTAAAATTTCATTGGGTTTTGGGCCATAGGTAACACGATTGAGAAATCCGAAAGTGTTCATGTTAGTCGTTAAGCTAGTTAAACCGAAAGCGAGTTGTTGATTATAGCCATGTTTATTCGTGCGATAATCATACTAAAAGATGTAAGTTATTGGTAATGAGTAGAATGTATCTACGAGTGTTTGGTGTAATGACTGTAGAAAGTAATTGAAGTGATGTCTTTTTATCCAAAAAATTATATTCCAGTGTGGATTAATGCCTAAAGATAACAATTCAACTATAACTTTACCGTACATTTTGCGGAGATTATTACAAGAAAATTTAAAGGAGAAGTGAGCTATAGATTACAACCCATCATCAATATTGCGTCTTTATGTGCTCAACACGGCATTAATCGAATTGTACTTTCACCAGGTTCACGAGTGGCACCACTAACCTTAGCGTTTACGAGACATCCAAAAATTAAAGCATATACCATAAGTGATGAGCGATCTGCTGGTTTTATAGCCATGGGCATGGCACAACAAACCGATGAAGCGGTAGTATTGGCCTGCACTTCAGGAACCGCAGCCATCAACTACGGACCAGCCATTGCAGAAGCATTTTATCAGCAAGTTCCTTTGCTTATCATTACAGCCGACCGTCCGCCAGAGTGGGTAGACCAGCAAGATGGACAAACCATTCGTCAAGAGCGGTTACACTTGAATCATACGAAAGGAAATTATCAATTACCTGTAGATTACGCACATCCCGATTCCGTTTGGCACATTGAGCGTACCATTTCCGAAGCCATTAACCTGGCAAATGCTTTTCCAAAAGGCCCTGTTCACATCAATGCGCCTTTTCGAGAACCCTTTTACCCGCAAGAAGGCGAAGCTAGTGCTGGAAAAGTTGGGAAATGGATTGAAGAGGTAGCGGCAGAACCTCAATTAGCAGCATCCGTGTGGAGTGGATTGGTGAATGAATGCCAGCAGTTCAAAAAAATCCTGATTGTAGGAGGTCAAAACCGAAGAGATACAGAACTAGACTTCGTATTAGAAAAATTAGGCATTCCTGTTGTTTCAGATATCATCTCCAACTTACATGGAGTAAAAGGAAGCATTAAACATCAAGATGCATTTTTGGGCAAAGGACTCTCGGATGACCTTAAAAAAGAACTGCAACCCGATTTATTAATTACATTTGGCAAATCAGTCATCTCTAAAAACCTAAAACTATATTTAAGAGCGTATCGCCCTCAACAGCATTGGCACATTCAACCTGCAGGTCAGGTGGCCGATGTATATCAATCTCTTACCAAAATTATTCGCACATCTCCGACTTATTTCTTCCGAGAATTTGCTAAAAGAACCAATGTAGAAACACCTGATTATCAGCAGACTTGGCAAGCACTAGATCAACAAGTAAAACAATGTCATCTTCATTATTTTAATAAATCGAACTGGAGTGAACTCGCATTGGTAAAGCAACTTTTGGCCAAATTGCCAGATCATGCGCAATTACACCTATCTAACAGTATGCCTGTGCGTTATGCTAATTTAATTAATTTAGAATCAGATAGAGAGGTAACAGTATGGGCAAATCGTGGAACGAGTGGCATTGATGGCACGAATAGCACTTCCGTTGGACATGCCCTGAGTAATGCGCAGCTGCATGTGTTACTCACCGGAGATTTATCATTTTTATATGATCGAAATGCATTTTGGCATAATTACCCCTTACCTAATTTGCGCATTGTACTCTTAAACAATCAAGGAGGTGTGATTTTTAGAATGATTGATGGGCCAAGAAAGCAGAAAGAATTAGCGGAATATTTTGTCACGAAACAAGCTTTAGATGCAAGTAATTTGGCAAAAGATTTTGGTTTTGAATACCAGGCAATGCATGTTTCGAAAGCGGTAAATCCACCATTAGATTGGCTCCTAGCCCACGGACAAACCGTGAAGCTATTGGAAATATTTACCGACAGTCAGCAAGGTCAAGCTGATTATTTGGGGTATAAAGCACATATTCAACAGCTTTTTACTCGTTAGCGAATCCATTTACTGTAGTTTGATCGAACAATACTGTATCTGTTATGATAAAATCAGGCCATTACTGACCACAAGCATCTAATTACAAATAAGATCGAAAAAATACAATTACATTTGGAGAGCATTTTACACAAAGTTGTGATTTAGTTCATTTCAAC
>JBMYQA010000178.1:0-12212 GCA_049600855.1 Flammeovirgaceae bacterium | reverse complement strand
TTTGTCCAATAAAAAGGAAATTAATTTTAATATAAATAACATCTTCAGATATAATTTAAGAATAATTTCAAGGATCATGAATGTCTAAGTCTAGTTTCTGGAAAAATAAGAAAGTTTTTATCGTATTATTCGTGACAAACGCTATTGTCTCCAAGCAGTTTCAGTATGTGCTGAGTTTGCTTCGAAGTTAATTTCATTGATTTCCACATTTTCAGTTCTTCCTTTTAGTGAATCTAAGGCATTACCATGCGTATTAGGTTTAGTATGATATTGCCCCGAAAGACTCGTATGAACATGATCCGTTTTAGTTTGAATGAATTCGGGCAGAAAGCGATCTGCACTTGAACTAAATAATTCACAACCAAAAAGTACAAGAATTGGAATCGCGAGGTAAAGGGATTTGATTTTCATGATTTTAGATTTAGTTAGGATATGGTTTTTGTGTTTTATATAAAGGTGCCCAAACTGAAAAACCAACGGTTATACGTAAGGTCTTTTACCGAACGCCAACCAATCCATTCTTCTTCGTATGAGAATTGTTGTTTTTTAAAGCCAGTTTGAAAAAACATGCCTTTACCATTTTTGCTAGGCAAACGCATGCCTATACTCGGTTGAAAGAAAAGACCGCCTGTAGCTTTTTGTTCAGCTCCACTCCAAGGGTTGCGATTTCCAACCAAAGGAATGCCTTTGCCAATGTCTAGCCCACAGAAAAACTGTGATTTTTTGCCCATAAACCACCTAGAGCCTAAGGCAATTGGCAAATGAACATCTGCATCCGCAGTGAGGTAAGCATCAAAATTTACGCTAAGCCCTAAGGCTAGGTGTTTATTAAATTGATAACCATTAAATGTTTGAGCGGTAAATCCCCAAAGTGTGCGCATCTCGGTATTTTCACCTCCCCACCAATCCCAAGTCGCTACTTCTGAGCGTCCTACCATCAGCCCAAAAGAATTCATGCTAATAACCCCCTTTTTGCACGCAGTGTATCCTTTTAGCGCAGTAATTTCCTCAATCTCATCTTTATTGAATACCCAAACGTTTTTATCCTTAGTTTCTAGCTTAACACTATGCTCATCAACTGTTATGATTTTCCCGCTAACAGCACTGCCATTTTTCAGTTTGATGCGCTTTTTGCCCTTATATTGAGCCAAACTAACTTGGCTCAATATGAGGCATAAAGTAAATAATGAGGTTTTTATAAATAAGTGTCTCATGATATTGCAATTATTGTGTTTGCACAACAGGAATGGTACTGATTAAAGTTAATGTGTTAGCGCTGCTGTAATCAAACTGCATTAAGCCGTCTTGTCCAGTCATGATTAACACATCATTATTTGGAATCACATCATAGGCATCAACTCCAGTGAAATGCTGCTCTAAAGAGAGTGCATCTAAGTCTGTGATGTCGAAGTATTTTAACCCATGCGTACCTTCACAGATAAACAGCTTGTTGCCATCTATTCCTAATCCAAAAGGCGATTGCATTTGATACGTTTTGTACAAGGTCGGATTGCTAGGGTTGCTAATGTCAATAATATCCAATTGATTGCTGAAACCACCACAATTGCTTCCGCCTCTAAGCGTCACGAACGCATAATCTCCTTGAACAACTACAGGGTCGCAACTGGTAACATGTTCAAACTCCGACAAGTGGGTAGGGGATTCAGGGCTTTGTAAATCATAGATGTGCATGCCATTTTGAGAGCCAATGAATAGTTTTCCATTATAGGGGAAAATCGTCTCAATGCCCCAGTTATCAATCAGCGGGTTGCTGACATTATTTGGCTGAGTAGGTTGATCTAAATCAAATACTCTTAGGTTGCTGTGATCAACGGTGTAGAGGTAATCATTAACAATGGTAAATCGAGCCATAGAACCTCCTACACCTGTTGTTGGTGGGGCAGCTTTGGGGGCACTTGAATTGGATGATAATACCGCATGGGCACTTGCATCTTCAGCAAATAACCAGATTTGTGGCCCATCTGCAAAGGTGCTGCAAGACCTTTTTTCGGTTACTTCCGTCTCCGTCCAATCTACAATAATGCCTTTTTCTGAAACAAGGTAATTGTAGCCATAAGGAAATACTTCTTCTGTTCGACTAATCAAAGAAGGGTTCGTAATGTCACTAATATCAATGGTTACCAAGTCGATATAACTATCGGCATAAAGAATGTTGTTTCTAACGGCCATATCAACATTGCCGGGCAGATTGAAAAAGCCTAAGTTTTGTGGATTGCTTGGGTCACTATTATCAAAAATATGGATTCCTTCATTGATTTCATTGATGAGTAAGTATTGCCCATAAAGGTATATTTTTCCAGGATGATGGAGGTCTTGAGCAGTTTTAAAACCAGCCTCAGCTCTAATCGCATCGTATCCTTTGTAAATAGGATCATAACGGATATAGGTAACGGTTTCTTCACAGTGGTCCTCACAGCTTTGTAATGCGCCTAAAAAGAGAATGAATAGGGCTATTTGTCTGATAAAAAGTTTCATAATTTGAGATTAATGATTTGACAATTTGACATAGTTGTTACAGGGATGCATTTTTTGAAAATGCAAACATTAGATTACATGAAAAAATTGGAACTTTAAGCCGTTAATTAATGCTGAACGTCAGTTGTCAATGTGGTTGATTTTAATCAGTATGAGGCAAGGTAATCCAGATTTGGATAAGGTTTAATCGCCTCTATTTTATGAGTAACATTAGGACAAACGAACGCCTAATGATTGGTTGTTATTTTAAATGAACATGAATACCTGCCTGAACTAAGGCCAGGCCAGGACTGCTCTCCACAAATGCTCCAATGCGATCTTTAATTTTAACACGCACACCAGCGATTGGACCAACAGTAGAGTTGTGTTCTTCAAACTTTTCCGCTTTTGCTTGACTTTCTAAAAATTTAGATTGACTAAAAGAAGGAGAGGTATTGCTTCCATCAATTAACGAGGCGTGTTCAACGTCTTCCCCAGTAATTTTATTTAAGTTTAATTGCATACCTGCATGAATACCTCCATAAACTTCTACACGATCAGATAAAGGAACCGAATAAGTACCTCTTGTACCTACCGAAAGCGTTTGTTTTTCAGCTTCAACATGATAGCCCGAAAAGGTTGACTGATTCCATCCAATGTATCCACCTACTGCTATCTTTTTTGACACCTTAACATCGCTAGCTACCATGATCATAGGAGTGTTTTTACTTCCTTCAGGTGCTTGGTTTTTATGAGCGACTCCCATGCTTAATCTGCTGATTATCTGTGGCTTAAACTTCACCTTTTTCTTTTCTTCAGGATGAATCGCCGAAATATTGACCTGATCAGCAGCGTTTAATCCTTGAACAAGATTAATGGATGCTTTTTCTAGTTCAGAAACAATCAAGTCATTAACAGGTGATGTAGCTAGTGTTTCGTGTGTGTACTCAGTATAAACTACTGAAGCTTCATGTGCTGTTGTATTAGAATTTGTGGATTGATAAACGGTATTAGATTGATGTTGAGCTATTAATTGATCTTTATTAGAAGTATCATTAGACCATGTATTCCCCGATTCTACGGTATTTGTACTATTGTCTAGTGTTTTATCGTTGGAATGAGTAGTAATTTGCTCTTTGTGTTTATCTAGAATGCCTTCGCTATGCGTAATTTCATTTGAATTGAGGTGGTTGAAAAACCAATTGCTTGATGCGGCAAAGGCGCAAATGAGTAATAGCCAAGCAGCAGCATATTTCAAGTTTTTGCGTTCAAAGAGCGGCAAGAACATAAGACCAGACCTTTTGGTAAAAGGTGCAGCACTTGCATTCAATTTCTCTTGCATCGCTTCCCAATCTTGAGGTTCGAAGCTCGCCTCGAAGTTTCTCAAGTTATTTTTATAATTACGCTCGTTCATAACGATAATGCTCATTGACCAGTTTCTGTAATTTGGATTTGGCTCTCGAAAGGTTAGACCGTGAGGTGCCTTCTGAGATGCCGAGTTGACCTGCGATTTCCTTGTGGGAATAGCCTTCCAACTCATATAAGTTAAATGTGATTCTGTAAATGTCTGGTAGAAGCTGTAACAACCGAATAATTTCTTCTGCTGCCATACAATCAAGTATATCTTCATCTAACCTGACTTGATGAGCTTCTTCAATTTCCGATTGATACATGTGCTTCTTTTCTGATCGAAATTTGCTAATGGCAGTATTTACAACTATCCTACCAAGCCAAGGTTTAAAACTCTTCTCTAAATCGAAGTTTTCTACCGATTGAAACACTTTCAAGAAGCTGTCATTCAAAATTTCACTAGCCTCTTCTCGAGAGGGTGCGTAGCGTAGGGCAATACCCATAGCATAACCATAATACTTACGATAAAGCATTTCTTGTGCCTTGGGTTTACCTTTGCGGCAACCTTTGATTAATTCTCTATCTGTTTGCTCAGATGATTTCACTCAAAAATGTATAGACTAGGGTTGATGGTATAGAAATGATTGATTACAGTCATCTCATGGACAAAATTAGCGTTTTGATGATCTTTTAGTGGTTATTTCACGCTTTTTAAGATTTTCAGTGGTTTTTGTTTAAGAACTCTTTACGAGATAGTATCTATAAGTAGTCTGATTAAAGGTTTTCGTCAATTCAATGTGTTGACCATCAATTTTAATTTGGTAATCACCATTCAAAATCAAATTCCAATCAAAATCACCTGTCCAAAAAGACGCATTGGTAAATTCTATTCCATCTGAATCTAATCGAAAAGCTCCAGTACCTATCGCAGGGTGATTTTTTTGCGCTGATGTTCCATGAAAAGTTCCATGTTCGAATTCTAATTCAACACTAGTTGATTGCGTATCATTTCCTTGTATCACACTGAATGTGCCTGTATAAATGCCATCAAGTGCATTTGGTGAAATGTCTTGCTCATTGCAACTAATTAATCCAATCACCAATAAAACTGCTAAAAAAAATCGTGTCATCACTTTTTTTGTTTGTCTGTTATGAATTCGTTAAAAGAATGACAAACGTTGCAGCCATGTGGATAAATTTTTTAATTTTTTATTGAAATATAGCTTTTGAATTTACTATTTTTATTGTAAGTTATTGATATTGAGTTTGTTGTGTTGAGTTAGTGAAGTGTAAATAATTATGAAAAAAATCTATTTTTTCGCGTTTTTATGGTTGGGACTGGCAGCTTGTCAGCAAAATAGTGAAAAAAATTCTGCTGTTAAGGTTCCTGCAAAAACAACTGCCATGGATGTTGGAACTATTTCTGAGCTCCCCATTCATAAGATTAAACTTCCTCCTGGATTTAAAATGGAAGTATTTGCAACAGGCATTAAGAATGCACGTTCATTGGCAATTAGTCCAAAAGGAGTGGTGTATGTTGGAAATCGGAGCGGGGATAAGGTGTATGCAATCAAAGATGTCAATAAAGACCATCGCGCAGATAAAACCTATGTGCTCGCTAAAGGGTTGAAAATGCCGAATGGCGTTGCTTTTCGCGATGGCGATTTATACGTAGCAGAGGTGAATCGCATCCTTAAGTTTGCCAACATCGAAGCAAATTTGGCAAATCCTCCTAAACCTGAAATTATTTTCGATAACTATCCTTCTGATCGGCACCATGGTTGGAAGTTTATCGCATTTGGACCAGATGGTAAACTATATGTACCTGTGGGTGCGCCTTGCAATGTGTGCGAACGAGATAAAAAGGTGTATTCAAGTATTACCCGCCTAAATGCAGATGGTACTAATATGGAAGTCTTTGCGCACGGTGTGCGAAACTCGGTTGGTTTTGATTGGCATCCTGATACCAAAGAGTTGTGGTTTACGGATAATGGACGCGACATGATGGGCGATGATATGCCTTCCGACGAATTAAATCATGCGCCTAAAAAAGGAATGCACTTTGGATTTCCTTATTGCCATCAAGGAAATACCTCAGATCCCGAGTATGGCGATTACCATAGTTGCAGTGAATTCACACCTCCAAAACAATTCATGGGAGCGCATGTTGCCGCATTAGGCATGCGTTTTTATACAGGAAAGATGTTTCCTAAAAAGTATCATAAAGCCATATTTATCGCTCAACATGGATCATGGAATCGCTCGTCTAAAGTAGGTTACCGTGTTATGGTAGCCCGATTAGAAGGGAATAAAGTAGTAAGTTATGAACCATTTGCAACCGGTTGGTTGGAAGGTGAAACCGCTTGGGGACGACCCGTAGATGTACAACAGTTAGCTGACGGTTCATTATTAGTGTCAGATGATTATGCTGATGCAATTTATCGAATCTACTATTCAGGATAAATAAAAGGAACTCGTATCGCCTCCTAATGCTTATTAGAAAAGATTCCTTTTTTGAATGGTTATTAGCCCCAATTTTTAAACGATTTGTAGCCAAAAGTTTAAGCACTTCTTTGTTTAACTTTAATCAGTGGCTAGGAAGTAAAAAGAAAACCTTAATTCCCTAATCTTCTTATTTAAGTTCTCATTTTCTAAACAATTAATAAAGTTTCAAGTTGAAACTCGTTAATATTTGTGTCTTTTATAATGGTTTTTGCTATATTTTTAAACAAAATATTGTAATATTATCAGCTGCTTACTAAAATTATTAATCATTAATTTTTATTTTTTGAAATGAGCTTTTATTTTTGTCGGCTCAATAATTGGGTTTCTAGTAGAGTAGGGGAGAGAACAAATAGCTAAATTTTTTTTTGTATTATGGATAATGAAATGGGTAATCACATAGATGAAGAAATGCAACAAAGTAAACCAGTTTCTGGAATGTATGAGAATTGGTTTTTGAGTTATGCATCTTATGTGATTTTAGAGCGTGCTGTACCATCTATTGAAGATGGGTTGAAGCCTGTTCAACGAAGAATAGTCCATGCTATGAAAGAAATGGATGATGGACGCTTTAACAAGGTAGCCAATGTAATTGGTAGTACCATGCAATATCATCCACATGGCGATGCCTCTATTGGGGATGCCATTGTAAACTTAGGGCAAAAAGATTTATTAATAGAAACCCAAGGTAACTGGGGGGATATCCGTACTGGTGACAGTGCCGCAGCGCCTCGATACATCGAAGCGCGTTTGTCTAAGTTTGCGAATGCGGTGGTATTTAATCCTCAAACTACGGAGTGGCAACTTTCCTACGATGGCCGAAAGAAAGAGCCAGTAAATTTCCCTGTTAAATTTCCGCTATTATTAGCTCAAGGGGTAGAAGGAATTGCGGTAGGGTTGGCGACAAAAATTCTACCGCACAACTTTTGTGAGCTTATCGAAGCCTCCATTGCCTATTTAAAAGGTAAAAGCTTTAGCCTTGTTCCTGATTTTCCTACTGGTGGAATTGCCGATTTTAGTAATTATAATGAAGGTAAGAAAGGAGGGAAGGTGCGCGTGCGGGCTAGAATTGAAGCGGCAAATAATAAGATTCTGCTCATCAAAGAAATTCCTTATGCCACTACAACGAGTAGTTTAATTGATTCAATCGTAAAAGCCAACGATTCGGGTAAAATTAAGATTAAGAAAGTAACGGATAATACGGCTAAGGAGGTAGAAGTGGAGGTTCAATTAGCACCTGGACAATCCCCTGATGTGACTATTGATGCACTCTATGCATTTACAGATTGTGAAGTATCGATCTCGCCCAATGCATGTGTTATTGTAGATGAAAAACCCGTATTTGTTGGAGTAAATGAGATGCTGAAGCATAACACCGATACGACGGTGGATTTGCTAAAACAAGAGTTGGAGATTAAGAAAGGGGAATTGCTCGAAAAGTTGCTCTATTCTTCGTTGGAAAAGATTTTCATAGAAAATAGAATTTACCGCAAAATTGAAGAATGTGAAACTTGGGAAGCGGTATTGGCTACTATTGATCAAGGCTTAGATCCGTATAAAAAGGACTTCTATCGCGAAATCACTGAAGATGATATTGTTCGCTTGACTGAAATTAAGATTAAACGAATTTCTCGATTCGATACCTTTAAGGCTGATGAGCTGATGCGAAAACTGGAAGAGGAATTGGTTAATGTAGAGCATCACTTGGCTAACCTCATCGATTATGCCATTAGTTTTTACAGCGATTTGCTGAAAAAGTTTGGAAAAGGCAGGGAACGAAAAACAGAGATTAGCACATTTGATACCATTCGCGCAGCAAAAGTTGCGGCAAATAATACCAAGCTATATGTCAATCGTAAGGACGGATTCATTGGTTATGGCCTCAAGAAAGATGAATTTGTGTGCGATTGTTCTGATATTGACGATATCATTGTCTTTACACAAGATGGAAAATACACGGTAGTTAAGATTAAGGAAAAAGTTTTTGTTGCAAAAAACATCATCCATGTAGAAGTATATCATAAAAATAATGAACGCAGGGTTTATAACTTGGTGTACTTAGATGCGAAAACTGGTGTAACTAGGGCTAAACGGTTTAATATATTGGGCGTTACGCGCGATAAAGCCTTTGATTTGACCAAAGGTGCACCTGGCTCTAAGGTGCTACACTTTTCGTCAAACCCGAATGGCGAGGCGGAATTGTTGGAGGTGAAATTGAGTAACAATAGTAGAGCGCGTAAGAAAAGCTTTGATTATGATTTTGCTGAGTTAGAAGTGAAAGGAAAAAGCTCACAAGGAAATATTGTTACGAAATATCCTGTCAGAAGAGTCGTCATGAAAAGGGAAGGGGTATCTACATTAGGAGCCCGCAAAATATGGTATGATGAATCTGTTGGCAAGCTCAATACAGACGAGAATGGACTGTTTTTAGGACAGTTCAGTACAGAAGATAACATACTAGTGCTCTATAAATCAGGTGAGTACGAATTAACAGGTCAAGAATTAACAACTCGATTTGACCATAAAAATATTGTCTATATTGGTAAATTTAAGCAAGATGAAGCCATTTCCGCAATCTATGAAAATGGAGATTCTGGAAAGTATTTCCTAAAAAGATTTCAAGTTGAAACGACTACAGAAAATAAGAAGTTTAGCTTTATCAGCGAAGAAAATGGGTCTAAATTGCATTTTGCAACTGCGTTAAAAAATCCAATTATTCAAATAACCTATAAAGAAAGAGGAAATAAGCACGAACAAGAAGTCATTGATGTAGAAAGTATAGAGCAGGTGAAAGGATGGAAATCAATAGGCTCAAACTTAAAGTTCAAGAAATTAGTGAAAGTTGATTTAATCGGATCTTCCAACGACAGTGAAGAAGATATAGAGAAAAGAAAACAAACTTCTTTATTTTAGATGGAGTAGGGGATTAATAAATCACTTCAATCTAGTACTTTATGACTATCCGCGATTAGCATAGTGCTTTGTCCATGTTGTTTTGAGAATTCGTGAAATGTCCGAATGCGGGACCTCTCAGAACCACATACCCATCAGTAGTAAGGAAAAAGCTCATGCCATGCTGAATAGGCAATTGATGGTTCTGAAATGAATTTCTTTTTTTTGCTGTGCTTCCTCCAATGGATTGTTTATTTCCTCGAATTTCGTGCAATTCATTTTGATAGTGATACCATAATTTTTGCCTCGCACTGGCAAAAGTCAGGAGCCTATTTTCATTACTGTCCTGATCAATTTTGCAAATGGATATATCCATGCCATCATTATTCTCACCATTTTTTTGTCGAAGGCTTTGGTAGACTCCATGGTGAAGCAAAGACAGAATCTTGGCTGGATCTGTGATCTTATTTTCATTTACAATGGTGTTGAGCAGCGAATAACCAATCATGGACATAAATCCTCCAGGAACACCATGTCCAGTACAATCTGCAACCACAAGGATTAATCCGTTATTGATTTCCGAAATCCAATAGAAATCGCCAGAAACGATGTCTCGTGGTTGGTAGATTAAAAAATGATCTGCGAAATAGTTGTGTATCATTTCCTCAGTAGGAAGAATTGCCTGTTGAATGCGTTCAGCATAGCGAATACTGTCTGTAATTTCTTGATTCTTGGTGGTTAGTAAGCCATTTTGTTTCTCAATGAAATCACGTTGTGTTGAAATTTCTTCTTGATTTTGAAGTAATTCCTCATTTTGAGTTAGAATTTCTTCTTTTTGTAAATGAATCTCTTTTGTCCGTTCAGCGACCTTCTTTTCTAAGATTTCATTTTGTGATTCAATTAATTTTAAATGCGCGATTTGACTTTGCTCTTTTTCACGTCGCAATTCGTTTAGTCGATCTGCCAAGGCAAAAGAAAACATCATGGCTTCTAAGGTAGAACCAAAATACAAGGCTGCTCTGGTCCAGACATTGAATGGAAGTTCTCCATTCAACACTAGAATGATCACGATTACACCAATGACTACTGATGACCACCCTAACACATAAAAACGGGCACTGCTGTTTCCTTTAATCCATAGGTATATGCCTACGCATAATGGCAATATATAGTACAAGATGAGTACAACTTGGTAGCCATTGACTAAATCAACTACTTCAAATCCAATTAAATTTAATAACGGATAACCTAAACCAACTATCCAAATAAGCCCCCAATAAATGCGATTGAATTTAGGAGTAAGCGTTTTTGTTTTTAGATAAATTACAGCAAAGATGCCTACAAAAAATTCAGGAATATTGTGCCACACCAGAAAATAGTCATACAACCAAGTGCTATTTTCAATAAGTGGATAATTACTATCAAAAGTGGAGGATAACGGGGTAGAGGCCAAATAGCAAATGTAGATCAGGTAAATCCGACTTCTAGTAGCAAAAAACAAGAACATATTATAGACCGTCATAATAAGCATAGCTCCAATGAAGCCAGCAGTCAGAAAGTCATTCGTTCGTTTATCTTTTGAAAGTGCTAAAAGCGTACCTGCCTTTAGCGGATACTCTTTTGGGGCTTGTCCAGTGATTCTTAAGTAATAGGTTTTTATATCCCTATCATTAGCTTTGGCAAGTTTGAGCCAATAAAAGTTTACAGGATATTCTTTGCTGCTTGTAGGTCGAAGTGATCCCGTTTTTACACTGTCACTATAACTTCCAATACTATCTGGGCGGAAAAAGTCTATATACCAACAAGCTAGATTACCTCCAGCTTCCAACCATAAATCTTCTCCTGTATCATTGCGAATGGTTATTTTAAACCAGATGGCACTTCGTGAGGCAGGACGAGCAAATACATCTTCTTGATGTCTTTTGAATTTACGCTGATTTTCTGCTTTTAGAATTTCTTCAAGTCTCAGTTTACCCGACTCATCCTCAAGAAACATGACCTGTTTTCCAATGAGTTTAGATGCAGTACTGTTGTCAATAGTAATTGTATTGGGGTTTGCTAATGTTGTCAGTGGCAACATTAAGAAGCCCAAACAAATAACTAATAGTCTCATATTTTGCAAGCTGTGTGAAGAAGTGTAAACCTTTTGTAAGGCACACTAAACTTTTTGAGGTAAATTTAAATATAAGGTATTGATTACCAAATGTGAAACATATGGTTAGGTATTTGTGTTTAAAAGTTTTGCATTTGCTCCAGAAGGGACAATCTTTTCTTCCGAAATTGATGGGTTAAAGCGAACCATTCGTGATAAACACGATTACTTAGGTGTTTTTTTTATTGATTCAACAGCATATTTAAACAATTTTAATCCCTGCTTGAAGTTATTCATTTCAATCGTCAATGGGGGCAAAAATTTGATGATATTATCTTCGGCTCCACAGGTTTCAATAATTAAGCCTTTACTGAAAGCTTCCTTGCTGACTTGTCCTGCTAGCTCCGCATGTTTAAACTCAATTCCTGCTACTAGTCCTCTTCCGCGAACTTCCTCAATCATATCTTTATGCTCTTGGTAAACCTCATTCAGTGTATCAAATAATAATTTTGATCGCGTTTCGATAGCTGCTTCAAAGGATTCACTGTCTTTCCAATATTTCACAATTGCTTCAGCGGCGGTCACAAAAGCCAAGTTATTCCCTCTAAAAGTTCCAGTATGTTGACCTGGCTTCCATACGTCAATAGCAGGCTTAATAAGCGTTAAAGACATTGGTAGGCCATAACCTCCAATGGATTTAGATAGGGTAATCAGATCAGGTTTAATCCCTGCTTCTTCGAAACTGAAGAATTTACCTGTGCGTCCGCATCCCACTTGGATGTCATCAATAATCATTAAGATGCCATGTTTTTTTGTGATGGCTCTTAATGCCCTTAACCAGCTCTTAGGTGCAACATTAATTCCTCCTTCACCTTGGATAGTTTCTAAAATAATCGCAGCA